>CAZNXX010000068.1:0-15219 GCA_964577095.1 uncultured bacterium | reverse complement strand
CAGCCCCGCGATGTGCGGCAACACGTCCTCGAAGCCCCGGCCGTAGGAAATCAGCAGGTGCAGGCCGCGGAGCGCGATGCCCGAGGGCAGGACCAGGGCCGCCTTCTGCATCCAGGCCGGCGCGATCTCGAGGGGCCACCAGCACCCGGAAACGGCCGCCATGAACAGGCCGGAAACGATCGCGATGCCGATCAGCTTGTCGTGGTCTTTCAACGCGAACCCGAGACAGAGCCCCATGGCCGCGATACAGACGCAATACGCCGCGACGAGCAGGACCAGGCCGGGGAGCGAGGCGCCGTAGTACACGCCGAAGGCGAACCGGCCGATCAGGAGCAGGAGCCCGGCCTGCAGCATCCCGAGCGTCGATGCGCCGGCGAGCTTGGAAAGGAAGAGCTGACGGAATCCCACGGGCGCGGTCCGTATCCGTTTCAGCACGCCTTTTCTGCGCTCCTCGTGGATGAAGGACCCGGCGTACACGAACAGAAAAATCATGCCGAACTGAACGATGTTGGCCGGCACCTGCTGGTTGAACCCGGACGGGATGACGCGGTGGCGCCCCGCGTAGGACGTCTGAACCGTGACCCGCGGGCTCCGGCCGTCCAGTCCGGACAGCGATTTTTGCGTGATCTTTTTTCCGGACGCCGCGGCCTCGGCCGCGTCCGCGAGCAGGCGGAAGGATGCCTTGCGCACGGCCATGACCGCGGTCTGCTCGGCTTCGAGATTGGAGTCCGGACGTTTGCGGAGAACCAGATGAACCTTCTGTCCGCGGAGCAGGCTGTCGGTGAACCCGGCCGAAATGATCAGCGTGCGGATCGGCTCCGGCCCGGAACGGCCCAAGGCGGAATCGGCCCCGCTGATTCCGGAAGCCGGACGGAACACGCTGTTCAGTGAATCGAGGATCACGTTTTCGGAGCCGATGGACGCTATCAATCTCTGCGAAAGGAACCCGTTATCCCGGTTTTCCACAGCGAGATCGGCCCACGACCGGCTCGGGTCGTTTCCTCCGCGGAACGCGCTTCCGAAAATGAAGATATAAATGACCGGCATGAGGAACATCCAGAACAGCGTGGACTTTTCCCTGAAGCAGACGATCCAGAACTGCCGGATGAGATGTCCTGTCACGCCCATGCCGCCGCCTTTCTCCTGAGAAGGAAAAAGGACAGGACCAGGAAACACCAGGCGAGCAGGCAGAGGGAAAGGACCGGCTTGAGGAGCCCGGCCGGACCCGCGTGCTCCAGCAGGATTCCCTGCAGGCCCTTGACGCCCCAGTACACCGGCGACAGCGCGGCCGCCTTCTGGAGAAAGCCGGGCAGATTGCGGACCGGCAGCATGGATCCGCCCAGCATGCTGAAGGTGATGATCACCGCCGGAGAAATCGCCTGGGCCTGCGACAGCGTGCGGCTCAGTCCCTGCACCATGAAAACGACGCCGGTGAGGGCCGCCACCATCACCAGGGAGAACGGGAGGAAGAGAATGATCTGGCCCGCGTCCATGCGGACGCCGAACAGTGCGGCAGCGCCGATCCACACCAGGGCATGGGCCGCCAGCCCGCTGAGGAAAACGAAAAGCATCTTGGCCGCGACCAGCGATGAGACCGAAGCCGGGCCCGCGCGGAGCCTGAGCAGGGTCTTCTTCTGGCGCTCCTCATGGATATCCCTCGACAGCACGTCGAGTATGAACAAAAGACACATGACCGACAGACCGGATAGAATGTCCGCGTAGATGTTGTACGAATCGGACCCGGTCTTTCGCGGCGCTGCGGACCGGATCGTCAGATCGATTTTCGGAGGGATGAGATACGCGGAAACCCGGTCCACGAGCCGGCTGAACTGCACAGCCACGGCCGCCACCTCCCAGTCCGACGGCGCCGTGCTGCGCTCCGACTGGACGCGGATGTTCTCCAGGGGAGCCCCGGCGATCCGCACGAAGCGGTCCCCGGCCTCGGCGAACAGGCGTACGGTCTCCTCCGCGATTTTCGGGCCGAACGATTCGGACGGATTCTTGACCAGAAACAGTTCGGTCTGCCGCCGGTTCAACAGGGAGTCGCCGAACCCGGCGGGGACGATCAGCAGCGCGGACGCTTTTCCCTGATCCATGGAAGCGCGTCCCGTGTCGCCCTGCACGGACCGGACATCGAACAGGCTGGACAGCTCGCCCTGGGTGAAGGCCGTTTTCAGCATTTTCGACGCGATGCTCCCGTCCCTGTCCTCGAACAGGAGGGTGAACCGGATCCGCTTTTCCTCGCCCCCGGACGGTCCGAACGCGAGACCGATGAGCAGGGCGAACAGGAGCGGCATGACAAGCAGCAGAATGAATCCGCCCGGGTTCCGCATCCGGCGGAGCATGTCCTTATGAAGCAGCCGGCCGATCAATCGCGCAGCTCCCTTCCGGTGAGCTTGATGAACACCGAGTCGAGGCTCGGCTCCTTGATGCCGACATTCTCGATTTCCAGGCCGCCGGCGATGAGCGCTTCGAGAAACCGGCCCGTGCCCTGCGCCACCGGCAGGCTGAACACGGCCTCGTTCTCCGCTGCGGAAACGACGGTCAGGGACCGGATTTTCTTCTGAAGCCGCTCCGCCGCTGTCCTGGAAAACCGGCCCGTCACCTTGAGCAGGCGGTTCTCGCCGACGATGCGCTTGATCGCGTCCTGCGTGCCCGAGGCAAGAATGCGGCCGTGGTCGATGATGGCCAGGCGGCCGCACAGACTTTCGGCCTCGTCCAGATAATGGGTGGTGTACAGAATGGTCGTGCCCTGTTTCGCGAAGATTCGGACCAGGCCGAGCATGTGGTTGCGGGCCTGGGGATCGATGCCCACCGTCGGCTCGTCGAGCAGGAGCAGTTTGGGCTTGTGCACCATGCCAGCGGCCATGTTCAGCCGCCGCTTCATGCCGCCCGAATAGCCCGCCACGCGCTCCTTCGCCCGGTCCGCCAGGCCCGTGGCCTCGAGCAGTTCGTCGATGCGCCGTCTGAGAGGCGCGCCCGCAAGGCCGTACAGCCCGCCCCAGAACCGGAGATTCTCGACCGCGTTCAGCTCCTCGTAGAGAGCCACGTCCTGGGGCACCACGCCCAGATTTTTCCGCAGCGCCGGTCCTCCGGAAAGCATGTCGCGTCCATCGAGATGGATGGCGCCCGCGTCCGGCTTGAGCAGGCCGCTGATCATGTTGATTGTGGTCGTCTTGCCTGCGCCGTTCGGGCCGAGAAACCCGAAGATCTCCCCCTTCCGGACCTCGAAGGAAATCCGGTCGACCGCGGTCGTTCCATTGAAGGATTTGGCAAGATTCTCGATTTTCAGCATGCGCACTCCGGGAAAAAGCGTTTGCACGTTCACACGTTAGAACGTTTAAACGTTCGAACGTGCGAACGTGTCAACGTGTTAACGTGCCAACGTTTATTTATACGTCCCCGGCCGTCCCAGGTTGCCCGAAAACAGACCAGGCGCCCCGGTCCGGGACGCCTGGCGGGCATTCAGTAATGACCGACGGATCAGTTGCCGTGACGCGCGGACCGGACCAGGCCGGTCAGCATGCGGGCCACCTCGTCCACGGCCATCAGTATCTCTTCGGTGTCCTTCAGAAAACCGAGATCCCGGGACAGGATCAGGTAATACTTCAACTCCTCGATGGCGTCCTGGCTCATGCGGTACGAGACTTCCTTGTCGCGAGGATGCCGGCGCATGAAACCCTCCGCGATCTTCGCGGGGATGTCCGTGGCGGTCCTGCGGATGAGCCTCGCTGTCTCCTCGCGCTCTTCCTTGGGGAATTTCCGGGTGAGCTGAAACACCTCCAGCGTCAGCTTGTGCGCCTTCTGCCAGACGTTCAATTGCTGGAAGTCGGTAAGTTTTTCAGCCGGCATCGGGGATTCGCCTCGATGTTCGTTGCGGCGGTCATTCCGATGCTCGTGCCTGCGATCGTTCCTGTTGTCATTTCTATTTTCGTTTCTATTTTCGTTTCTGTTTTCGCTTCTGTTCTCGTTCCTGTTGTCGTTCCGGTTTTCATTCCTGTGTTCATTCCTGTCCGGAACCGGAGCCTGGGACTCCCTGGTGAATATGGACATTGCGTTTCCTTTCGTTCGTTTCGATTAGTTTGACGCGGACCGGAGCCGCGCATCCGGCGCCATCCCGTCCCGCCGGCCGCGAACGGCCGTTCGACCGCGTTCACTCGTACTGTTTTCCAACCCTCCGGTACGCCTCCCGGAAAGGCACGCCCTGCTTCACGAGCGCGTACACCCGCTCCGTGGCGAAGACCTCTTCCGTGAGCGCTTTCGCGCAGGCCGCCTCGTCCACTTCCAGGCCGGACACCACCTTCGCCAGAATAGCCAGCGAAGCGGCCGCCGCGTCAAGCGCCTCCATGAGCGGTTTCTTCGTGAGCTGGAGGTCCCGGTGGTATCCGGAGATCAGGCCGGCCGTGGTCGTCTGAAGCTGGATCTGGCAGGCAAGAACCGCGTGGTATTTCGCTCGCACCAGTTCGAGAACGTCCGGGTTTTTTTTCTGCGGCATGATGGAACTGCCGGTGCAGAAAGCCTCGGGCAGGCGGACGAATCCCGTGTCCGGCATGGAGAAAAATATGAGATCGGACGACAGGCGGTTCGCATCGAGCATGTAAAGCGCGAGGCAGTGGACCAGCGTGGACTCGAACTTGCCGCGGCTCAACTGGACCGCGATCGGGTTCTCCTGCACGGCAGAGAATCCCGCCTCCTTCGCCGCGAAAGCCCGGTCCACGTCGAGCGGCACGCCGTAGCCGGCGCCCGTGCCAAGCGGCGACTGGTCCATGCGGCCGCGGATGAATTCGAGAAGCCGGGCGTCCTCCTCCAGCGCCCCGGCGTATCCGCCGGCCCACAGCCCGATCGACGAGGGCATGGCCTTGCGCGTGTGCGTGTAGCCGGGAATGGCCACGCCTCCGGAGCGGCCGGACAGTTCCTTCAGGCCGGCGGTCAGGCTGTCCGAGGCCGAGCGGATCCGTCCGGCCTCGGCGACACAGAACAGGCGCAGGGCCGCCAGCACCTGGTCGTTCCGCGACCGTCCGGTGTGGATTTTCTTCCCGAGTTCGCCGAGCTTTTCCGTGAGCCGGTTCTCGATGGCGGTGTGGCAGTCCTCCATCTCCCTCGGAATCTCGAACCGGCCCTCCTCCGCCAGGCGGGCGACGGCGTCCAGCTCCTCCACCAGCCGGCCCACCTCTTCGGCCTGGAGCACGCCGATGCGGCCGAGCATTTTCGCGTGACCGGCCGAGGCCGCGCAGTCGTACGGCACCAGCCGCAGGTCGAGCGCGGGATCATCGCCTGCGGTGAAGGCCTCGACGTCCGGGTCCGTTTTCGTCTTTTTCTGCCAGAGTTTCACCATGCGGTCCTCAGGGTCAGGGAGAAGGCGCGGATCGGCTCCAGCATCCGCTCGCGGAGCGTGTACATGTAATTGCCCATGTTGGTGCACTCGATCACGAGGTCGGTCCGGCCCAGGTCGAGCCCGACGCGGCCGTCCACGACCCGCGCCGCGACGCGTTCGTCCGAGTTGTAGAGCAGGGTCTCCTCGATCCGGCTCGCGAAGCGGGCGTCCAGGCCGAAGGTCAGCCGGCCGGCCCTCCATTCCGCGCCCGCGTTCAGCCGGTGTCTCGACCGGTACCGCAGGGGACGGCCCGTGCCGCGGTCCCGGGAGTCGACAAAGGTGTATCCCGCCTGCCCGGACAGCCGGCCGTTCCACATCGACGCCCGGCCGCGCGCCTCGAATCCCTGCGTGAACGCGCTTCCGATGTTGAGAAACTGGATGTCCTGACTGCCGGGCTTCAGCCCCACTTCGATCATGTCCCGGTAATCGCTCCTGAACACCGCGGCGTCGAGCAGGAGCACGGGATGCGGCCCTTCCAGAGCCGGAAACAGCCGGCTCAGGTCCACCGTATGGCCCGCTCCGATCTCGGCGCTCCAGGCCCGCTCGGCTTTGCGCAGATCGAGGTTCGGGCTCACGTGAAAGCCCGACACCGTGATGTCCGCGAACACCTCGGCGATGGAAGGCGCGCGGAACCCCCGGCCGAAGGACGCGCGCAGGGCCGTTTCCCCGGTGGGCCTGAAAACCAGCCCGAGACGCGGGCTGAACTGGCCGTCCGAATACACCCCCTGCACGCGGTGAAAATCGTAACGCAATCCGGCGGTCAGCGTCGCGCGCTCCGCGAAACGCAGGCCGTCCTCGCCATACACCGCGAGATCGAGCGTCTCCGGACTCCCGTAAATGTCCGATTCCGCCCGGTTGTGCGCCGCTTCGGCGCCGAACGTGGCCGCGTGCCTTCCCCACAGAGCGTCGACCTGCGCCTCCGCCCCGATCTTGTCCGTGCGGGCCTCGTCGCCGTTGTCCTGGTAGTCGTTCTTCCAGTGCGTGCGGTACCAGTTCGCCTTCAAGGTGGTCGCCAGGGACGGACTCAGAATGTGCCGGTACGTGGCGGCCGCATTCGATTTTCTGTAACGGATGGAGTTTCCATACTCGGACGGTGGCACTTCGAGGGGCCGGCTCTGGCTCAGCCACTGGGTCACTTCGCCGTGGTCGTTGTCCGTATGTCCGGCCGAAAGGTTCAGCGTGCCCCGCTCCGAGGTGCGAGCCTTGATCTTCGCGCCCGCGTTCCACCGCTCCACCCATCCGTTCTGGTTGAAACCGGTTCCGCCCTTGCGGCCGGCCGTGACCGACAGGCCCACCGGGCCGAGGGTGCGGCTGTGCGAGACATCCAGGCCGGCGAACCCCAGCGGGTTCTGAAGATCGAACTCCCCCCGGTCGAAGACGCGCCAGGTCAGAAACCGGTCCGTCCAGCGCCAGGCGTCATAGGCCGGCGTGTCGTGGAACCCGGCCGTCATTCGCACCCGCGTTTCGGGCGCGGCTGACGGGTCGCGCGTGATGACATTCACCATGCCGGCCAGCGCGTTCGAACCGTACAGCGCGGACCCCGCGCCCTTCACGACCTCCACGCGCTCCACTTCCTCGATCGGTATCGCGTCCCAGTTGATGCCGCCGGTGTCGCCGTTGATCAGGGGATGCCCGTCGACCAGCAGGAGCACGCGGCTGCCGGCCGCGTAATTGAATCCCGTGGAGCCGCGCAGGTCGATCTGGCCGTCGGTCACGCCCATGCCGGCCGTGTTCTCCAGCACCTTGTCGAGCGTGACCGCGTTCCGCGACCGAATTTCAGCGTCTCCGACCACGTCCACGGTCACGGGCGCGTCCTCGATGGCCTGCTTCCGCTTCGAGGCCGTCACGATCTCGGCCGGCCTGCGGATCATCGTCTGCTTGAGCCGGAGCGTCACCTCCGTGGCCGCTCCGGCGGCAATCTCCAAACCGGCCGCAGTCCGTTTCTCGTAGCCCATGAGCGAGGCCTCGACGTCGCAGCGGCCCGCGGGCACGGCAGGCACGGCAAAGCGGCCCGCCTCGTCCGTGACCGCGCCGAGCCAGGTTCCCTTCACCATGACATTGACGCCCCACAGCGGCCGTCCGGTCGCCTCGTCCACAACGCGGCCTTCCAGCCGGCCGCGGTCCTGGCCGGCGCCGCTTCCGCAGACCGAAAGCAGGAACACGCACACGGCCGCGGCCGCCGCCCGGGCGGGGCCGCGCCTCATCTCTTCCTCCCAGGCCTGAAGAACGGCAGTTCCCTGCCGACGTTCGCGAAATCGGCCGAGATGTTGATGCGATCATAGGTCACGCCGTCAATGATCTCCACGGCTGAGGGCCGGGTCTGCAGATCCGGGTTCCGGTAATAGGCGCCCAGTTCCTTGACGCCGTACAGGTAATCGGGCGTGTCCGGGAACCAGATGACGAACACCCACTCGTAGACGCCGGGCTGGAGCCGGATATGATAATCGTACGTGTCGGCGTTCGCGGGAATGGTGTCGCAGAGCTGAATGCCGCCGCTGAGGAAATTCTGCAGGACAAAAGCGATCAGGCCGTCGCGGTCCGTGATGCCTTCCGGGTACTTTTTGGATACAACGAGCACGACGTCCTTCGTCGAGTCCGGCCACGCGCCCGTGAAGGTGATGCGGCCGCTCAGACCCGAGACCGGTTCCGAGGCGGCCGGGGAAAGGCCGTGATCCGAGCAGGAGAGGCCGGCCAGGCCCGCGAGAAGGAACAGGAGCCGGGGACCGAAGCGTCTCAACGCTTCCTCCGGCCGGAGGGAGCCGGTTGTCTTTTCAGGAGAGACGCGGCGATCAGGCCGCCGGCCGTGGCGAAAATGGAATTGACGATGAAGCTCGACACCAGCCCGAGCACGACCATGGCCGGGTGAAAAGCGCCCATGGACCGGATCGCCTCCATGGATTCCGCGAGCTCCTCGGGCATGTCCTCCATGCCGTTCAGCATCTCATCCAGCATGGCTGTGGAGAAATCGAGGCCGATGAGCGCGAAAAAATAATGAAGAAACGAACCGAACAGGGCGCCGAACGCGCCCGCGAGAAACCCGGTCATGGCGCCTTCCGACGGGGTCAGGTTCCCGCCCGGGGGAAGCGACCGCCGGACCATCCAGGCCGCGAGGAATCCGCCGGCCACGACCCAGAGACAGCACAGGCAATTGCCGAGATTCAGCAGGGGTGTGCGGGAAAAGAAAGCGATGAACGCGCCGCCGGCCAGGGCCGGTATCAGTTTGCCGGGCTTTTCTTGCATGTCACTCCTCTCAGGTGCGGGCCTCCGGTGACGAGATCGAACACCGCGGGCAGAAGATAAAAGGGAACCGCGGCACCGGCCGCGAATCCGGTGACTACTCTCAGGCTGTTGGACGATTCAAAAAGCCCCAGGTGGGACAGGATAAAATCCAGAACCGCAGGCGCCAGGCAGAGCGGAAACAGGGCCGGCTTGGGCGTCCATGAATGAAGACGCTTGCGGAGAAGAAACCAGGCGGCCGTGCCTGCCGCGTATCCGGCATAAATCCCGTAGCATCTGGCGCATACGGCCATGGGTTCGCCGAACAGAAAGAAGGACCGTTCCGGTATCTGGTGGCACGCATTCGCGTATCCGAACCGGACGCAGGCGGGCAGGAAATCCGGACCCAGGCTTAAACCGTTCCACACGGCCGGGATCAGGGGGAACAGCAGCCCGGCCAAAGCCGCGACCCAGGCGATAACCGTGAAAAGTCCTCTTTTCTCCATGGTTTGTAATATGTCAACAATCCGCAAAAAAGTCAAATGGTTTATCTGAGGGCCTGCAATACCGTAATAATCCCGAAGCGCTGAAAACCGTCCGGTTTTACAGAAGCATGGCCTGAAAACCCGTCAGGCGGGATTGGGCAACCTGCTTTTAAAATCCGAAAGAGTTGCTGCGGTGGAAAACACGAACCTCCGAATCATAAAAGAACAATTAACTAAAAAAACATAACTATTTGTGCGCCTGTGCACTGACAACAATGGGACCTCATATTATCCCCTGCAACAATCAATCAAATTGCTCAATAATTCGCTGAAAATCCTTGTTTTCGTGTAAAATTAGTGTAAAAAACCACCTTTTCATTGACATTTTACCGTTTATCCTTTATATTGGCTGGTCTATTCCCTGAGGCAATCTTCTCTGACGAAAGGAAATTATGGTTTCCACCTCCGAATTCCGTAACGGTCTGGTCATGATTCTGGAAGGCGATCTGTACACCATGGTCGAATTCCAGCATGTCAAACCCGGCAAGGGCGGGGCCTTTGTCCGGACGCGTCTAAAAAACATCAAGACCGGCCGGGTGCTCGACAAGACTTTCCGCTCGGGTGACAAGGTCGAGGACGTACGGCTCGAGACGAAGACCTTCCAGTTCCTCTATAAAAGCGATCAGGACTACGCATTCATGGATTCCGCCACCTTTGACCAGGTCACGCTCACCGAGGACGTGGTCGGAGACGGCCATATCTACATCAAAGAAAACCTCGAAGTCGAAATCGTGTACCACGGCGACACGCCCATCGGCGTGAATATCCCCAATTTCGTTGATCTCAAGATCGTGAAAACCGATCCCGGCCTCAAGGGCGATACGGTTTCGGGCGCCACCAAGCCGGCAACCGTCGAATCGGGCGCAGTGGTTCAGGTTCCGCTCTTCCTTTCGGAAGGGACGGTCATCAAAGTCGACACCCGCACGGGCATTTACGTGGAACGGGTGAAATAACCCTGACTTCCGGGGGAACGATCATGAATCTTAATGATGTAAAAAGGCTGATCCGCCTGGTGGAATCCAGCGCCATCGACGAGCTGGAAATCCGCGAGGACAAGCTTCAGATACGCGTCACCAAGCACCGGCAAGGGCAGGCCGCGCCCGTGATGATCCCGGCCCCGGCGCCGCAGGTCCTGCAGGCCGTGCCCGCCGGCGCGCAGCCGCCCCGCATGGACGCCAGCCCGCACGGAGCCAAGATCGAACCGGCCCCGGCGCCGGCCGCGGACAACCTCGTCGAGATCCGCTCGCCCATGGTGGGCACCTTCTATCGGTCACCGTCCCCGGAGGCCGCCCCCTACGTGCGCGAGGGCGACCGCATTCAGCCCGGCAAGGTGCTCTGCATCATCGAGGCCATGAAGCTCATGAACGAGATCGAGGCCGAGATCACGGGAAAGATCGTCAAGATTCTCGCCGAAAACGCCCACCCCGTGGAGTACAACCAGCCGCTCTTCCTGGTCGAAAAGGGCTAGGGCCCCCGGCCATGCGCAAGATTCTGATCGCCAACCGCGGCGAAATCGCCCTGCGGATCATCCGCACCTGCAAGGAGCTGGGCATCTCCACCGTGGCCGTGTACTCCGAAGCGGACCGGGACTGCCTCCACACCCGGTTCGCGGACGAGGCCGTGTGCATCGGCCCGGCCTCGCCAGCCCAGAGCTACCTGAAAATCCCCGGCATCATCAGCGCGGCCGAAATCACCAGCGCCGAAGCCATCCATCCCGGATACGGTTTTCTCGCCGAGAACGCCGAATTCGCCGAGATCTGCGAATCCTCCGGATTCCGCTTCATCGGCCCGACCGCGGACATGATCATGCGCATGGGCGACAAGATCTACGCCAAGAACATGATGCGCAAGGCGGGCGTGCCCGTGATCCCCGGGAGCGACGGCGGCGTTTCCGACGAAAAGGAGGCCGCCGGGCTGGCGAAGGAAATCGGCTACCCGGTCATTCTGAAGGCCGCGGCCGGCGGCGGGGGCCGCGGCATGCGCATCGTGCGGGAGGAGAAGGAGATCGCGGCGGCTTTCGCCACCGCGTCCGCCGAGGCCCAGGCCGGATTCGGCAACCCGACTTTGTACATGGAAAAGTATTTCGAGAGCCCCCGCCACGTCGAGGTCCAGCTCATCGGCGACGGGAAGGGCGAGGTCATCGCGCTCGGCGAGCGGGAATGCTCCATCCAGCGGAAGCACCAGAAACTCATCGAGGAATCGCCCTCCCCGGCCGTGGACGCGGCCCTGCGGAAGCGCATGACAGCCGCCGCGGTGAAGGGCGCCCGCTCGGTCAACTACCGCAGCGCGGGCACCATCGAGTTTCTCCTGGACGCGGACGGCAAGTTCTATTTCATGGAGATGAACACCCGCATTCAGGTGGAGCACCCGGTCACGGAAATGGTCTACGGCGTGGACCTCGTGAAGGAGCAGATTCTCATCGCGTCCGGCGAGGATTTCAAGCATATCCATCCGGAGATCGAGCCCCGCGGCCACGCCATCGAGTGCCGGATCAACGCCGAGGACCCGTTCAAGGCCTTCAGGCCCTCGCCCGGCAAAATCACGAGTTTCCACGTCCCCGGCGGCATGGGCGTCCGCGTCGACACGCACGCCTACGCCGGGTATGTCATCCCCCCCTACTACGACTCGCTCATCGCCAAACTCATCGCCCACGGCCACGACCGGCCTGAGGCCCTCCGCCGCATGACGCGGGCCCTGGATGAATTCATCGTGGAAGGCGTGCCCACCACCATCCCGTTCCAGAAGCAGGTCATGACGGATGACCGCTTCAACCGGGGGGACTTCAACACGCATTTTCTCGAACACTTCAAGCTGGTCGAAGACGGCCACGAAAAACCCCGCTGAAGACGCGGCGGCCGCCCGTCCAGCCGGTCCGAACCCTATTGAAGGACGACCCCATGAACGTACCTGAAGACCTCCGTTACACCAAGGAACACGAGTGGGCCCGCCTCGAGGGCGGCGACGCGGTGGTCGGCATCACCGACTACGCCCAATCCGAGCTCGGGGACATTGTCTTCGTCGAAATGCCGGCCCCGGGCAAAAAGACCGAACAGGGCAAGCCGTGCGCCTCGATCGAGGCGGTCAAGGCGGTTTCGGACCTGTTCGCCCCGCTTTCAGGGGAAGTGGTCGAGGTGAACAAGGAGCTCGAGAGCGCGCCCCAGACGGTGAACCAGGATGCGTACGGAAAAGGCTGGATCCTCAGAATCCGGCTGTCCGACAAATCCCAATGGGACGGCCTGATGCAGGCGGCGGAGTACCGGAAACTGATCGGCTGACCGGTACGCTCCGGGCTTTTCTTCCGTTCCGGGACCTCTCCCGCGACCTCACGAAACCGGAGAATCCCCTGTCATCGGAGGCAACGCGCGGGCGCCGCGTTCTGCCCGGCGATCCGCGGGAGGAAAAGCGACAAGCCGGAAACGACGGTTTCTCCGTGAACCATGACCGATGTCATCCAAATTCATCCGGAAAATCCCCAGAATCGGCTGATCGTCCGATGCGTCGACGCGATCCGTGAAGGCGGCGTCGTGGCGTATCCGACGGACTCGGGATACGCGTTGGGCTGTCACCTCGGGGACAAATCGGCCCATGACCGGATCTGCCAGATCCGCCAGGTGGACGCCCATCACAACTTCACGCTCCTGTGCCGCGACCTGTCCGAGGTTTCCTTATATGCGGTGTTTGACACGCCCGTGTACCGCCTGCTCAAGGCCCACACGCCGGGGCAATACACGTTCATCCTGCAGGCCACCCGCGAAGTGCCCCGCCGGTGCATCCACCCCAAGCGGAAAACCATCGGCCTTCGCGTCCCCACCCATCGCATCGCGCGCGGCATTCTCGCCACGCTCAACGAACCCATGCTGACGACCACGCTCATCCTGCCCCCGGACGAGGATCCGCTCGCGGATCCGGATGAAATTCTCAACCGTCTCGAAGGCCGGGTGGACCTGATCGTCGACGGCGGATGGACCGGATCGAGGCCCACCACCGTTGTGAACCTCATGGAATTTCCCTATCGCGTTCTCCGCCGCGGAGAGGGCGACCCCACGGATTTCGAATAAATCCCCCCGCGCGCGGGGACAGCCGTTCCGGAAGGCATCGGCCTCGGGCGAGGCTGGTCCCCGCCGGACCGGAAAGAGAGGAGACTCCATTGACTGCGATTGAAAAGAAAACGCTCCCGGCCATGCTCCGGCGGACCATCGAGACTCACGGCGACAGACCCGCGGTGTGCTGGGTCGGAGGCGAGCCCGTGACGTACCGTGAATTCGGCCGGCGCGTCGGCGCGCTGTCGACCGGGCTCTCGGCCCTGGGCGTGTCCGCCGGTGACCGCGTCGCCATCCTTTCGGAGAACAGGCCCGAATGGGGCATCGCCCATTTTGCCGTCACTTCGCTCGGCGCGGTCGCGGTTCCCATCCTTCCCGATTTCCACACCGATGAAATACGGACCATCCTGGCGCATTCCGAGGCCCGGGTTTTGATCGTCTCACAGAAGCAGTTCGCCAAAGCCGAGGCAGACGGAGGCCTGTCCTGCCCCATCCGCATCCGCATGGAGGGATTCGTGCGCATCCCGGACGGAGCGGCCGCGGAGGCGATGGCGAACCTGCCCGACTCGGGAGGGCTGGACCGGACGCCCGACGGCGCCCCGGATGACCTGAGCTGGGCATCCAGGCCGGTCCGGGAGGAGGACACGGCCGCAATCATCTACACATCCGGCACCACCGGCCACTCGAAGGGCGTGGTGCTGACGCACCGCAACTTCGTCTTCGACACGCTGGCCACCCTCGAGATCCAGCGCGTCATGGAGGAGGACCGGTTTCTCTCCATCCTGCCCCTCTCCCACTGCTACGAATTCACCATCGGGTTCCTGATCCCGCTGGCCAAGGGCGCCTGCGTTCACTATCTCGACAAACCGCCCGTGGCGCGCGTCCTGATGCCGGCGCTCGAAACCGTCCGGCCCACGGTCATGCTCACGGTTCCCCTGATCATGGAGAAGGTGTACAAGAACAGCGTCCTGCCCAAGCTGACCGCCAACGCGTTCACGCGCAGCCTGATGAAGGTGCCGTTCACGCGCCGCATCCTCCACCGCGCGGCCGCCAAAAAAGTGTACCGGACGTTCGGCGGAAAGCTTCATTTCTACGGCATCGGCGGCGCCAAGGTGTCGGAGGACACGGAGCGCTTCCTGCGCGAGGGCGGATTCCCCTACGCCATCGGCTACGGCCTCACCGAGACGTCGCCCATGATCGCCGGGTGCACGCCGCGGCTGACCCGTTTCCGCTCCACCGGCCCCGTCATCCCCGGGGTGGAGATGCGGCTCGACGGCCTGGACCCGGAAACCGGACAGGGCGAGATCATCGTCCGGGGCGACAATGTCATGACCGGCTATTACCGCGACCCGGGGCGCACGGCTGAAGTGCTGTCTCCGGACGGCTGGTTCCGTACGGGCGACCTGGGCAAACTGGACAAGGACGGGTACCTCTACATCATGGGCCGCGCGAAAAACACCATCATCGGCCCCAACGGCGAGAACATCTACCCCGAGGAAATCGAGTCCGTTCTGAACCGGGCGGAGGAGGTGACGGAATCCCTGGTCTACGAGGAGGAGGGGAAAGTGGTCGCGGCCGTGCACCCGAATTACGAATTCCTGCACCGCGAGCTCGAGGCCCTCGGCCTGAAGAAAGAGCAGATCAGCCATGCCGTGCACGAGAGGCTGGAGGCGATGCGCCACAGGGTCAACGCGAGCGTGTCCAAGTTCTCCAGGATCACGCGCATCGTCGAACACCCAGAGCCTTTCGAGAAAACCCCGACCCAGAAGATCAAGCGGTTCCTGTATACCGGAAAACGCCACGGGAAGGAGAAGGACGGGAAGCAATAGATGCGTTTACACGTTCACACGTTTGAACGTTTACACGTTTAAAAAACACCGGTATTCGGACGGCATCCCAGGTTTCGGGGGAAGGGACGTTGGACCGTGAAAACATGTCAACGTTCTCGCGCTTGATATCAGCTGTCCATCGCAGATAAATTACTTCAACCCGGCAAAGGAGCCGTCATGAAAAAGACGATCCTGCTGCTACTCCTCGCCGCGGC
>CAZNXX010000067.1:0-15384 GCA_964577095.1 uncultured bacterium | reverse complement strand
CCGGACCTGCCTGGTTGTCCGCGGGCGGCGGACGATAGCCGAGCTGTTCCACGACCACAGAATACGCGCGGTCCAGACTGCGGCAGGCCTCCTCCGGGAAGTCGGGGATTCCGTTGTGGTCCGCGTCATCCGGGGGCACCGCGGATGTGCCGTCGGTCGCGTAATGAACGCGGAACCGGCCGGACGGGCTGACCAGGGAGTACGGAAGTGAGGGGCGCGTGTCGAGAATGGACAGGACCGCTTTCTGTTCCTCCGTGAATTCATGCTTGTGGGCGCGCACCGCGGATACGGTCTGGAATCCGCATTTTTGCGAGCGGGTCCGGACCTGCCGGAGGGAGTCGGGCAGGATTTGAGGCGCCGCGATGCGGACGGCGTCCCAGTACAGGGACTGGCGGGCGCTCTCGGTTAGGGGCTGGAGGGCTTTCTTGTTGCCGGCGAAGGCTGGGAGCGTTATGCTTAACATAACGATCAAAGAGAGTCTTGATTCAAGTCGCATCGGGAAATCCGCTTTTTGCATTGCCCTGCCTCCCCGCCCCTGGATTCCCGCTCCCGCGGGAATGACATTAAAAACATAACGAGATACTGAAATTTAAATCAATGAATTACCATACTCCCATTTCTTTATCCGCGTCAATCCGCCTCATCCGCGCTATCCGCGTTCCATTCATTTCTTCCGAAACGAGAACGTCAGCGGCACGCCCGCGAACCCGAACTCCTTGCGTATCCGGTTCTCCAGAAACCGCTGGTAGCTCTCCTGAATCAGATCCGGGTGGTTCGAGAAGAATACGAACACGGGCGGGTTCGCGGCCGCCTGGGTGCAGTAATTCACGTTCACGCGCCTGCCCAACACGGCCGGGGGCTGGAACTCGGCGTTCAGCCGTTCGAGAAAACGGTTGAGCTCGGGGGACGGGACGCGCTTGCGCCGCTCCTGTGCCGCCTGCCAGGCCGCGTCGAGCACTTTGCCTGTTCCGCGTCCGTTCATGGACGACAGGAAGATCACGGGCACGTACTCCAGGCCCTGGAGCTTGATCTCCATGCCGTTTTCGATGACTGCGCGGTGGTCGTCGTCCTTTTCCGCGAGATCCCACTTGTTCATGGCCAGAACCACGGCCTTTCGGCCGTCGACCGCCTGGCGCAGAACCTGCAGGTCCTGCTGGGTCAGGCCCTCCCCCGCTTCACACATGATGCAGGCCACGTCGCACTGCTCGATGACGCGTTTGCTGCGGAGCACGCTGTAGTACTCGACGCCGTCCTCGACCCGGCTCTGCCGCCGCATGCCCGCAGTGTCGATGAGCAGAAATTCTCGGCCCCTGCGGCTGAACCGGATGTCGACCGGGTCTCGCGTGGTGCCGGGAATCTCGGACACGAGCATGCGCTCGCGGCCCAGCACCGCGTTGACGAAGGTCGACTTGCCCACATTGGGCCTGCCGACCACGGCCAGCCGGACCACGTCGCCGGTCGCGGCCTGAGGCTCCGCGGCCGTTTCAGGCCCGAGCATCTCCACGACCCGGGCCAGCAGGTCTCCCGTGCTGGTTCCAGAAGCGGCCGAGACCGGCATCGCCTCGCCGAGCCCGAGCCGGATGAACTCGGCCGCGTCTGGCAGGCGGCCCGCGTGGTCGGTCTTGTTGGCGGCGACGACCACCGGTTTGCCGCTCTTCAGAAGGATGCGGCCGATATCCGCGTCCACGTCGGTGATGCCCGTGGTGACATCGCACACGAAAACGACGACCTGCGCCTCCTCGATGGCCAGCCGCACCTGTCGGGAGACGCCCTCCTCGATGGAGTCGGCGCCTTTCGGAATATAGCCGCCGGTGTCGACCAGCACGAAGGAGCGGCCCTGCCACTCCGCCTCGGCGGCCTTGCGGTCGCGCGTGATTCCGGGCGCGTCGTCCACGATGGCCTCGCGCCTGCGGACGAGCCGGTTGAACAGCGTGGATTTGCCCACATTGGCCCGGCCGACGATCACGACCACGGGCAGGTCTCCGGGCAGGGACGGCATTTTGGGTGCTTCGCGCTTCATGATGCCGCCTCCGCGGTTCTCAGATCCGTGAACGATTCCAGTATGGCCACCGGACGCGCCAGCCGGTCGGACAGTTTCTCCGGCGTCCAGTCATCGAGAAAGAGCCCGTTGCTGTTCAGGCAGTTGGACGGCAGGAGCGCGATGTCAAAGGGCCCTCCCGAACGGAGGCCGGCCGCGATATCCCTGCCGGTAAGAAGCCCTGAAACGGTCACCGAATCCCCGAAAAACCGGTTCCGCACGGCCGTGACGGAAAACGAGGCGTTCCGGATGCGGTTCAGCGCAGGCAGGATGTCCGCCTCGATCACGGGCGCGGCGAGCGCCCCGGTGACCACCCGAAACCGCTTGCGCCTGGGGAACGAGACGGGAAGGCGGCGCCGATTCCGCGAAAAATCGGAAAGCAGGGACCGCACCATGCCGACGCCGTTGTCCCTCTGCCAGTATTCCCTGTAATGCGAGGCCGGCGGCACGGGCCTGCCGGCCAGCAGGTAGAACTCGTCCGCCGCGTACACGAAGGGCTCTCCGGTTTCGGACCGGAAACGCCTCTGCATGGGGCCGATCGCGTCCAAAAGGGCTTCGGCCGCGGCCGCGGTGACGGGATTCAGTTTCGTGAGCGTCCGGCGGTGCCGGGTCAGGCCCACCGGGACCACGGCCACGGACCGGAAGGCCGGGAAAAAGCCGGCCAGGGCCGTCGCGGTCTCTTCGAGCACGGCGCCGTCATTGATGCCCGGACAGAGCACGACCTGGCCGTGCATCTCGATGCCCCGCTCCCCGAGAAACCGGATTTTTTCGATCAGCCGGTCGTCCTTCCGCAGTCCCAGCAGGCGGCGCCGGACCTCGGGGTCCGCCGCGTGGACAGACACGTAAAGAGGGGACAGCCTCTGTTCCGCGATGCGCCGCAGGTCGTCCTCCCCGACCGTGGTGAGCGTGACGTAATTGCCGAACAGGAAGGACAGGCGGTAGTCTTCGTCCTTGAAGGCCATGCCGGGCCGGACGCCCGGCGGGTTCTGGTCGACGAAGCAGAACACGCACTTGTTGCCGCAGTGCCGGAACCGCATCGGCGCGAATTGGAGCCCGAAAGCCTCGGTGTCGCCGTCGGGTATCGTGACCCGGAGCTTCTTCCCTTCACGCTCGAAGATACAGGCCGGGGATCCATCCGCGGAATGGAAACGGAAATCGAGGAGGTCGCGGGCCGGACGGCTGTTCACCGACGCCAGGGTATCGCCGCGCCGCAGGCCGGCCGCGGACGCGGGACTGCCGGGCCGGACGGATTCAATCCTTGGGCGGTCGGCACTTTTCGACACGCAAGTCCTTCCACTTCTGGTGCCGCTTCCACTCGTTGATCATGAAGTTGAGGAGGGCGGCCACGGGCACGGCGAGCAGAAGCCCCCAGAATCCGAGGAAGCGGGAAAAGATGAGGATTGAGAAGATCACGACCACGGGGTGCAGCCCCACGCGGTCGCCCACGACTTTGGGCGAGATCACCCACGCCTCGAGCGACTGCACGACCAGGAAAACGCCCGCGATCTGGACCGCGGCCCACTGCGGATGCTCCGAGAACGGGCACGAGATCAGGGCCACGCCGAGGCTCACGTAGAGCCCGACGTAGGGCACGAGGTTCAGAATGCCGGTCACGATGCCGATCATGACCGCGTACGGGTTCCCGAACAGGAAGAGCCCGAACCAGGTGAGCAGGCCCACGATCACGCAGACGATGAGCTGGCCCCGCAGGTATCCGCCCACGATGCGGTTGGACCGCCAGAGGTAGAAATTGGCGAGGCTCTTGTACTTCCGCGGCACGTATCCCAGAAGCCCGCTCTTCATCCTGCCGTAGTCCTTCAGAAAGTAGAAGGTCAGCACGGGGATGAGGATGACGTTCAATAGCCGGGTCAGCCACGTGCCCATGCCCGACAGCCCGCGCAGAAAGCCGATCATCATCTCCTCGACCTTGGCCGGGTAGCGCCGGACCAGGAAGTCCTCCTCCACCTTCGCGTAGTCGATCTGCAGGACGCCGAACAGCCGGGGCAGGTGCCGATGCGCCAGGCCGATGGCGCCCTGGATCATCTGGGGCAGGCGGACGATCAGGTCCTGGATCTCGCGCACGAGGTCCGGGATGACCAGGACTGCGAGAAGGCCGAGGCCGCCGAACAGGACGGTGAACACGGCCGTGACGGCCAGCAGGCGGGGCCACCGGTGGTGATCGAGAAAATCAACCACCGGATTGATGAGATAGGCGAACACGAAGGCGATCAGGAACGGGATGACGATGCCCTGCGCGTTCGCGAGAATCCAGACACCGAGGATGATGCCGATGCCGGCGCGGAGCTTCCGGGCCAGCTCGAAATCCTTCATCTCGCTGAGAAGATAGAGCAGCAGGCCGCCCACCAGAATGGGCGACAGAACCGACCGCGTGGACCAGAGGAAAACCACGGTCAGCAGGCATACCGCGATCGCGGCCAGAACCGGATATTTTTCGTGTGTGCGCATGGGGGCCGAAAAAAGAGGAGGGCGGGGCGTCCGCCCTCCTCATGAAAGTTTCAGGTCGGATGGATGCTTCAGGGCAGGCGGACCAGGTCGCCCTTCTGGATGCCGCTTCCCGCCTTCACCACGGCTTTCGAGACCCTGGAACCCTCGCCCGCGAAACCCGTCACCTCGAGCAGGCCGATTTTCTTCTCCTCTGACCCGAGGGAGAGTCCGGTGTCCGGATCGATCAGGTCCTCGCCCTTCTGAAACACGGCGAAGCGGTCCCCGATCTGCACGCCGCCTTCCTGGCCCGGTTTGAAGTAGACCGTTCCCTCCTTCACCAGAAGCACTTTGCCGGACCAGGTCGTTTCGCCGGCATTCTCGCGTATCAGAAGCACGATGTCCTCGATCGCGGCGCGCGTGGCCTTGCCGACGATGGAGTTGTCGAAATCCGTTTCGTTGTTGAACGACCCCTCGCGCGTGCTGACGGACAGTCCGCTGGACGACTCCTCCCTGCGGACATGCTCGGCCTTCACGATCTCTCCGGTGGTCGTGCTGATGAGCCGCACGTCGATCGCGACCGTGGCCTTCTGCTTCTTCACGCCCAGGCCGAACCCCTTCACCGTGCCGCCGATATCCTGCTTGGAATGGCCGAACTCGGTGACGCTGCCCACCACGGCCAGCTCCACGCCCAGCTGTTTCCCGAGCCGGGCCGCGCTTTCCTGCGTGACCGCGCCGGATTCTCCGAGCCTCTGCTCTTCGAGCACCGCGGCGATTTCCTTGCGCTCCACGACCGTGTAATCGCCCGACTTGACCAGGGCCGTTGTCAGCATGTCGGCCATGCCGTCTCCCGGGGCGCGGCCGTCCCACCAGCGCGAGGACCGGTCGGTCCTGTCCTCGAAGGCGAACACGGCGACCCGCTTCTTGAGCTGGGCGTCCGCGGAGGCGGACAGGCCGAGCGAGGCGATGAGAACCGCGCAAAGTATCGAATTTTTCTTCATATTGCTGCTCCTGCCGGCTTGACCTGTTGTCAGTTCATGGCTCCTGTAAAAAAAGGTCTTTCAACTTATTTATCAATGAACCATAAACTTTTTCTTTCTCCCTGCCCTTGGATCCCCGACAGAAAAATTCGGGGATGACACCCCCCCAAT
This sequence comes from uncultured bacterium, assembly GCA_964577095.1. Taxonomy (GTDB): domain Bacteria; phylum Zhuqueibacterota; class QNDG01; order QNDG01; family DTFT01; genus JAFGAX01. The sequence continues at coordinate 9,753 of CAZNXX010000067.1, read as the reverse complement.
CATCGAACTGTCATCCCCGCGTTCTTTTGGCGGGGATCTTCTTTCAAGTGATCGGCTATTCTTATTCCCCTGCAGCATCGGGGCCCGCCGAAGCCGACGGCACCAGCGTGACCGTCACCCCGCCCTCGCTGACGCCCGTGACCTTGACGATGAACCCCTCCATTTTCGCCGTGGACAGGCGGTTCGCCAGGTCGTCGGCGTTGCCCTTCATTTCCAGCTCGAGCACGGCGAAGCCGTCGCTGAAGTCGCGCTGGGTCACGTTGGTGATGCCCCGCACGTAATACTTGAGGGAATTCTTGAAGCGGTTCAACTCGGCGTAGTCCTCAACGTTCCGGATCTTCAGGGTGAGGGTGCCGCCCGTGTTCACGTCCGTGGACCAGCGGTCGAGGATCTTCGCGATGAGCGGCTCGGCCAGCGCGTCGCAGGCCTTCTGAATGGCCTTGGTGCCGCCCGTGACGTCGTCGATGTGCGTGAACTTGCCCTGCTCCGTGCCGATGGCGAGCAGGTCGCCCGTGTCGGTGCGTATGGCCTTGACCGTCACCGTGGCCTGCTGGGAGCGTATCTTCGCTCCGAATGCCTCGACCTCCACGGCCTTGGCCAGGGCCTTGCCGACCAGGACCACCTCGGCGCCGGACCGTCGGCCGACGGCCGCGGCCTGGCGCGCGTCGCCTTCCAGAATGGCGGCCTCCTTCTCCCGGTCCAGGTTCTGGCGCACCGTGGCCGCGTCCACGAACCGGAACCCCTTCTTCATGAACTGGTTCATGAGCTGCGATTCGGCCGTGTTCAGGTCGGCTTCGAGGAAATGCGCGGCCGTCGCGGTCTCGCCGATGTTCTTCTCGTCGATGAGCACCATGAGCCGGGGCGTCTTTTTGCGCCGGATCAGGGTCGTGATCGCGTCAAGGTCGTCCTTGAGATCGGACACGCGGACCCAGGCCCGCACCTTGACCTCGTAGAGCATGGCGTCCCGCTTCCCCTGCTCGACGATGTCGTATTTCTGAATGTACCCCTGCGTCTTGCTGAAGATGTTGTCCTCGACCACGGTGAAGTTCTGGGCCAGGGTCTCGGACTGAATCAGCGTGCCCAGGGTCTGCTCGATCGCGTTCCGCAGGGCGTCCTCCACGGCATCGTCCTTGGCGTGGGCCACGTCGCCGCCCGTGATCGCCCCCATGCCGAGCGCGGTGACCTCGCGGATGTCCTGGCCGAGGGCCTGTCCGGACCACGCGGCCAGCGAGAGAAAAGCCGCGGCCAGGGCCGCGGCAAAGTGCTTGCGGATGTTCAAGGGATCCTCCGTGTTAAAATTCCGCCGCTTCCGGCGACCCGGCGCTGTTCCTAAAACGTCATCCGAAGGGCGTTCTGCAGGTCGCGAATGATGAGCAACGCGTCCGCCCCGGACACCGGATCGCGCGGCTTGAACGCGCCGTCGAGGGGGTCCGCCGCCTTCATGATCCCGCGGTCCACCGCGAGGCAGATGGCGTTATACGAAAAATGCGTCGGATTGACGTCCGGAAACCGGCTCTCGGAGCCATAGTACTTCGACGCGAGCGACTCGTCGCCGGTCACCGTCACGATGATGTTCTGCAGAAACACCGCGTAATTGGAGCGGTTGACCGCTTCGTCCGGCCGGAACGTGCGGTCCGGGAAGACATCCATGGCTCCTGATTTGATCACGTCCTTGATCCAATTCTTCGCCCAATGGCCGTCGAGGTCGGAGGCGGGTTCCTCCCTCGCCTGGCCGCCGGCAGGAAAGGCCGTCGGGTCTTCCGGCGCCCGAAAGCGCGTGTCATACACCTTGGGCTGGCGCTTCTGCAGGACTTCGACGAGCTTCAGCTCCTCGATGAACAGCACGGCCAGGTCGGCCCGATCGATGGCCGGAATCAGGGCGATTTTCATGCCGATTTTCGTGCCCGGCGCCGCGCGCTGGATCTTCTGCACCAGTTCCCATTCCGCGTTGGCGGCCCTGGAATAGTCGCCCTTGAGCTCGATGACCCTGCTGAACTGCGCCGCTGCGTCGCCGAACGCGTAGGCCTCCTTGTACGCCTCCCCCTTGTGGAAGAGCGCGGCCTCGCTTCCGGCATTCAGCTTGAGCGCCTTGTCGAACTGCTTCACCGCGTTTTCGAGCCAGTCCTCGCCCTTCTTCTGCTTCGTCAGGACGCGGCCGCGGAACACGAGGGCGTCGATGAATTTGGCGTCTTTGGCAAGCGCCTTGTCGAGCGATTCGAAGGCCTTGTCGTAGGCGCCGCTCTCGGCCCAGACCAGGCCCATGCCCGCGTATCCCCCGGGATAAGAGGGATCGAGCGCAGTGGCGCGGCCGAATTCGTCAGACGCGGCGTCTGTGTTGCCGCGTTCAAGCTCGCGCAGTCCCTGCTGATAATGGTTCTCGGGCGTGTCCAGAACGGACTGCTCCTTCACCGGTTTCGGACCGCATCCCCAGATCAGGAATGCGGCCGCGAACGCCGCGAGCAGCGCGAGTGATTTCGATCGGAACGTCATGGGCATTCTCCTCTCGTTCGGCGCGGCCGCTCAATCCAGGACGAACATGACCTTGCAGTGCTGAAGGAAATTCGCATTCACGGCGGCGCCGTGTATCCGTTTGGCGTCCGCGGCCGAAACCACCACGTCGGTGCGGTTCGGGCCGGACGCCTGCACGGCCTTCACGACCATCGGGGTGGCTGTCACCCGGTCGTTCTTCGCCGCCCGGGCGACGTCCTTCTCGTATCCCACCATGCCGATGTCCACGGCGTACTCGCGGCTGACGAACCTGGAGCCGTACACCTCGTTTCCGGATTCATCGACGATTCTCGGCGCCATGGCCGGGCGCAGGCTGAAGCCGCGGCAATCGATGATCAGGCCGGAGACGCCGTCGCCGGCGCTGTCTCCGGCGAGGGATCCGCCGCCGGTCGAGCCGGCGTTCGAGGGAACCGGACGGCCCGAGGGCCAGGGCTGGCCGCAGGTCGGGCACACGGCCCCGCCGCCGGCCGCCATGAACGAGCCCCCGCCGAAAGAGGACGGGAGAACCGCGTCGGCGATGATGCCGGTCAGCGGCACCTCGACGTCAACTTCGACGTCGCCGGATGACATGTACCGGGTGTCCACCACGCGGAAGCCGCGGACCGCGCCTTCCACCTTGGTTTTGATGACGTCGCTCGCCACGATGGCGTTCTCGACCGTGGTTTCGGAGTTCAGGGCGACGCCCTTGATCGTTTCCAGAACGTTCCGGAGCGCGTCCATTTTCGCGGCCCTGAGCGCGCCGGCCCTCTGCTGGGGCAGTGGCATGGCCACATTCGGCGCACCGATCCCGGTGGCGCGCACAACCTGGCTGGTCCAGTTCACGTCGCCTGAACCGACGGATTGAACGTAACCCTGGCCGGAAACCAGGCAGGGCACGAGGGCGGCAAGCCCGATCAGGAACAGCGTGCGGCGACGCATCATGGGTAATACCTCCTGTCCGTTGTGAGAAAACCGAACAATAAAAAAGAGCGAATGACGGGGGTCGAACCCGCGACATCCAGCTTGGGAAGCTGGCGCTCTACCAACTGAGCTACATTCGCTTGTGACTTGTCATCGAAAATGTCCGGCCAATAAATTACGAAATTTTAGCTGAAAGTCAAGATTTATTTAGGGTTTCCGGCCTGTCGGCAGCTCCGACGGCCTGTCTCAGCCGACAGGCGGAAAACGGGATTGCCAACACCAAAAATCAGCCAGGATCCGGGACCGGAAATACCTGCCTCCAGTATCCCCGGGTTACCGGCCAAAATACTGATATTTCAAACGTTACTAAAGACCACACCATCCGGTGGTGCACGAAACCTGCCGGCAGAGTTCCGAGCGGATTAACGCAAGGTGTATGCCAATGTCAGTATCAGACCATTGATCTTCAGGTTATTATCCTCGTCTTCCTCCCCGCTCTTGTGTATATCCCCGCGATATCCGGCAAGCAGGGAGATGCCCGACTGCATCCTGTAACCGAGACCGACGGTGAAGGTCGTGATTTTATCATCCACCTTCTGGGTGTAGGAATACTCCTCCTCCAGAAATGGATCGACACCGGTCACCTTCATCTCATCCTTGGCATTCACCAGATAGGCGCCTGAACCGAAAAGGAACAGGGGAGAATCGGGGAATGGAAACGTCAAAGAAAGCCCGCCCCCGATATAGGGCATGTCCCACATCGTGTTCTCGTCCGCGTCTATATCCCATTCCTCGGATTCGAAAGCCTCCTTGAGTTTCAGCACCTTGTAGGCCCCGAAAAGAGTCAGGTTCCGGTTCAGGGAAAGCCCCAGAGACAGATTCAGGTCGGACCGCTTGATCTTATACGAAAAATCGTCCTCGCTGTAATCCCAGTTTCCGAAAAACCAGGACCCGCCGAAGGAGAGACGGTCCATACGCAGGCTGATGTACGGGCCGAACAGGTGTCCGGCCTTCGCGTCCATGTCGGACGCTTCTCCGGGCTTCATCGTGGCGTTCCAGTAATTGCCGCCGATGGTGACCACGGTCCCGGACTGGGCCATGACGGATCCCGCGACGGCCAGACACGCCAGCGCGGCAGTCCACATCCATTTCGCCTTCATGTTCGCCTCCTATGTTTCCTGTTTCCCCGGTTCAAAAAATGGCCGGCATGTCCGGAACCGGTTGGTCCTTCCTGTCCTTCTTCACCGCAGGCTGCTGCCGGGCCGGGGCAGGCGCCCGGATCGCTTCTCCGGTTGAGGGATTCACGCGATCCCCGGTCTGGATCTCGTCGTCGCCTGATTTGACCGCGGTCTCGGAAAACCGGTCCTGGAGTTTGGTCACCACCAGATTCCCGATGCGTTCGCTGTTCTTGCCGATCACGCGGCCTTCGAGGTCGGTAATGGTCTCGCCCATCCGGGTCACGTCGAGTACCTGTCCGAGCTTCAACCCGTCCGCCGCGCCCAGGTCGATGTACACCGTCTCCCCGGTGATGCGGATGACGTGGCCCTCGAGCCCGATCTTGTAGGAGATCTTCAGCGCCAGCTCGGTGACCGCCCGCGGCAGATTCTCCTCTCCGCCCCGGCTCTCCACGGCCTCGGCCAGCTCCACCTGCCCGGACTGGACGTCCACGATGCGCGTGTTCAGAATGTGCGTGCCGCCGAGCAAAGTCACGGTGCCGATCATGATCTTCTTCACGTTGAGCAGGCGGCCGATTTCGGCGGCCTGGTCCGTGTCGGTTACGCCGGTTGACTGAAAGCGCTGTTCCTCGAGTATTTTCTGTATCCGCTGGCGCTCCACCACTTTGAAGCACCCGGTGTTGAAGAGCTCCGTGCGCAGAAGGTCGGTGGCGGCTTCTGCGCTCTCGGCCGTGATGTTCTTGGGCTCGAAATCGAGGACTGCGACCGTCACCTTCTCGCGGGCGAATGCCGCCGCGCCGAGAGCGAGGACCGCGACGGCGCATGCGATGCGGACGAATCTGAAATGCATCAGGGAACCCTCCATTGTCATTGAGAAGAGATCTCAGATTGAAGATTGCAGATTTAAACGGTGTTATTACCTTGAAATTCGATAAACGCCTTTGCTGTTCAATCTGAGATCGTTCATCTGAGATCTTCAATCTGAGATCCCGTGTTTCAATACTCCACCCTGAACCCCTGATACTTCCCGCTCCACGGCCCCCACTCCACCGTGACTCCCTTCACGGACGCGTAGGGATGGCCGGTTTTCAGGTCCCGGACCATGGACTCGATCAGGCTCCGGTCGCCTTCGACCGTGATTTCGACCTGTCCATCCGGCAGATTTTTCACCCATCCGGCCAGCCCGAGCGACGCCGCCAGGCGCGTGACAAAAAACCGGTATCCGATTCCCTGGACCATGCCGGTGACGACAATGTGGGCCTGATGGCTCATCGGGAAACGGTCCGCCTCCGGTTCTTCCGCCGCAAGTAGAAAATTGTTGATATTTTTCGCTAAAATCAAGGGGAAATATGCCGGTTTACCGCAGGAACCCCGGTTCGGACGATTTTCAGGCTTGCGTGAAAGGAAAATATCGAGTATCTTTATAAGATGCCTCGAATCCGCGAGAAAGTCAAGACCCGGCCTGTCGACGATCTGATCATCATCGGCGGCGGAGCGTCCGGCCTGACAGCCGCCCTGGCCGCAGCCGAAAAGGGCGTGCGGCCCGTCATTCTCGAGCGGATGGACCGGGTCGGCAAGAAGATACTGGCCACGGGGAACGGCCGGTGCAATCTGACCCATCTGTCCGCGGACCCGTCCCGGTACCACGGCGCGGATCCCGCGTTCACGGCTCCTGCCCTCTCCCGGTTCGGCGTGACCCGGACCCTCGAGCTGTTCGCGAAAATGGGCCTGGAGACGAAAACCGAGGAAAACGGCCGCGTTTTTCCGCGAACGGATCAAGCTTCGGCCGTGCTGGACGTGCTCCGCTACGAGACGGCCCGCCTGCGGGCCGAGGAGCTGTGCCTCTCCGAAGTCAGAACCATCGAATGCGCGGACGGGGTTTTCCGCATCTCGATCGCGAACGGTCATGTCCGGTTCGCGTCCGCAGTCGTGCTGGCCGCGGGCGGGCGCGCCACGCCGGCCCTGGGGTCGAACGGTTCGGGCCTTCAGCTGGCCCGCGGCCTGGGGCACTCCGTGGTGGAGCCCTTCCCGGCCATCGTCCAGCTGAAACTGCGGGAACCGTCGCTCCGGAAACTGAAGGGCGTAAAAATCCTGGGCCGGCTGGGTCTGACGGCCGGCAACGGGTCCCTCGGCTCGGAGAAGGGCGAGATCCTGTTCACGGAATACGGGCTCTCCGGGCCGCCGGCCCTCAATTGCTCGAGAGCCGTGAACGAACTGCTGTCGGGCGGCCGCAGGCCGGCCATGATTCTGGACTGTTTTCCTGAAAAGAGCCCGGCCGAATGCCTGGCCCTGCTCGAAGCCAGGCGGGGTTCGCTCGGATACAAATCAGCCTCGGACGGCCTCGTGGGTCTGGTTCATAAACGTCTGATCCCCGTGCTTCTGGAAAAGGCCATGGTGGACCGCGACAAGCCCTGGAAAAAATTCACGGACGCGGAACTGAGACGCCTCTCCGCCTGCCTCAAATCATGGACATTCGAAGTGATCGGCACGCGGAGCTGGCTCGACGCGCAGGTCACGGCAGGCGGCGTCGCGACCGGTGAAATTGTTCCCGAGACATTGGAGTCCAGGCTCGTGCCGGGTCTCTTTTTCGCCGGTGAAATCATGGATGTGGACGGCGATTCCGGCGGGTTCAACCTGCAGTGGGCCTGGTCATCAGGACGGCTGGCCGGAGAGGCTGCGGCCGCGAAAATCCTGGCCGCCGCGGAGGAGAACTGAAGAGGCGTATGCCGGGAAGACAATCTCAGAAAATACTGATCATCGACGACAATCCGGCCGTGCGGAACATGCTCAGCAAGCTGTTCCAGGAGTACGGATACCGGACGGCCTCGGTGGACGACGGACTCAAGGCCCTGCAGGCGGCCCGTGTCGAGAAACCGGACATCATCCTGCTCGACGTCATGCTGCCGGGCATGGACGGGTTCACGGTCTGCCGCATGATCAAGTTCGACCGCCTGCTCAGAAGCATTCCCGTCATCATTCTGACCTCCCGCATGGGCGAGGAGGACGAGAAAAGGGCCTACGAGGTGGGAGCCGACGCCTATCTCGTCAAGGCCGTCCGCACCGTGATCATCGTCGACAAGGTCCGGGAACTGCTGAGCCGGCCCCCCGGCGCGGCCGACCCGCCCCGCTGAACGCGAACGAACCGAAGGGAGACAGCCCCGGATGTCCCAGGCATCGAAACAGAAGAAGATACTGATCATCGACGACAACGCCGCCGTGCGGAGCACCCTCGAAGCGTTGTTCAAGGAAAGCGGCTACCGGACCGTGAGCGCCGAGAACGGCCTGGACGGGCTCTACAAGGCCAAACAGGAATCGCCGGACATCATCCTGCTGGACATCATGCTGCCCGGCATGGACGGATACCGGGTCTGCCGCATGATCAAGATGGACCAGAACTTGAAGCGCATTCCGGTCGTGATGCTGACCTCCCGCATGGGCGAGGAGGACCGGCAGAAGGCATTCGAGAGCGGGGCCGACGGGTTCCTGATCAAGGCCACCCGGGTGGAGATCATCCTTCAGGAAATCCGGGACAAGCTCGGGCAGAAGTAAACATCCATCTCAGATTAACGATTGCAGATCTCAGATCGTAGATTGCGGAATGAAAATACCCGCGGATCAAAAGAAGAGCGGAGAACCATTCCCCGGCCGGATCTGAGATCTTCGATCTGCAATCGTTAATCTGAGATGATTCCAAGTCCCGTCATTCCTTCCGCCGTCAAACTGATCTCTCCCTCCGCCTGATCCGCGCCGTGATTCTTCCCCACTCCTCCCGCGCATTCCGCGACACCCGCAGCGTCACCCAGAGCAGAACCGGAATCGCCGACAGCCAGACCGCGAGCCCCGCGGCCGTCCCTTCCGCCGCGGACAGGAGGCCGCGTCCGGCCGCGTAAACCGCGGCGAACGCGGCCAGCCGCAGGAGCGGCTCGGACAGGGGGATTGGAAAGTTCAGCCGCCGCGCCAGCGCCAGGGTAACGACGAGATACGCCCCGAACGAGAGAAACGTGGACACCGCCGCGCCCGTGACCCCGTAACGCGGAATCCACCAGAGGTTCAGGCCCACGTTCACTGCCAGCGCGGCCAGCGTGATAACCGGGATCCAGTGCGGCTTCTTTCTCTGGTAGAAAAGCGAGTCGATGAAAGACCCCATGTTGAACAGAATGTACCCGAGGCCCACCCAGGAGAGAACCGGAATCGCGTCCCGGTACCGGTCCGGCAGAACGGAACCGTGGAAAGCCCTGAAGAAAAAGTCCAGGCCCAGAAAGGCCGCGAACGATGCGGTCTGGACGTGCAGAAACGTCCGGCGGAAGGATTCCCTCAGTTCCGTTTCGGCGATGCGGAACAGGTGCGGGAACCAGGCATTGTTCAGGGACGACACCAGGTAGTACAGCACGGAACCGAATTTGTAGCCGAACGCGTACACGCCCACGGCCGCCAGGCCCCGGAACCGTCCCAGCAGGTACTGGTCCGACTGGAACAGGAGAACGGTCAGCAGGACATTGGCCGCCAGGGGCAGGCCGAACCGCGCCATGCGGCCGCAGGCGGCGCGGTCGAAACGCCCGGTCAGGGCCGCCGGCAGCCAGACGAAAGCAGTGACGGCCAGGTACAGGCCGCCGCTCAGGCCGTATGAAACGAGAAAGGCTTCGACGCCCCAGCCGCGCCGGGTCAGAAGGAACCAGTTGCAGGCGAAGAAGAAGACCATTTTCAAGCTGGCTGCGGCCGCGAATGACCGCGCCATGCCGCGGCTCCGGAGCAAGGTGCCCGCGAGATGGCAGACGCATTCCAGCGCGGTCACGCCGAGCAGCCAGGGCAGGATGCCGGCGTAAGCCTCATCCTTGAACAGGGCGGCGGTCACCGTTCCCCGGAAAGCCAGGGCCACCGCGGACACGGCCAGGGCCGAGGCTGCGGTGGCGGTCAATGCCGTTAAGAACAGGGATTTCTGTTCGCAATGCGAGGCGCCCGAGGCGTCGCGGAGCAGGGCCTGGTCCGTTCCGATCAGAAAAAAGACCATGCCGATGCCGAGGAAGAACTGGAAGAGGCTGATGAAACCGAATTGCGAAACGCTCAGACTGGACACGTACAGGGGAATCACGGCCAGGGACATCAGCCGCTGAATCACCGTGGCGGTTCCGTAGAAAAAGGTGTCCTTGAAGAGCGTGGTCAATCGCATGGC
>CAZNXX010000066.1:2584-15740 GCA_964577095.1 uncultured bacterium | reverse complement strand
TCATCGATGATCAGCAGTTTCATGGCCAACCCGGTCTCCCGGCGGTTGAGGGTGCTCCAGGGGCAGAACGAGGGTGAAGCAGGCGCCGCCTTCCGGACGGTTCGCGGCCGTGACACGGCCGCCGTGCTCCTCGATCACCTTCCGGACCACGGCCAGCCCCAGACCCATGCCGCGGTGCTTGGTGGTGAAATACGGCTCGAAAATCCGCTCGACGGCGCCGGGCGGTATGCCCGGGCCGTTGTCCGACACGGTCACCCGCACCCGGGACTCCTCCGGCGCGAGCCGTATCTCCACGCGGCCTTCGGCGCCCGCGGCCGCGGCCGCGTTCTCCAGCAGATTGATGAAGACCCGGCGCATTTTCTCCGCGTCCATCGGAAACGCGGGAACCGGCCCGGGATGAAACGACACCGGGTAGGCCCCGAACAGGCGGACCGCCTCCGCGATCACTTCGGTGATCCGCGCCGTTTCCATTTTCATGGCGGGCATGCGCGCGAAATCGCTGAATTCGCCCACCAGCCGCCGGAGCGCCTCCACTTCGTCGTGGATGATGGATGTGCAGTTTTCCAGAAGGGCCGCGTAGCGGGCGTCGGACCCGTCGTATTTGTCGCGCAGCTGCTGGATCGTCAGCTGAATCGGTGTGAGCGGATTCTTGATCTCGTGCGCGAGCACGCGCGCGATCTCGCGCCACGCGGCCGTTTTTTCCAGGTGCACGAGCCGGTCCTGGTTTTCCTGCAGCTGGCCGGTCATGCGGTTGAAGGACCGCACCACCTGACCGATCTCGTCGTCACCGCTTTCGGGGAGCCGAATGTCCCGGCGGCCGGCCGCGACCTGCTCCGTGGCGGCGGCCAGGCCGGTCAGGGGCGCGGTGATTTTCCGGGAGAAGAAAATGGCCAGTCCGGCGGCCAGGGCCAGCACCGGCAGGTAGACGACCAGGAAGGAGAGAAGGAAGGCCCGGTGCACATCCTCCATGACGAAACCCAGTGTCCGCGCCCGCTGCAGGGCGTCACGGACTTCGGCGGCATCGGCCGTCCATTTCGCGGGAAGCAGGCGGGTGAACACAGTCACGGTCGTATCGGCCCGACGGCCCGCGGACAAGCGGTCCCTTGACGAGCGGGCAACCGACAAGCGGCCTACCGACAGGCGGCCCACCGACAGGCGGCCTACCTGCATGAGCCGGCCGTCGACGCGGTCCACAGCGAGCAAGCCGGTCTTCGGATCGCCGCGCTGGAATATTTCCGCGGCCGGCGGCGCGAAAGAGGGCGCCTCCGCGTTCCAGCGGCGCAGGCTCTTCCCGTCCAGGGACACGATTTCGATTTGAGTGAGCCCGTGCCGGTCCATGAACGAAGCCGTGTCCGCGGCCGGCCATTCGGCCAGGCCGGCCAGCAGTTCCGCCCGGCAGGCCGCGTATTTTTCGCGGTACACCTCGAGGGCGGCCTGCAGGGCCCGGCCCGAACGGGCGTCCGCGCCGACCCCGACGCTGCGCCGGATCAGGCTGTTCACCACCAGCGCCATCGGAACGGCCGGCAGGAGCGTGACGGCCATGAACAGGAGGATGATTTTGCCGGAGAGTTTATTCATCGGCCGGCCGGCCGGTGAAGGGTTCACTGCAGGTCCAGTCGGTCTGCAGTTCGCGTTTTTTCTCCCTGCTGAAAAGCGAACCGACCAGTCCGGACAGGCTCAGCTTGAATCCCTCGCTCCTGGATCCGGATGAAAACCGGGGCTCCTCCCCGTCCGACTGCACGAGCCAGTCCCGCACCTTGTCGCCCTGACTCGCGGAAATCGGCGTGACCTCGGCCTGAATCCATATCCGGCAGGGCCCTTCCCGGGGCAGGCGTTCCATCGGAGCGACCGGCAGGCCGTCCAGGGCCCGGAAATGACACTTGAGGCTGTCGAAGCTCCGGAACACCCGCATCCGGCCCGGTCCTTCCACGCGGTATTCGTCTTTCCATATGTCGCTGATGATTTTGAAATGAACCGCGGACCGGTGCAGGGTTCTCTTTCGGCTGTCGGCCAGCAGGATCCGGAGCTCAACGATGGCCGGCAGTCCGCTGCGTATGGTTTCCTCGATCTTCACGGTCAGCGCGTCCTCCATCCGCACGGCCGCGCAGAGCCTGTCTCCGCAGGCCCGCGGTTCGATGGCCGAGATGCGGAACTGCGGCCGGGCCGGAACGGCGCCAAGCAGAATCAACATGAGGATCAGGACGGTTCGTTTCATGGGTCAGAAAATGTTGCCGATGGAGAAACCGATGATCGATTCCCCGCCCCGGAGCGGGAAACCCGCGTCGATCCGGAGCAGACCGATGAAGGGCATGCGGACGCGCAGACCGAGGCCGAGCGCGCCGTACGCCCGGCCCGCGCCGTCCGCACCTGTGCCGCTGATCGCGCCGGCATCCATGAAAAGAGCCGCGGTCCAGCGGTGCCGTGGATAGTTTTTACGTGTCAGGGGGAGCCGGTATTCCATGTTCAGGAGCCCCAGACGGGTTCCTCCGCCCAGGGGCGTCAGGCTGTACTCCTCGTAACCGCGCAGGGAATAACCGCCGCCCAGGTAAAAGCGGTCGTGGAACGGCGTTTCGGAAGAAGTCGCAGCCAGCCTGAGGCGGCCGGCTCCGGTGCCGGGGCCGAATGAACGGTAAAAGCGGCCGTCGAGAGTCAGCTGGGGATAGCGCACAGCGCCATGGTCCAGCTCCTGGACGAAGTCCGCGGACGCCTGTCCCCAGAACCCGCGGGTCGGGAAAAACCCGTTATCCCGCGAATCCCCGGACGCGACGAGGCTCAACCGGAGCGGCGTGGATGGCTCGTCGCCCCGCGCGATCGCCGCGGGCAGGGGGTGATGCGCGAAATCGTCCGAATCCAGGTCGATCATGAAATGGTCCGGCACGGCCCGCTGAATGCCGAGCCCGACGGTCAGAAACGGCAGAAGCCGGGCCGGCGTGACGTCCACCCGTGTTCCGGTCACGGACACGTCCTGGTAGTACATCTCCCCGTCGACGCGGTGGAAGCTGTTGCGCGAATACACGAACGCGGAGAGCCGCGCCTGAAGGTCCGGATTCAGCTTCCGGTTGTTGGCGAAAAATCCCGTCAACCCGAGGGTGTTCTGGCTCATGTAGGTTTTCACGCCCGCGTGGTTGCCGCGGCCGAGAAGATTGTCGAACCGGACGCCCAGGGGGGACAGATACCAGCCGTCGAACTCCGCGTGCCCGCCCTCGAAGTAGAAGCTGGGCCAATGCCGTTCCTTCACCGTGATTTCAACGATGACGCTTCCGCGCGACAGGCCGGGCCGCGTGAAAACACCCACATCCTTGAAAAAATGCGTGTCCTTGAGCGCCTGCAGGTCCCCTGCGAGGCGCGCCGCGTCGACGGAATCGCCCGGAGCGAAGGACAGGTGCTTCAGAATGACCGCTTCCCGCGTTTTTTCCGCGCCCGTGATTTCGATGGCTTCGACCCGCAGGCTGAGGCTGTCCGCAGGATTCGCGGCCGCGCATGGAACCACCGGCCGGACCGCGGTCAACAGCAGGAGAATGAGAAAGCGATGTTTCATGTCTGCTTGCTTTCGGGTTTTGGAAAATGTAAGAGAAACGTTTGCTTTTAGCAAGAACTATAAGTGCCTGATCGTCACTCACGCAATTACGATGCCATTTTTTCGCGAAAGGGGATTAAGTAATGTTAATTATACTCTTAAGCTATTTCGGTGTGTCATTTTAATGATGCAAGAATGACACAGTGTGAAATAAAAACACAGATTTTCCTGAAGAAAAGCCCCGCGGTCATTTCAAGACAATTCACTCATTCTCTTCGACTTGGGTCTCCGGCCGCGGGCCGGGAAGAAACTGGCACGCAAGTTGTCTGAGACGGGTGGACCGGCTGAAGAGGACGTGACGGGTCACCGGTACCCGCGCATGTCCGGATCTTCCGGCCGGCCATGGCAAGACCGCGGATAGGACCGCGGCCGCAGACCGGCGACGGACCCCATCCGCGCCCAACCGAAGAGGAGAAAATGACCCGACACCGATGGCACCGCGCCGCCGCGCTTCTGATTCTCGCCGGCGCGTCGATCGAGGCAAGCGCCGCGACCCTGCACGGGTTCGTGCGCGAGAAGGACACCCGGGAGCCCGTGATCATGGCCAATGTCTGGCTGGAGGGCACGCCGATCGGCGCCGCCACCAACATGAAGGGCTACTACGTGCTGCCGGGCATACCGGCCGGAACCTACCGGATCTGCGTCCGTTACCTGGGTTTCCGGACGCTGGTGATCGAGAAGACGCTCGCGGAAGGCGACGACGCAGAAGTGAACGGCCTGCTGGAGTCCGAAGCCCTCCGGTCCGAGCCGGTGACCGTCGAGGCGGAACGCGAACGGAGCGAAAACGAAATCAAGCCCGGGCAGATCATCGTGGACGCGTCGCATCTGCGCCGCATTCCCCAGCTGGCGGAACCGGACCTGTTCCGCGCGGTGCAGATGCTCCCGGGCGTGGCCTCGCTTTCGGATTTCTCGGCCGGGCTGTACATCCGCGGGGGCAGTCCCGACCAGAACCTCATTCTGCTCGACCAGATCGACGTCTACAATCCCAACCACATGTTCGGGTTCTTCAGCACGTTCAACGCGGACGCGGTGAAATCGGTGGAACTGCTGAAGGGCGGTTTTCCGGCGATGTACGGGGGCCGGCTCTCCTCGGTGCTGAACGTGTACAACAAGGAGGGGAACCGCGAACAGACGCACGGCGTGGCGCGGCTCAGCCTGGTGAGCGCGTCGGCAACCGTGGAGGGTCCCTGGAAGAAGGGGTCGTGGATGGTCTCCGGCCGCCGGACCTACGTGGACGCGGCCGCGGAGCTGGTGAACAAGAACCTGCCCTATTATTTCTACGACGGCCACGGCCGGATCAATTTCGACATCGACCGGAACAATCTCGCGAGCGTCAGCTTCTACTTCGGCAACGACGTCCTGGATCTCTCCGAGGAGGACGAGAAGATCCGGCTGAACTGGGGAAACAGGACTTTCAGCGCGCAGTGGACGCACTTGTTCTCGCCGAAACTGTTCAGCCATTTCGTGTTCGCCGGCAGCCGCTTCGACAGCGACACGCAGGTGAAGCTGGAGAAGGTGGGCATCGGACAGGTCAACGGCATCGACGACCTGTCGCTGAAGGGGAACCTCTGCTGGTCGCCCGGCGCCGGCCACACGATGGACTTCGGCTTCGAGGGCAAAAACCTCGACTTTCACCTGGATTATAAAATCGTCGAGAACCGGTACAACAGCCGGTTTTCCGGCCGGTACGGCGCGATCTTCGTGCAGGACAATTTCCGGTACAAAAATCTCAACATCATCCAGACCGGCCTGCGCGCCGAAACCTACAGCGACGGCGGGTACTTCCGGCTCGGCCCCCGCGTCTCCTTCAAGCGCCTGCTCTCCGAACGCCTGGACCTGACGGCCAGTGTCGGCCGGTACCACCAGTTCCTCAACCAGGTCGTTCAGGACGGCGCGAGCTTCGCGGACATGTGGTTTCCGGTGGACCGGTCCTTCGATCCGGGCGCTGCGGATCACTTCGTGCTCGGGATGAACTACGACAACCAGCGCACGTTCGCCCTCAGCCTGGAGGCGTATTACAAGTCCTACGACCACATCGCCGAATACCGCGCCTTCCGGTCCGGGGACGAATCGCTGGAAAACCAGACCGCGGCGCAGAATTTCCTGTCGGGCGACGGGGCCGCCTGGGGCGCGGACCTCCACCTGCGAAACCACATCGGCGGATTCGAGGGATGGCTGGGATATTCCCTCGGCTGGACCCGGAAGCGGGTGGACGGGTTCAATTTCGGACGCGAGTACTATCCGACCTATGACCGACGCCACAGCGTGACCCTGGTCGAGGACTACCGGCTGGCGCGGAAGTGGCGGGTCAACACGGCCCTCCGCTACGGCTCCGGACAGCCCTACACCGAAGCCGCGGGCCGGTACCTGGCCATGGACCCGGACGGCACGACCCACAGCGAGGTCCTGGAGGGGAAAAAGAACGCCTGCCGCCTTCCGGATTACTTCCGGATGGATCTGGGTCTTTTCTATGACACGTCGGTCTTCCGGCTCCCTGCGGAATTTTTCGTGCAGGTGATCAATGTCACGGACCGCAAAAACGTCTGGTTCCGTGAATACGACCTCACGCAGAACCCGGCGAAGCCGGACGATTTCACGCAGCTGCCCCTGCTTCCCACGATAGGCTGCTCGGTTCATTTCTGATCACGAGGACAAGGAGGATTTCGTGAATAAACGGTTGATTCTGCCGCTTCGGGCCCTGCTGACAGGACTGTCCGCGCTGGCCGTATTCTGCGCCTGCGGGGACAATCCGGCGGGCCCCGCTTACGAGAAGGAGATCGCGGTGTACGGCTTTCTGTGGACGGGACAGCCGCTTTCCAGGGAGCGCGCCGTCGCGGTCACCTGGACCCGGCCGATCGACGTCCGTTTCGACGAAACGAGCGCCGCGGCCGGGGGCGCGGAAGTCACACTGACCGATGGGGCCGATGGGCGGACCTACGCGCTCGCGGATGACGCGAGCCGTCCCGGGTTCTTTTACAACGACAGCCTGATCGTCCGTCCACGGACGGCGTACCGCCTGACCGTCCGGTGTGAAGGAAGGCTGGTGACCGCGGAAACCGTCACGCCGGGGCCGGTTCTTCTGGAGACCGCGCTCGATCGGGAAGCCGTCAACATCGTTGAGCCCGAGAACCTGGGTTACGCCAGGCCCGTCCGGGTCGCGTGCGACTCCCCGGATCAGATGATCCTGGTGGATCTGACCTGCCTGGAGGATTTCGGAAACGCCGAGTACATCCGGGGTTTCAGGGCCGGGAAGACCCCGGAGGATCGGGAGGAGTATGACGGCGGCCGCAACGGACAGCCTCGGCACTCGCAATTGGCGGTGAAATACGCCGACCTCGTATCGGAGGAGTTCGGGGGGGAGCATGTCGTGTTCTGGTACGGGTTCATGCTGAACTTTTACGGCAGGCACACATTCCAGGTCCTGGCCATCGACGACAACTTCAACCGGTATCTCTCCCTGGAGAATCCGGCCTTGAGCGCGGGCGTGACGGGAGGGATCGGCGTGCTGGGGTCGGTGAGCGGGGAGGATTACAGCCTGGACGTGGTGAAAACCGTCGCGGAGTGAGTCCCCAAAAACCTGAAAGGGCTGTAAGATTTTTTCATGAGCGCGCCGGGGCGGAACCCCGGCGCGATCACGGTTGTCCGGGTAGACAATGGATGTCTTCGCGAGGGACTCCACAAAGTGGAGTCCCGAAGCGATCTCGGCTGTTTTTTATGAGATTGCCACGCCCCGCTGCGCGGGGCTCGCAATGACAAACTCCTTTTTATGACTGGCACAGAATTACTATTCATTTAACCGGACACTCATGATGTCGGATAATAAACTAAAATCGCGCCAGGGCAGAACCCTGGCGTTCTCACGTGTTTCATCGGATGAAACCCTGAAGGGTGAACTCCTTCAGGATCGCCCGTCCTGCAATGCGTGAATACCGAGCGCCCCGGCCTGGAGCGTGCGGATGGCCTGCACCGCGGCCCAGGCCGCGGACAGCGTGGTCAGGAAGGGCACGCCGTAGGCGATGGCCGTGCGGCCGATGTTGTACTCGTCGTGCCGCGCGGTTTTGCCCAGGGGCGTGTTCATGATGAGGTCGATTTCGCGGTTGATGATGCCGTCCACCGAGTTCGGCCGGCCTTCTTCCACCTTGTGGAGGGCCCTGGCCGGAACCCCGGCCTTGCGGAAGGCCCGGTAGGTTCCCTCCGTCGCGTAAATCCTGAATCCCATGTCGTAGAGCTGGCGGCCGATGGCCACGGCCGCGGGCTTGTCATTGTCGTTCACGCTGATGAACACGCCGCCCTTGACCGGCAGGCGGTTGCCGGCGGCCAGCTGGGCCTTGGCGAACGCGGCGCCGAAGGCCCTGTCCACGCCCATCACCTCGCCCGTGGAGCGCATCTCCGGGCCCAGGTAGGTGCGCGTGCCCGGGAACTTGGCGAACGGGAAAACCGGGGTCTTGACCGCGACGTACCCGGAGTCGGGCGCTTCACGGATTCCCAGCTCCTTCAGCGTCTGACCGATGATCACTTTGGCCGCGACCTTGGCCCACGGGATGCCCGTGGCCTTGGACACGAACGGCACGGTCCGGGACGCCCGGGGATTGACCTCGAGCACGAAAATCTCGCCGTCGCGCATGGCGAACTGCACGTTGATCAGGCCCTTCACGTCGAGCATGTCGGCCATGCGCCGGGTCTGCTCGACGATGATCCGCCTCTGGTCGGAATCGATCATGTACGGCGGCAGAACGCAGGAACTGTCGCCGGAGTGAATGCCCGCCTCCTCGATGTGCTGCATGAGACCGCAGATCAGGGTTTCCTTCCCGTCCCGCACCGCGTCCACGTCGAATTCGAACGCGTCCTCGAGAAAGCGGTCGACCAGAACCGGGTGGTCGGGGGACACCTGCGCGGCCACGCGGATGTATTTCTCCAGCGAGGCGTCGTCGTACACGATTTCCATGGCCCTGCCGCCGAGCACGTAGGACGGCCGCACGAGCACCGGGTAGCCGATGGATGCCGCGATTTTGCGGGCCTCCTCGTATGTGAAGGCCGTGCCCCACTCGGGAAGGCGGATGTCCGTGCCGCGGATGAGGCTTCCGAAACGTTCCCGGTCCTCGGCCAGGTCGATGGACTCCGGCGAGGTCCCCAGGATGCGGACGCCCTCTTTCTCGAGGCGCTTCGCCAGGCGCAGGGGCGTCTGTCCGCCGAACTGCACGATGACCCCGTCCGGTTTTTCAAAGTCGTGGATTTCGAGCACGTCCTCGAGCGCCAGGGGATCGAAGTAGAGCTTGTCGGACGTGTCGTAGTCGGTGGACACGGTCTCGGGGTTGTTGTTGAGCATCAGGGCTTCGTAGCCCGCCTCGCGGAGCGCCATCACGGCGTGCACACAGCAATAGTCGAACTCGATGCCCTGGCCGATGCGGTTCGGGCCCGAACCGAGAATCAGCGCCTTGGGCCGGTCATGGCGCCGGCCCTCGTTCTCCCCGTCGTACGTGCCGTAGAGGTATGAGGTCTCGGACTCGAATTCGGCCGCGCACGTGTCCACGATCTTGTACGCGGGCCGGATGCCCGCCGCGCGACGCCGCTCCCTGACTTCGGCCTCGTCCCGGCCCGAGAGGCGGGCAATCCTGCGGTCCGAGAACCCCATGCGTTTCAGCCGGCGCAGGCCCTCCGCGTCCGGAACTCCGGCCGTCCCGGAGACGGAATCCGCGGCCCCGGAGGACTGGACGGAGGCCTCCGCGTCCGTGATCTCCTTCATCTGGTTCAGGAACCAGGGGTCGATGCCGGTCGCGGCATACAGAGCCGGAACCGGAACGCCGCGCCGCAGGGCCTCGCCGACCTCGAACAGGCGATCGGCCGAGGGCCTGGCGAGCCGGTCCAGCAATTCTTCGGCCGGGACGGCATCGAGCCCGGGCAGATCGAAGCCGGAGCGCCCGGTCTCAAGCGACCGGAACGCCTTCTGCAGGGCCTCCTTGAACGTGCGGCCGATGGCCATGGTCTCGCCGACCGACTTCATCTGCGTGCCCAGCAGGGGGTCGGCCTGGGGGAATTTCTCGAAGTTCCAGCGGGGTATTTTCACCACCACGTAGTCGATGGACGGCTCGAAGGAGGCCGGCGTTTTGCCCGTGATGTCGTTCGGGATCTCGTCGAGCGTGAGCCCGACCGCGAGCCGGGCCGCGATCTTGGCGATGGGAAAGCCCGTGGCCTTCGAGGCCAGGGCCGAGGAGCGCGACACGCGGGGGTTCATCTCGATCACGGTCATGCGGCCGTCCCGGGGGTTCACCGCGAACTGGATGTTCGACCCGCCGGTCTCCACGCCGATCTCGCGGATGATGGCCTTGGCCGCGTCGCGCATGCGCTCGTATTCGCGGTCCGTAAGCGTCTGCACCGGCGCCACGGTGACCGAGTCGCCGGTGTGCACGCCCATCGGGTCCACGTTCTCGATCGAGCAGATGATGACGACGTTGTCCTTCAGGTCGCGCATCACCTCGAGCTCGTATTCCTTCCAGCCGATGCACGACTCCTCGACCAGCACCTCCGAAACCGGGCTGGCTTTGAGCCCCCGCTCGATGCGCTCGCGGTACTCCTCCACGTTGTAGGCGATGGACCCGCCCGTTCCGCCGAGGGTGAAGGACGGCCGGATGATGGCCGGGTAGCCTGTCACCGGGATCAGGGCCATGGCCTCGTCGAGCGTGCGCGCGAACCCGCCCTTGGGGATGTCCAGTCCGAGTCTGACGATGGCATCCTTGAAAAGCTCGCGGCTCTCGGCCTTGCGGATGGCCTCGAGTTTGGCGCCGATCAGCTCCACGCCGTACTTCTCCAGAACGCCCGACTCGGCCAGCTCCACGGTCACGTTGAGCGCCGTCTGCCCGCCCATGGTGGGCAGGAGCGCGTCGGGCCGCTCCTTCGCGATCACCGCGGCGACGGTGTCGGCGGTGATGGGCTCCACGTAGGTGCGGTCCGCCAGCTCCGGGTCGGTCATGATGGTGGCGGGATTGGAATTGATCAGGATGGTCCGGTACCCGAGCTCTTTCAGGGCCTTGACCGCCTGGGTGCCGGAATAGTCGAATTCGCAGGCCTGGCCGATGATGATGGGCCCTGGGCCGATGATCAGGATGGATTTCAGGTCTGTGCGTCTGGGCATGCGGGTTCCGATGGGTTCAGGACGTTTCCATGCGCCGGATGAATTCGTGGAAGAGCGCGAGGGAATCGTGCGGGCCGGGGGAGGCCTCGGGGTGGTACTGCACGCAGAACACCGGCAGGTCCCTGTGGCGCATGCCCTCGACCGTGCGGTCGTTCAGGTTGATGTGGGTGATGTCGAATCCCGCGGCCCGGGCCGAATCCGGATCCACGGCGAAATTGTGGTTCTGCGAGGTGATCTCGATTCGGCCCGTTTCCTCCTCGCGCACCGGGTGGTTCGACCCGTGGTGTCCGAATTTCAGCTTGAGCGTCTTCGCGCCGAAGGCGAGGCCGAGAATCTGGTGGCCGAGGCAGATGCCGAAAACCGGGAATTCGGCCGCGACGCGGCGGACCGTGTCGATGACCGGACCCAGCGCCTCGGGGTCCCCGGGCCCGTTGGACAGGAAAACCCCGTCCGGTTTCATCTCCTTCACCTTTTCCGCGGGCGTGGACGCGGGAAGCACGGTGACGTCCATGCCGAATCCGGTCAGCAGGCGCAGGATGTTCCACTTCATGCCGAAGTCGAAGGCCGCGACCTTGAACCGCCGCTTTCCCGGCTCCGCGGTCACGGGATCGTGGTACCAGGCCTGGGACGCGGGAATGGACCATTCCAGGGGCCGCTCGATGCTCACGCCGCTGACCAGGTCCCGCCCGACGATGCCCGGGTGGGCCGCCAGTTTCTCCCGAAGGACGGCCGGGTCCGTTCCGTCGGTCGACAGAACGGCCATCAGCGACCCCTTCTCGCGCAGGTGGCGCGTCAGGGCACGCGTGTCGATGCCCTGTATGCCGGGGATGCCGGCCTCCTTCAGGTACGCATCCAGGCTCGAAGTGGAGCGGTAGCTGCTCGGCTCGGCGCACAGCTCCCGGACGATGAGGCCCTCGACGTGGGGGCGGTACGATTCCACGTCCTCCTCGTTGATCCCCGTGTTCCCGATGTGGGGATAGGTCATGACGACCATCTGGCCGCGGTACGAGGGATCCGTGAGGATTTCCTGGTACCCCGTCATGCCGGTGTTGAACACCGCCTCGCCGAAGGCCGTGACCGGGGCGCCGAACGGCTCGCCCGTAAATAATCGGCCGTCCTGAAGGATCAGGACGGCCGGTTTCGGCTTATCCAATGACGGTCCCGGGGGCGAGCACGCCGTTCTTGGGCACGATGACGATGCCTTCCTTGACGATGTAATTCTCCGTTTCCAGATCCATGGGCCGGTTCCGGTCGAGAATCTGAACGCCTTCGCCGAGCCGGGCGTTCTTGTCGATGATGGCCTTCTCGATGACGCAGTTCCGTCCGATGCCGATGTTGGGCCGGTTGAGCCGCCGGTTCTCCACGAGGTGTTCCGCGTTCTCGAAGTAATCTGCGCCCATGACGATGGAGCGGCTGATCGACGCGCCCTGGCTGACGCGGCCGCGGATGCCGACCATGGAATGCTCCACCCGGCATTCCTCCAGCACGGTGCCCTCGTTGATGATGGATTCCTGAACCTGGCAGTTGGTGATCTTGGCGCCGGGCAGGTACCGGGGCCGGGTGTAGATGGGACGCCGGGCCTCGTAAAAGTTGAATTTGGGGCAGGGCACGACGAGGTCCATCATGGCCTTGTAGAAGGACCGGATGGTCCCGACGTCCTCCCAGTATCCGTCGAACAGGTAGCCGGACACGTTTTTCGTCTGGATGGCGTGCGGAATGACGCCCTTTCCGAAATCGGTGTGGTCGGTCTCGGTCAGCAGTTCGAGGAGCACGTCCCGGTTGAAGAGGTAGATGCCCATGGATCCGATGACCTCGTCCCCGGAGGACTGGTGCCCCTGGCTGCGCATCCATTCGCGGGACGCGATGAAGGGGTCGACGTCGGACGGCTGTTTCGGCTTCTCGAGGAACTCCGTGATGCGCGATTCCCCGTCCAGCTTGAGAACGCCGAATTCCGAAGCTTTCTCGCGCGCCACGGGCAGGACGCCGACGGTGATGTCCGAGCCCTTCTCGATGTGATGGCTGATGAGCCGCTGGTAGTCCATCGAGTAGAGATGGTCGCCGGCGAGAATGAGATAGTGGTCGTAGGTCCGGTCCTGAAAATAGCGGAGGTTCTTGCGCACGGAGTCGGCCGTTCCCTGGTACCAGTCCGAATGCTCCACGGTCTGCTGGGCGGCGAGGATCTGCACGAATCCGCCGGTGAACCGGTCAAAGAAATACGTCTGCGAAACGTGGCGGTTGAGGGAGTTGGAGTTGAACTGGGTGAGGACGAAGATCTGGCGGATCTCCGAATTGATGCAGTTGCTGATGGGGATGTCGATCAGCCGGAATTTGCCGGCGATGGGGACGGCGGGTTTCGCCCGGTCCTTGGTCAGCGGCCACAGGCGGGTTCCAGACCCGCCGGCCATGATGATGGCGAGAACGTTTCGAGCCATGGTGCCTCCTGATGGGCG
>CAZNXX010000066.1:0-2484 GCA_964577095.1 uncultured bacterium | reverse complement strand
GCCACGCGCAGGGTTTCAACCAGCTCGCCGATGTCGCCGTTCATGATCTCGGGAAGGCGGTACAGCGTCAGGTTGACGCGATGGTCGGTCACGCGGCCCTGGGGGAAGTTGTAGGTCCGTATTTTCTCGCTCCGGTCGCCGGTGCCGATCATCGACCGCCGGCTGGCCTTCACCCGCGCCTCGTCCTCCTTCTTGCGCAGGTCGTACAGCCGCGCCCGCAGCACTTTCAGCGCCTTGGCCTTGTTCTTGTGCTGGGACTTCTCGTCCTGGCAGGTGACGATCATGCCGGTCGGAACGTGGGTGATGCGCACCGCCGAGTCGGTGGTGTTCACGCTCTGGCCGCCGGGCCCGGACGACCGGTACACGTCGATGCGGATGTCCTTCGGGTCGATCACCACGTCCATTTCCTCGACCTCGGGCAGGACGACCACGGACGCGGCGGACGTGTGAATGCGGCCGCCGGTCTCCGTGACGGGCACGCGCTGGACCCGGTGCACGCCGCTTTCGAATTTCAGGACGCCGAACGCGCCCTCGCCGGACACGGAAAAGACGATTTCCTTGAATCCGCCCAGGCCCGTCGGGTTGGAGTTCATCAGCTCCCGGCGCCAGCCCCGTCCCTCGACGTACTTGGTGTACATGCGGAACAGGTCGCCCGCGAACAGGGCCGCTTCCTCGCCCCCGGTGCCGGCGCGGATCTCCATGATGGCGTTCCGTTCGTCTTCGGGATTTTTCGGGATGAGCAGGCGTTTCAGCTCGGTCTCGGCGGGGATCAGCGCGGCGCGGGCCTCATCGAGCTCTTCCTGCGCCATGGCGCGGAGCTCCGCATCGGACGAATTTTTCAGGATGTCCCCGTCGCCGTCGATCTTCTCCAGGAGCGACCGGTAGACCCCGGCCCTTTCCATGAGCGCGGCCAGCTGGCGGTACTCGCGGTTGTAGGCGACGGCCTTGTCCGCCTGGCGGAGGACGTCCGGGTCCTCAAGGGCCTTCTCGACCTCCCGGAGCCGGATTTCCATGCGGCCGCACCTGGCGAGCAGAATGTCGCTGTCTGCGGAACCCATCGCCTCAGGCTCCCGTGTCGGTCGGGCAGTCGAAAGCCCGTCCACGCTGATCCGGATTATTGCATTGATTGATGATTGTGCGTACACCTTTTTGTTTTATACGAACAGAATGATTTATAGGCCGGGCTTTCGACAGCTCCGACTGGCAGGATTCCGCTTTGCCATCGGTGTCCGCCATCCGACTCTTTTCGTCCTTCCATCGCATGTGGCAGAATCAATCCGTTTCGACGGCCGGCCCGCCCGTCCGGCCCAGGGCCGCGTGGAGCGCGGCGAGCGCCACCTCGATCTGGCCGTCGTCCGGTTCGTCTGTGGTGAGGCGTTGCAGCCACACGCCGGGCGCCACCAGCGTTTTCGAGAGCCACGCCCCGGCCGGGGTCGAGGCCAGCCGGATGATCTCGTACGACAGCCCGCCGATGACGGGGAGGAAGAGCAGGCGGATCAGCCGGTCGCCGACCGTGTCGGGCCGGCCCAGGAAGAGGAACACCAGGATGGACACCCACACCACGGTCAGCAGAAAACTGGTGCCGCACCTGGGGTGGCGCACGGAAAAGGGCCTGGCCGATTCCACGTCGAGAGGCTTGCCCGACTCGAACGCGAAGATCGACTTGTGCTCGGCGCCGTGGTATTCGAACACGCGGCGGATGTCCTTCCACTGCCGGATCAGAATCAGGTAGGCCAGGAACACGGTGAGACGCACCGCGCCGTCGACGAGATTGAAGGCCCATCCGCTTTTCACGCCCGTCCAGCCGGCCACGAGCAGGGGCAGATAGAAGAACAGCAGGAGCCCGACCGCGAAGGAGAACACCAGGGTGCCCGCCATCAGCCATTTTTCCGCCGGGCCCGCGGGTTTCGGATCGGGTTTCGAGGCGTCGGCCATGGCCGTCTCGCTCGAATACTCCAGGGCCCGGAACCCGAGCACCAGGGATTCGATCAGGATGACGCCGCCCCGGATGAAGGGCCATCCGAGGGGCCGGACCCGCTTTGTCCACGGGACGTGCGGCCTGCAGCGGACCCGGATCCCGCCGTCCGGTTTGCGCACCGCCACGGCTACGGAATCGGGGGAACGCATCATGACGCCTTCGATCACGGCCTGTCCGCCGACGTTCATCCGGGTGCTCATGCGATGATATCCTTCACATTCGGGCATAAAAAAGCGGAACCGATGATTCGGGTCCGCCGGGGTTCTCGCTCACTCGGTGGCAAATCCGGGTCACTCGGCCTTGGCCTTCTTTTCCTTGTCGATGGCGTATTTCTTCATGTACTTCTCGACGCGTCCGGCCGTGTCCACAAGCTTCTGTTTGCCGGTGAAGAAGGGGTGGCAGGCGGAGCAGATTTCCACGTGGATTTCCTTGGCCGTGGAACGGGTTTCGAACACGCTGCCGCAGGCGCATTTCACCTGAATGAGGTTGTATTTCGGGTGGATGTC
>CAZNXX010000065.1:0-15787 GCA_964577095.1 uncultured bacterium | reverse complement strand
CACGCGGAAGGAATCGGAGGACGCGCTCCCGCGGTTGCCGAACGACACCGCCAGCCGGCCCTGCTCGGGCGTGGTCGTGATATACGGGCTCGGATGGAACACGATGGAGTCCACGGTCAGGTCCGGAACGGCTACGAGGAAGTGCAGAACCTTCCGGCTTCCTCGCCGGGCCATGCGCACGTGCTTTCCCCTGTCGACTGCGGCCACGGCCCAGTAGTAACTGCCGCCCTGCGCCACGGGGAGCAGGCACGCGGTGTCCGAAACGGACTTGCAGAACATCAGCGAATCGCGGAAAGACGCGTAGCGGGACGAACGCTCCCAGAATTCCTCGAAGTCGGCCTCGAGGCGGCGCACCGCCTCCTCCACCTTCGGCTTCGTCCGGTCCACGATGACGATGTACTCGAGCTCGTCGAAGGGATCGGGATCCTCGGTGGCCTCCCAGTCGAGGTGCACGACGGCCGAGACACCGTCGTCGTCGGCCCGCGTCTCGCGGGGATCGTACAGCGTGAACGCCTCCGGGGCGGACGGAAAATGGGTGATACCGCCGCGGTAGGTCTGGCGCAGGGCGTCGCCGAACCCCATGTCGGCCAGGTCCGCCTCGATCGCGTCCCCGAACCGGCTCGGCAGGCCGAGCAGCCGGCTGAACGCGTCGTCCCAGCGGAACCCGAGCCCGAAGCTCAGGTCGCCCAGGTCGCGGCCGTTCGACCGGAACCCGAACCGTCCGCCGATCAGGTCGTTCCACCAGACCTCGGTGCCCGCGACCGCGACGGTCTCGCGGCCGCGCACACCGACCGCGTCCGAGGCCAGGAGCCAAGACCAGCCGCCGTAGCGGCCGACCCGCAGGCTGGCGCCGGCCCGCCACGTCATGGGCAGGAGGGTTTCCTCGACGTCATAGGTCAGGCCTTCGCCCGCGTGGCTGAGCGAGGCGCCGAGGGAGACAATGCCGAAATCGAACACGCCGAGCCCCAGGCCTCCGAGACGGAACCGGCCGGGACGGACGAGCAGTCCCGCGTCCGCGGAAACGCCGGAAGCGGACCAGCCGTCGAGGCGGCTCTGCAGGTATTTCACGTGGCCGCCGACCGAAACGGACCGGTGGATCCAGTCGAGCCGCTGTCCGAAGAGCACGCCGGCCGTGAAGTCATTGGCGGAAACGGAGGGCATCGCGCCGCCCGTGGCGTCCCAGGAAGGCGCGCCGACGACGTTGAAGGCCGCGCCCAGCGAGGTCCTGCGGCTGCCGAGCACGCGGAACTGCCGGACGGCCGTGAACGAGGCCTGGTACAGGCCGGCGAACCACTTGTTGTACTGGGCCGACCACTGCCAGGCGCGCAGGTGGCCCAGGCTGCCGGGGTTCCAGAACACCGAGGAGGCGTCGTCGCCGACGCCCGCGGCCGTGCCGGCCATGCCGGCCTGCCGCGCGGCGGGGTCGATTTTCAGGGAAGGCACGCCGATGTCGTCCTGGCCGGCCGATTGTCCGGCGGGGACGAGCAGGAGAAGGGCGATGGAGGCGGTTGTCGCGATCAGGCGTCTCATGGCTTTCATCCTCAGCGCACCAGAATGAATTTCAGGGCCTTGTGCAGGCCGCCCGAGTTCGCCACCGCGAGGTACACGCCGCTGCCCGCGCGCCGGCCGTTCGCGTCCGTGCCGTCCCACCAGGCGGTGTTCCATCCCGCGGGAAAGGCGCCGGAGGCCACATTGCGGATGAACGCGCCCGAGGCGTCGTAGACCGACAGGTCCGCCCGCCGGTTCGAACTCAGCTTGAACCGAAACTCCAGCAGGCCGCCTGACGCGGGCTGGAAGACATTGCCGCCGAGCACGAAGGCGTCGCTGCTGCGTATCGTGAAGAAAGCCGTGTCGGAACGCGTCACGTTCCACAGATCCACGGTGAAGAACACGACGCCGACCCGTTCGCTTTCCCGGGCCGTGCGCATGGCCGTGTCCGAAACGGGAGGCGCGACGAGGGTCCAGGCGCCCTGACGGAGATCGGGATTCGCCGCGATGAAGGCGTCCGCGTAATCCGGATGGGATTCGCCCGTTTCGTAGAAGACCTCGAGGTCCCAGGAGGCCACGGTCACGGGCGTCACGACCCGGACGGAAACGGTGTCGCCCGGCTCGACTGCGGGCGGATAAGCCTCCACGGACGGGTTCGGCGGAATGAGCGCGGCCACGATGACCGTGTCCGCGTCCGCGTTGTTGCCGGTCAGCGTTTCGCTGTCCGAATGGCCCCAGGCGCGGTTGATCAGCAGAATCTCCCAGGGCGGCAGAAACGTGTCCACGTCGCAGGTGAAGGTCACGGAACGGCTTCCGCCCCGGCTGTGCAGTTCGTCGATGAACCAGAACAGGGAGTCGCCCCTCTGGGCGTAGGCCGACCCCGTGAAGGAGGTCAGCGTGAGCTCGGGCGCCAGCACGTCGGTCATCGAGATCGCGGGACAGGTCAATTCGCCCCGGTTCGTCACCGTGACTGTGTACTGCACGCGGCCGCCGGCGCGCGTGTACCAGACCGAATCCCCTCCGGCCACCGCGAGTGAATCGCCCAGTCCCTCCACGGCCACTTCGAAGTCCGGCGGCAGGAGCGGAATGTAGACAACGGTGTTGGAGGCGATGTTGTCGCGCAGAGACGTGTCCGGGCCGCAGAAGGCGCGCACCGTATGCGTGAGCGCCGTGTTCTGCAGAGCGAACAGGGTGTCGGCCCGCAGGGTGTAGCTGTAATTCCGGATGCCGCGTATGGGCAGGCTGTCGCAGATCCACGAGAGCGAGTCTCCGGCCGACTGGTGGCTGAACGCGACCGAGTCGGGCACGAGCGTATGCGGCAGATGGTCCGACACGCGCACGCCGGTCAGGTCCTGGTGCCCGATGTTGACCAGGGCCACGGACACGCGCACCCTCTCGCCCGTACGCACGAACCAGGTGGTGTCGCCGCCCGATGCGGTGAAAGAAGTCCCCTTCGCGAAGGAGCGGACCGCCACGTTCGCCGCGCCCTGCGGCGTGCGGTAGAGCCCCGTATCCGGGGCCGCCAGGCCGTAGGCATCGACCCGCAGGCTGACCCGGCGCCAGGTCTGATCCTGCGTCGTGTCGGACGAGGCGAAGGCCAGGCCGTAGTAATTCCTCAACGCTTCTTCAGCCGAAAGCAGGGCCTCGGCGAAGGACGGGCCCGAACCGCCGGAAGGGGCGGCCAGCGTCCATCCGCCGGAGCCGGCGGTCAAAGAATCGATCTCGGGAGTCACCGGAGTCCCGCCGCAGACGATCACGTGCACGGGCACGCCCCGTTCGCGGGACAACCGGACGGTCCCGGCGATTCCGGCGGCGCTTCCCGCGTCGCTCCCGGACGTCACCGCGATCACGCCGCTCCTGCCGGACGCGCCGGCCAGGGCTTCGATCGCCGAGGCCACGGCGTCCGCGAGCCTGCGGCCCGACCCGGAGGCCGCGGCCCCGTTCACGGCCGCCTGGAGCGCGGCCGCGTCCGACGTCAGCGGCTGAAGGGTCTGCACGCCGTCGTTGAACGCGATCACCGCGCCGCGGTCCGAACGGGAGAACCGTCCGAAGAACGCGGACAGGTCGGGGCGCGTGTCCTGGCTCCCGGCGGACCGGTCGAACACCACGGCCGCGGATATGGGCGAAGCCGCGAATTCCGTGACCGAGAGGCCCGGCCGCACGTCTTTCAGCGGCGGATATGCGGGATTCTCCTCGTGTACTTCGGACAGCGTGGTCCACACGGACCCCACAGGTTGTCCGAGATTATCGGTGTCGCCGAGGCTCAGCCAGGCTGTCGTGTCTGCAAGGCCCGTCACCGGATGGCCGTTCTGGTCCATGAGACTCACGGAAGCGATCACCCTCCCCGGGAACCAGGCGTTCCGTCCGCGAAGCGTTTCGGAGGTGGTGAAATCGCTGAGCCGCGAAGCCAGTGCCGTGACGCCGACGGCCACGGTCGACGTGTCTGCGTTGTCCGTTTCGTCCAGCTCGACCACCGCGGCCAGCGGGTCCGCGACCGCGGCGATGACATGGTCGCCCGCGGGCCTGAAGGACGGCGTGAATGTCGTGACCGCGGAATCGCCCATGGCGAGGCCGGGGATCGTGTTGGTCAGGGGAACGGGCCAGGACGGCACGCCGTCGAGCATGACGCCGAAGGCGGACGTGCGGTCCGCGTTGCCGTCGTTGCGCACCACGACCTCCACGGGCCAGGGATACGCGGGCGTGACCGTTCCGGTCACGGGCCGGACGCGGACCCTGAAATTCGGCCTCGCGGCCGCCAGGAAATCCGCGGACGCGGTATTGTCCGTCAATATGGAATCGTCCAGGCATTTCACGGACACCGCGCTGGTCACGCGCGTGTCACCGGCCGGCATGCGGTGCGGCAGAACCGCCCGGCAGGAGAGCACCATCGAGTCGCGGCGGCCGATGTAATAAGTGGACCAGAAGGCCGTGCCGCCCCGCACCGAATCGGGCGGCGGCGAGGCCGAGACATAGGACAGGGAATCGTGCAGGCTGAGCGCGACCACGGTTTCGGCCGCGGGCCCCCGGCCGGTGTTCCGCACCGTCATCCGGTAGGTCACCGTGTCGCCGGCCACGGCAGTGGGCGTGGTTCCGGCCGGCGCCGCGTAGGGCGTGGACACCGAGAGCCGCGGCGTCACGTTGGGCGGAATGAAGGGCACCTGGTAATGCGCGGTGTCGCTTCCCGTGTACACAGTGGTGGTGCTGCCCATGACCTGGTCGTACCGCATGGTCAGATCGAGCGCCCGCTTCTTCCCGTTGGTGAAGGGGTCGGGGCTCGTGTGGGCGAGCACGTAGTAGCCGCTGATGTGCCCGTAGATCTCGCGATAGATCGGGCCGAGGGAGTCGATGGACGGCGCGAAATACGACATGCCGCCCGTGACATAGGCGATCTGCTGCAGCTTGTCGATCTGGGGTCCCCCGCCGTCCGGGTTGTTGTTCGAGAGCCCGATCGGGTAGATGGGGATGGAATCGGCGCGCGCAAGGTCGAGCACATTGTCGATGGTGTAGCCCTTGTTGTGGTCGCGGCCGTCGGTGTACGCGATGACCACGCGGCGCTCGGGCTGGCGCTCGGTGGCCTTGAGCGCGGTCCAGAGCGCGTCGTAGAAATAGGTGCCGGCCCAGTCGGACGTGTCCGCGTCGATGGCCTGCATCAGTGCCGTGGTGTCGCTGGTGAAGTCCTGCATGAGAAAGCTCTTTTTGGCGAACTTCCAGATCGCCACGCGGTCCTTCGACTGCATCTGGCGGATGAATACTTTCGCCGCGGTCTTGACGCTGTCGAACCGGCCGATCATGCTGCCGCTGTAGTCCATCACCATGGCCACGGACAGGCCCATGTCGAGCTGCATTTCGCGCACCTGAAAGCCGGGCGAGGTGGTTGTGACGTCGGGGTTGCGCGGTTTGGAGGGATCGTCGACGTGATTTTCAAGGATGACCGGCCACGCCTGCGACACGGGCACGCCAAGCTGGTTGACGTCTTCGGCCGACAGCCAGCGGGTGGTGTCCGCGAGTCCGTGCACCCAGCGGTTCTGTCTGTCCTTCACGGTCAGGATGGACATCACGGGAGACGGAAAGTCGGCCCGCTTGCCGCCCAGCGTCGTGAGGGTGTCAATGGTGATGCGGTCGATGCGGACCTTGAGGCCCCCGGTCTGGCCCGCGGCCGGTGCGGCCGCGGCGGATAAGCCGATCAGGGCGTATGTGAAGACACGCGGAATGAGCCGGAAGGGGAGAAGGTTTCTCCCCCGTCTGGATGGGACGGATCCCATAAGTTTTCCCCTAAAGCCTTTGAGTGAATTCGATCCCCTCGCCACGGACGAGAGATGCTTGAACGCAGGCCTCCCCTCCTTCGGCGAAGATCGACGAACGTCTACAAGCAACAAGCGTACCATGCAGGCTCTCCGTGTTTCAGGGCCGCATCCTTGCATGTCATCGGACATCCGTTCCGGATTTTTATCATGCAAATGACCGATTGCGCCGGGGTCGCTGAGCCTGAACCACCACGGATAGTAATCAATAATATAATAAAAATAAGGAGATTATCAAGTGTTATACGACCAGTCCCACTAATGGCAGGCCGGGATTTTAAACAGGGATGATGGACCGGGATCCTGCCGGGTCTGCCGTGCGCACGCGGTTCAATGGGATACGGCCCGCTTGCATCCGGAGCCGCCATATATTTGTTTTACCGCATTATGACCGGAAATCGGCCATTAAATAGGGATAAGTGTATAAAAAGAGTTCCGGGTTCCGGGTTCCGGGTTCCGGGTTCCGGGTTCCGAGTTCCGAGTTCCGGGTTCCGGGTCGAAGCAGTCAATATGATCAATTCGAATGTAGGTCCGAAATGCTACGCATTCTTTCGCGGGCCTTTCGGACCCCCGCACTCCAAAAATCCTTGACATTCATCCGCATAATTCTTAAGATCGTTATCATTAAAAAGATCGGAGACAGGATGATTTCGCTGAAACCCGGACGCTTCCCTTCATGGATTCTCGCGTGTCTTACTCTCTATATATACGGCGGCATTCGGGCCGCGGACGGACCCGCAATCCGAATCAATGAATTCCTGGCAATCAACTCCGCCGGGATCACGGACCTGGACGGAGACAGGTCCGACTGGATCGAGCTTTACAATGCCGGCCCGGATCCCGCATCGCTCGCCGGATGGTCCCTGACCGACGCAACAGGCGACACGCGGAAATGGATGCTGCCGGACCTGCTCCTCCAGCCCGGCGCATACTGCATCGTCTTCGCATCGGACAAGAACCGGAGCGAAGCAGGATCCGAATTGCACGCGAATTTCAAGCTGGACGGATCAGGGGAATACCTGGCCCTGTTCGACTCCCTGGGCCGGGCCGCGTCCGAATTCAGCCCGGCGTATCCGGAACAGTCGGCCGATGTCTCCTTCGCTTTCCTCGACGGCGCGTATCTCGCCACTGCCAGGCCCACGCCGGGAGCGGAAAACATTTTCGGATCAGCGGTCATCCTGCCGCTCCCGGTTTTCAGCAGGCAAGCCGGTTATTACGACGCCGCCTTCGATCTCCTGATCACGGCCTCCCCTGAAAACGCGGTGATCCGGTTCACCACGGACGGAAGCGAGCCCGGGCCGGATTCCGCGACTCCGGTCAACGGCCTGATCCGCATCGAAACCACCACCGTGCTCAGGGCAAGGTCCTTTCTGCGCGATTCGATTTCGAGCCGCGTCGCGACCGCGACCTTTCTGTTCCCCGAAGACGTCATCCGGCAATCCGACGAACCATCCGGTTACCCGCGGGACTGGGGTCCTTTCACCGCGATCCCCGGCAACGCGCCCGCGGATTACGGCATGGACCCGGAAATTACCGGAGATCCGGCGTATGCCGGCGCCATGCGGGAGTCCCTGATCTCCCTGCCGGCGCTTTCCATTGTCACGGACCGGGACGGCCTTTTCTCGAAGGAAAAAGATCCGGAAAAGGGCGGCATCTACGTCTACACCGGCCCGCCCGGGGACGGCGACGTCCCCCTGCTCGGCGACGGGTGGACGCGGCGCGCGTCCGTGGAACTCATCATGCCGGACGGGTCCGCCGGCTTTCAGGCCGACTGCGGCCTCCGCCTGCACGGCGGACACAGCCGAAGGCCCGAGAAAACGCCCAAGCATTCGTTCCGGCTCCTGTTCCGGGGCGAGTACGGCCCGACCCGGCTCGAGGCGCCTTTCATCCCGGGCGTCACCGTTCCCCTGAACACCGTCATTCTCCGCGCGACCTACGGCAACACCTGGCTGCACATGAACCAGAGCGAACGGCTCAAGTGCCAGCTCATCCACGACCTGTGGGCCAAGGACACGCAGATCGCCATGGGCCACGCTTCGGGCCGCGGTTTCTTCGTTCACCTGTACATCAACGGCCTCTACTGGGGCGTGTACAATCCCACAGAGCGGATCGACGCCGATTTCGCCGCGGATGCGCTCGGCGGGGACGCGGAAGACTACGACGTGGTCAAGGACTACGGCGAGGCGGTCGACGGAACCGCGACTGCCTGGAACCGGCTCCTGTCCCTGGCAGACGCCGGGGTCACGGACGACGCGGCCTGGATGCGCATCCAGGGACTCAAGCCGGACGGCACATCCGACCCCTCGGCCGCGACCTCGCTGGACGCGGTCAGCCTGATCGATTACATGCTGATCAACTTCTATGGCTCGAACTGGGACTGGGACCACCACAACTGGATCGCGGTGCGCAACCGCGTCCATCCCGGAACCGGCTTCCGGTTCTTCTCGTGGGACGCGGAGCATGTCATCGAGGACATCGAAGCGGACATTCTGAGCGAGAACAATGCGGGCCGGCCCAGCCGCCTGTTCCAGCGGCTGAAACGGAACCCGAGATTCCTGGAACTCCTCGCGGACCGGATCCGGCTGCACTGCTTCAACGGCGGCGCCCTGACGCCTGAATCCGCACTGGCCCGGTGGAATGCCCGGTCCTCCGAAGTCGAAAAGGCGATCGTCGCGGAATCGGCGCGCTGGGGCGACTACCGCCGCGACAGGCACCGCTGGACCGCGGGCCCCTTCGAGCTCTACACGCCGGAGCACTGGAAAGCCGAGCGGGAATTCCTGGTCAACCGGTATTTCCCGGAGCGGACTGCGGTTTTCGTCAGTCAGCTGAAGCGGGCGGGCCTCTTCTCGGACAGCGGCGACACCACGGCCTCGGCGGATGCGGCCCCGGACGCCGGAGGCCCGTCGGGTTTCGGCCTGGGCCCGAATTTTCCGAATCCCTTCAATCCGGACACCCGGTTCGTCTTCCGGACTGAAGCAGCCGGCCGCGTCTCCATTCAGGTGTTGGATGTCAGCGGCAGGCTTGTCCGCACTCTGGAGTCCGGGAAAATGCGGGCCGGCCTGCACGCGGCCTACTGGGACGGACTGGACGATTCCGGTCTCCCGGCCGCGAGTGGTGTGTACCTTCTCCGGCTCGAAGCGGACGGCATTGTCGCGACGCGGAAGATGGTGCTGGAGAGGTAAGAGGAAGGGTTCCGGGTTATGGGGTGGTGTCATTCCCGAATTCTTTTATCGGGAATCCAGGGGGGGGGCGGGAAAAAAACCAGACCTGGCAGCCGAAGCCCTTCAATATTTTCATTATAGTATAGCTTGGTCCCGCTCAACTGGGCTTCAGGCCGGCCGAAGGTATGATTCCATGTGAACCCGGGTATAAAGAGCCTTCCATAACTTTCACGAATAGAAGCAAGAAATCTCCCGCAGTCTTTCACCTGCCCGCTGGAGGCGCCTCATGCGTGACCGACACGGCGCCTGAACGGCGGATTCGCTTCCATTATTAAAAAATATTCCATTGATCCTTCACGTTTTTCTCCGTAAATTCCCATATCCACGGATACAATCTCCAGCCGCCGGCATCTATTCGATGCTCGCATTCACCGGTTGACTGACCATAAGAGGGAGGAAACGGTCATGCGGATCATCAGGATACTTTGTCTCGGTCTAGCGCTCCTGCCGGCTGTGCTTATTTCCCGGATCCCGGATTTTCAGGTCAATGAAATCGGCGGCCCGGGAATCTGCCGGCACGAAAATCCCGTTCTCGTCCCGCTGCCGGGCGGTCCGGTCCTGGCTCTCTGGGTGGACAGCCGCAACGGGACCGAGCAGGTATTCGGCCGGAAACTGAACGCGGACGGAACCCCGGACGGCGCCGACTTCCTGTTCTCCGACACGCCGCTGGAACTGGACGGCGCTCCGGCCGTGGGATGCGGCGCCGACGGGCGCATCGTCGCGGCCCGTGTCGCGTACGAATCCTCCTCCTATTCTCTCTGGGCCCGGCGCTTCTCGGCCGACGGCACCGCCCTCGGCGCGTTTTTCAGGGTGGACGACGGCGCGGCCGGAGGGTACAAGAGCGATGTTTCCATCGCGTGCGGCCCGTCCGGCCAATTCGCCATCGTCTGGCAGGAGACGCGCGGCGAGGTCGAAAACCTCTACCTTCAGCTGTATTCGCCCTCGGCCGAGGCGGTGGGCGGAAACATCCGCGTGACCGACCGGTCCGGGGCGGATTCGTGGATGACCGCCCCCTTCAGCCCGTCCCTCTCCTTCGACAGCCGGGGCCGCATCACCCTGGCCTGGACCAGCAATGTCTTGATGCAGTACTGCCGGTTCGACGCGGACGGATCGCGTCTCGGGTCCGTGTCCGCGGGCGACACCGACGCCTCCAACCCGCGCGTCCAGACGGACGGGAACGACAACGCGCTGATCTATTACGCGACCGGTAACCCGTCCCAGCCGAAGCTCATGCGCCTTTCTTCGGCCGGCGCAGTGCTCGGAACCCGCGATCTTCCGCTCCCGTATCTGGATTCGCCGTACGGATGGCAGCCCCACACTTTTTCGGCCCGTCCGGACGGTTCCTTCCTCGTGGCCGGGCTCGAAACCGTGACAGACCCGATCATGCAGTGGCGGCTGGTCGCGGCCCGCTTCCCGTCCGATCCCACCGCGGATCCCGACACCTTCCATGTCGCCCGGTTCGACACCAGACCCGACTATCTGTCTGGCGGGTCTCTGGCTTCGGACGGTTCGACCGCGTTCGCCTGGATCATTTCCAGCCGCGTATACGCGGCCGCGGTCACCCGCGTTGTTCAGGTGAACGGCGACACGCTCGACGCCTATCACGGCGCTCCGTCGATCGCGGTGGACGCGGACGGCGGTTTCGCCGTGGCCTGGGACGACGAAAGGGACGGCGCCTCCGTTTATGTCAAAAGCTTCGACGCGGACGGAACGCCCCGTTCCGGGGACCGCCGCATGGTCGACGACAGCCTGAACACCCGGGCCAACAACACGACGGTGACATTCACGACCGGCGGCCGTTTCATGGCTTTCTGGAAACTCGTGAGTTTCTGGGTCGGCGGCCAGACTTTCGAACCCGACGGCACCCCGGCGGCTGGCAATGTGCGTGCCAACAGTCAAACCACATGCGAAGTGTACCCGCTCGCGGAGGCGGACTCCTCCGGACGCGTCGTGGTGGTCTGGGAGGGAGATCCCGGTTTTCCCGGCGAGGAGAGCGACGTCTGTGTCCGGCTCTTCGACCGGGATGGAAAGCCTTCGGGTCCGGTGATCGCGGTGAACGAATTCCCCGCGGGCATGGGATCTGCCGAACCGGACCTGGCCGTGGCTCCGGACGGCCGTTTCACGGTCGTCTGGTACGACGAGGTCAGACGATGCACGCGGGCCCGGATATACCAACCGGACGGCGCTCCCCTGGGCCCGTCTTTCGACGTTCTGCCCATTGACGAGGCCGGCGGCAGCTACGGCACGCCCCGCGTATGGACGGACCGCGCCGGCAACATTCTGGTCGTCAGCTACAACGGAAACATCAATGCCGCGCGTATGGACCGCAATGGAACCCTTCTGGGACCGGTTGTGCGGCTGATGGACAATGTGGATCTGGCCGATCTGGACATGGACCCGGACGGCCGGCTGGCCGTGGTCCGTTTCGACGATGCCGGACTCGTCTGCCAGTGTTTCGGGCCGGACTGGAACCCGCGGGGCGGGCCCTTCTTCGTGACCCGCGACGCGGTGCCGGCCGTACGCCGGGGGGTCGCGGTGAAATACCGGAACGGCAAGGTGTACGCCGCGTGGCCGGACAGACGGATACTGGGCCGCGGCGTGAATGTCTGGGCATGCGTGACCGACGCGTCGGCCGCAGTTCCCCTGGAACCGAAGACCCTGCCGAAGCGGCCCGCGCTCGGGGTTAACTACCCGAATCCCTTCAATCCCGAGACCCGCTTCACCTATGAGCTCCGCAAACCCGCGGACGTGACCCTCGAAGTGTTCAACGTCATGGGAAAACGGGTCAGCGTCATCACGCGAAAGAAATTGCCGGCCGGACTGCACGAAGCCAGTTGGAACGGTCTGGACGAAAACCGCATGCCGGCTCCAAGCGGCGTGTACATACTCCGCCTCAGCACGGACGGTATTGTCGCGACGCGGAAGATGGTGCTGGAGAGGTAAGAGGAAGGGTTCCGGGTTCCGGGTTCCGGGTTCCGGGTTATGGGGGGGGGGGGTGTCACCCCCGAAATCTTTTATCGGGGGTCCAGGGTGGAGGGGAAAGTTAGTAGGTCCGGAATGGACCGCGCTTCTCAGCGGTCCTTCCGGACTTTTTTCGTCTATGGCCATCGCTGTTTTTGGAATATAGCCACTATATAAATTACCGTAAATATTAAAATTAATATACGCGGTTTCCTATAACAAACAATAACAAACATTAAAATACTTGACAATACTACCGACAAACAGTATATTTGGGTGTTCATCACCCCATCTTCGGAGGCTGTCATGTCCAAAAGACACTTTCTCTCCACGGAATTCCTGCCCAATTTCCAGGACAAGGAAGCATCCCTCGAAAGCATCACGGACACCAGGGACATCGGCAGAAAAATCGGCAGCCAGTTCGCCCTGGTCAACCTCCTCGCCCTGACCTACGGCGTCATCATGGGATGCTACAACGGGTTCCTCCAGGCCGTGTCTTCCGGTATCAAGATGCCCGTTCTCTTCACCCTCCTCCTGATCATCTGCTTTCCCGCCTTCTACGTCATTCAGTCCGTGCTCGGCTCCAGGCTCACGATCGGCCAGATGGCCTCGATCATTCTCTCCGGTTTCGTCTACACCACAGCCATCATGGTCTCCTTCTCGACCATCGTGCTGTTCTTTCTGATCACCGGGGACAATTACGCCTTCATCAAGCTTCTGCACGTGGCCGTGATCGGAGTCGCCGGCGTGTTCGGGATGAAGCACGTGATCGACGGCCTCAAGCATTCGTGCGAAAAAAAGAAGATCTATCCGAAAACAGGGATCATCGTCTTCCGGTTCTGGATCTTCATCCTCTTCTTTGTCGGAAGCCAGCTGTCGTGGAGCCTGAGGCCGTTCATCGGTGCCCAGGACCAGCCGTTCGAGTGGCTCCGGGCGAAGAGCGGCAACTTCTATCAGGCCCTCGCCGGCACCCTGGTCGATCTGCTCGAGGGCCCGGGGAGCGGACAGGGCCGCTGAATTGGAAAACGACATCCTGACACTCGAAGAGGTCGCGGCCTACCTCAAGCTCAAGCCCCAGACCATCTACACCTGGGCTCAGGAGAAGAAGATCCCCGCGGTCAAGCTGGGCAAGGAATGGCGCTTCAGGAAATCGATCATCGACGAGTGGATGCTACTGCAGATGGACGAAAAGTTCGCGGACGTCATCGCGAGCTGGAAGCGGAAACAGAAGACGTGAAGCGGCAGGTAAAACGAAAGATACGGCCATGAACCAAATCGCGCCGGGCTCCTCGATGACTGAACGCTCTTTCCTGCTCCGCTTCATACTTCTCCTCCTGTTCGTCCAGGCGGTCAGCAACGGTTTGATATTCCTATTCGCGGAAATCGTTTTTCAGCATCCGCGCATTCCCCAGTTCAGGCTGATCGGGGCCGCCTGCGACGCGTTCACTTTCGGCCTTTTCCTCCTGCTATGGAAGCCTTCGCTCCGGCAACTGGGCCTGGACGGGTCGGACCTCGCGAAGCGCTCGAGAATCGCCTATGCCGCGGTAGCCGGCCTGATTCTGCTGATGGTGATCTCCTCCTATTTCATCATGCGGGATATCCGCATGTTCGCCCTGGCCACCAACATCCAGTTCGGAATCGTCACGCCCGTTTTCGAAGAATCGCTTTTCAGGGGATACGGCTGGAGCCGGTTCAGGGAGAATGGATGGAGCTCCTTGCGGACTCTGACCCTGACTTCCACCCTGTTCGGACTGTTTCATCTAGGCTATTACCCGCAGATCGCCTATGCCACCGGTTTCCACCCCGGCGCGCCGTCCATGCCGCAAATCATGGCCGCCAAGGTGATTCTCGCAACGGTGTTGGGATTGGTACTGGGATTCCTCCGCTGGAAAAGCCGGAAACTCCACGGCCCCATCCTTCTTCATTCTTTCCTGAACATCATCAACCCGTAGTTCCGTGCCTCCCCCCCCCCAGGATCGCGGCCGGAACCACAGCTCCTTCAATGAAGAACCACCCGTGAAATTACTAACCTGAAAGGTCTTTTTCCTGTTATTCCCGCTTGATTTTCATTATCCATCTCCGTATTATCCTGTCATATCCCCATCCCCTCGTTTCCACAACCGCAACCCGCAATCGCATCCGGGAACCATTCCTGTCAGGAGGAACGGACCATGCCGAATGTGGACACTTCCAATTCCCCTGTCCCCCAACACCCGAAACCCGTGCGCCTGCTCGACCGGGTCCGTGACGCCATAAGGCTGCGGCATTACAGCTACCGGACGGAGCAATGCTATGTCGAATGGGTCCGGGAATTTGTCATCTTCCACGGCATGCGGCATCCGGACGAGATGGGGGAAGCTGAAATCACGGCCTTTCTCACCCACCTCGCGGTCGACCGGCACACATCCGCCTCCACGCAGAACCAGGCCCTGTGCAGTCTAGTCTTTCTGTACAAGCACGTGCTCGGCCGGGACCTCGGCGGGTTCAGCGGCCTGGTCTGGGCCAAGAAGCCTGCCCGTCTTCCCGTGGTCCTGACACGGTCCGAGGTGCGGGCGGTTCTGTCCGAGCTGACCGGCGTCTTTCGGCTCATGGCCCTGCTCCTGTACGGGTCCGGGCTCCGGCTGAACGAATGCATCCGGCTCAGGGTTCAGGACATCGATTTCGGGATGCGGCAGATCCTGATCCGCGACGCCAAGGGCGCGAAGGACCGCGTCACCATGCTGCCGGCCGCGGCAGAGGGGCCGCTCAGGGAACAGCTCAGAAAATCGGCCGAGATCCACGAAAGGGACAAGAAAGCCGGCTTCGGCCGCGTCTCCATGCCGGATGCCCTGGACCGGAAATACCCGAACGCGGCCTGGGAATGGGGATGGCAGTACGTGTTCCCCTCTTCCCTGATTTCAAAGGACCCCAGGAGCGGAGAGAAGAAGCGGCACCACACGGACCCATCCAGCCTCCAGAAATTGTTTCATCAGGCCATTCGCCGCGCCAAAATCATCAAACATGCCGGCTGTCACACCCTCAGGCATTCCTTCGCCACCCATCTGCTGGAAGACGGCTACGACATCCGCACGGTTCAGGAGCTTCTCGGGCACAAAGACGTCAAAACGACCATGATCTACACGCACGTGCTGAACAAGGGCGGCCTGGGAGTGAAAAGCCCGGCGGATTCTCTTGGCGGATCATGAAGTTTTTACTTGTTTTATTCCATTGCGGATTTTATATTATACGAACTAATTGATCCCCGGATTTGCATCCTTGAGCTCGCTACGGGAGGGTTCATGCCGTTCGAAACCAGGGTGTTTTCTCATTCATTCGCATGGGACGGGTCCCTTCGTCCGGAGGGTATCGCCTGCCTTTTCGCGTCATCAAAACACTCCTCCCCCATCAGCCAGGTTCCGCCAAGTATCGCGCTCTATACGGCGACTCGCTTATGGCCGTGCGTTACCGTTATGATGAAAAAGAAAAGAAGCGCAGGATCACGGTCGAACTCGTGGTGGATGAGCGGGATTGGGAGAAGAGCACCCGAAGGAAGGCGCCAAACCGGATCGTGAAAGTGAGAATCCGGTTTGGGGAGACAGGGCTGGGGCTGCGTGCCAGGTCCGTCGGCGGCAGATGGAACCGTGAGCAGAAGGTCTGGGAGATGCGGTACTGCGATGCTGTGGCGTTGGGATTGGAGAAAAGGATAGTCGGATGAATCCACTAATAGGAAAAACCTTTTCCTATTAGTGGTAAATCCTGGTTTTTTCCTATTAGAAGTAATTTTTTTCCTAGTATTGGAAATTGGTTGGGGGGTGGAATTCCATCTAATAATAGGTT
>CAZNXX010000064.1:0-15951 GCA_964577095.1 uncultured bacterium | reverse complement strand
TATTGATGCGCGTGGACTTCAACGTGCCCATGAAGGAAGGCGCGGTGCAGGACGATACCCGCATACAGGCCGCCATGCCGACCATCCGTTACGTCCTCGATCAGGGCGCGAAGAGCCTGGTCCTCATGTCGCACCTGGGCGACCCGAAAAAAGACGCCCAGAAGGCGAAGGAAAAGGCGGAGAAGGATGGCAAGCCCTTTGACGAAAAGAGATACATCGAGGGCAAGCACAAGATGGCGCCCGTGGCCGCGCATCTCGCCAAGCTGCTCGGCAAGGAAGTGAAGCTCGCGCCCGACTGCACGGGCCCGGAAACCGCGGCCATGGCCGCGGCCCTGCCCGCCGGCGGGGTGCTGATGCTCGAGAACACCCGCTTCCACAAGGAAGAGACCTCCAAGGACGCGGCCGAGCGGGAGAAAATGGCCGGGATCCTGGCGGCCTACGGCGACGTGTACGTGAACGACGCGTTCGGCACGGCCCACCGTCCGCACGCGTCGACCGAGACCGTGGCCCGTTTCCTTCCGGCAGTGGCCGGCTTTCTGATGGAGAAAGAGCTCGAATTTCTTGAGGACAAGGTCGTCAACAGCCCGGCCAAGCCTTTCGCGGCCGTGATCGGCGGCGCCAAAGTGTCCTCGAAGATCGCCGTGCTGGAAAGCCTGCTCGGCAAAGTTGACACGCTGATCATCGGCGGCGGCATGGCTTATACGTTTCTCAAAGCCCAGGGCATCGCTGTCGGAAAGTCCCTCGTCGAGGACGACATGATCGACACCGCCAAATCCGTGCTGAACAAAGCGGCCGAGAAAAAGGTCGCCTTGCTGCTGCCCGTGGACCACGTGGCCACACAGGAGTTCTCGGCCGAGGCCGCTTCGAAAGTCGTATCCGGACAGGCGCTCGAGGACGGATGGATGGGCATGGACATCGGGCCCCGGAGCGTTGAAAAGTTCAAGACCGCGCTGAAAGGCGCGAAGACCGTGTTCTGGAACGGGCCCATGGGTGTTTTCGAATTCAAGAAGTTCGCGGAGGGCACCAATGCCATCGCCCAGACTCTGGCCGGCCTCGAAGGGGCGGTCACGGTGATCGGCGGCGGCGATTCGGTTTCGGCCGTGAAGAAGGCCGGGCTCGCGGACAGGATGTCGCACATTTCCACGGGCGGCGGCGCGTCGCTCGAACTGGTTGAAGGCAAGACGCTGCCCGGCGTGGCCGCGCTGGCCGATAAATAAGGGAACCATGACGATGCGCATTCCCGTGGTTGCGGGCAACTGGAAAATGTTCACCACCGCCTCCGAGGCGGCGGCCCTGGTCCGGAGCCTGAAGGCGCTGGTCGGCGATGCGTCCGGAGTGGAGATCGCCGTATGCCCGCCCTCCGTCAACCTCATACCGGCCGCGGAAGAGCTGAGAGGCTCGGCCATACGGCTCGGCGGACAGAACATGCACTGGGAGGACGAAGGCGCGTTCACCGGCGAAGTGTCGGCGAAGATGCTGAAGGAGGCCGGCTGTCATTTCGTGATCCTCGGGCATTCGGAGCGGCGGCAGTATTTCGGCGAAACCGACGAGACCGTCAACCGCAAGGTCCGGAAGGCGCTTTCGGCGGGACTCGCGCCCATCCTCTGCGTCGGCGAGACGCTCCAGGAGCGCGAGTCCGGCAGGACCGAGGCGGTCGTCCGGACCCAGCTCGAAGGAGGGCTGAAGGGATTCACGGCGGATGAACTCAAGACGCTTATCGTCGCGTACGAACCGGTCTGGGCCATCGGCACCGGAAAGACGGCCACGCCCGAGCAGGCGCAGGAAGTCCATCGGTTCATCCGCGGGTGGTTCGAGAAGGCGTTCGGATCCGCCG
The DNA here is from genome assembly GCA_964577095.1 of uncultured bacterium. Lineage (GTDB taxonomy): Bacteria > Zhuqueibacterota > QNDG01 > QNDG01 > DTFT01 > JAFGAX01. The sequence continues at coordinate 14,117 of CAZNXX010000064.1, read as the reverse complement.
CAGCCGGCGGGCTCCGCATCCAGTACGGCGGCAGCGTCAAGCCGGACAACGCGAAGGTGCTCATGTCCCAGCCGGACATCGACGGCGCCCTGGTGGGCGGCGCGAGTCTGAAGGCGGAGGGTTTCGCGGCGATTGCACGCGCGGCGGCGCCTTCGGTTTAGCCAGGGCTGGCCGGGCGCAGTTGCGGGGAACTCGATGCGCGGGGAACGGTTGATCGAAGAACCGGAACTGTTCAGGGGAATCCGCTGCATCGTTTGCGGCAACCGGGATGAAAAGCGATTCACGGTCCGGTACCGCAGGAAGAACTGTTCAATCGTCCGGTGCGCGGAGTGTTCCTTTCATTTCATTCCGCCTCATTTCAGGAAGTCGATCGATTATACGCGGTACAAGACCCCCGAGGTCGTCCGCGAAGTGGCGCGGGGGGATCTCTGGCTCAAGATTCAGAGAAACCTCCTCCGGTACCGCCTGATCCGGAAATACAGCCGGTCGGGGCGGCTCTTTGACATCGGGTGCGGTTTCGGTCATTTTCTTCTCGCAGGCCGGCAGCTGGGGTATCATGTGGCCGGTGTCGAGATGAGCCGGGCGAACGTCGAATTCATCCGGGACGAATTCCGGCTTGCGGTCGAATCGGGCGATTTTCTGGCCGTTCGGGAGGACACTCCCTTTGACATCATGACGGCCTGGGACGTTCTCGAGCACATCGACGAAGCGGACCGGATCGTGGAAAAGGCCTCCAGGATGCTCAGCCCCCGGGGCATCCTGGTCGTGCAGGTGCCGCAGGCGGACAGTTTCTTTGCGAGGCTGATGCGGGGCGGCTGGTGGGCAATGGGCCTGGATCACGTCAATTACTTTTCCAGGGGCACCATTCGAAGGCTGTTCGACCGGTATGGGCTCGACGTCACGGAGATCCGGTCATCCATCGAATTGAAGAATATCCTTCTGTATGTCATTCTGCCAAAACTGAAGCGTGGAAGGAAGCCGGAATCATCCTGGTCCACGGCGGATCGGCAGAAGGAGTTCAACAAAATCACCCGGAAACCCCTGTGGATCCGGCAACTGCTCGTATACATTCACAACGGGATCTACCGCATTCTGTCTTTTCTGCGGATCGGCGACGAGATGATCGTCGTCGCGCAGAAACGGGCCTGATCCCGTCGTATCGTCGAGAGGTTCGAAAATGATCAGTGTGATCATCGTCATTCATGTGATCGTCTGCGCCCTGATGATCGTGAGTATTCTGATGCAGTCCAGCAAGGGCGGCGGCATGGCGGGCGTGTTCGGCGGAGGCGGCAGCGTCGGCGGCGTGTTCGGCGGCCGGGGTGCGGCGTCTTTCCTGTCGAAAGTGACCATGTGGTTGGGCGTGATATTCGCGCTCACCACCGTGTCCATCGCCCTGCTCTCCCTCCGGACTGTCGCGGCGCCGAAGAGCATGCTCGAAGAGGTGGTGGAGAAGGAAAAAACAGCCTCGCCGGCGGGCATGCTCCCGACGGTTCCGCAGTCCGAACCGGCCCAGCCGGAAAAGTAGTCCCCCGGGGCCTTCCCTCGACCGGCCCCGGTTTCTGAACGCCGAAGTGGTGGAATTGGCAGACACGCTATCTTGAGGGGGTAGTGTCCGAGAGGACGTGTGGGTTCGACTCCCACCTTCGGCACCCTTGTTTTTCAGCAGACCGGACTGAAGTCCAGGCTGCATCATTACCCATCGACCCCCGATGGGTTTTTCATTTCAGCATGGGAAGGATTTCCGCATGCGGATGAACGCGTTTCGCTCCCTGATACTGTATTCTCTCCTCCTCCCTGCCGTTCTGCACGGCCAGAGCCGCTGCCTCGTCATTGTCGAGGAAGTGAAAACCCCTCCAATGTTCGGTTTTCCCGCGAAGACGCGCAAGGCGACGACCTGGCTCAGGAACGGCGATCTGCGGCGGGACGAGGGAGAGCGGAGCCGCACACTGCTGGCCCTGTCGTCGGGCGAAGCCTGGCTCTTGAATCACAGGGACAGCACGGTTGTCCCGCTCTCGGAGGCCACGCTCCAGGGTCTTTCGATGTTCGGCGTCGGCCTTTTCGGACTTCCGGTCGACGCGGTCACCGGCAGGCCGTCCGTGCCGCGGAATCTGTTCCGGAAAACCGGACGCGTCCAGTCCATCGGAGGCCGTCCGGCCGCGGAGGTCGAAGTCCGGATCCCGGCTCCGGCGGGAACCGCGGATCCGCCGCGGGCCCCGGTTCTGTGGATCGGGACGGACGGCGCGCCCCGCATGGCCGAGTACCTGGCCGTCCTCAAGCGCATGCTCGGACCGGCCGCGGCCGATTACGAACCCCTGTTCGAACAACTGCGGGGACTGAAGGGATACCCCCTGCGCATTCAGGCTTCGGTGCTCGGCCAGGACCTCACCCAGACGCTGTTGTCCGCGGACTCATCACTCACGGACGATTCCGTATTCCGCCTGCCGGACGGATACCGGCGCGGTTCGACGAAAACCGTCCCCTGAGCATTGCCGCGCCGCGGGCCGATCGCCGCAATAGATGCCCGCGTCCGCGTCCCGGGACCACTTCCTCAATTCCCAACGGAGGAGACGCATGGAAATGAAACCCTGGTTCGGCCAGATGGATCCCGAGGTGCCGCGTTCCATCGACTACCCGAAGATCAGCATGTACGAGATGCTGGCGCAGGCCGCGGAACGGAATCCGAACGGTATCGCCACCCTGTTCTTCGGCGCGAAAATCCGGTATGCCGAACTCCGGCGCCTGGTGGACCGTTTCGCGGACGGTCTGGCGGAGCTGGGCGTCCGCAAAGGCGACCGGGTCGCGATCATCCTGCCCAACATCCCCGCCTATCCGATCGCCCATTTCGCGGTTCTCAAGCTCGGCGCGATTCTCGTGCCGACAAACCCGCTGTACGTGGAGCGCGAACTGGCCCATCAGCTCACGGACTCCGGGGCGGAGACCGCGGTGGTTTTCGACAAACTGCTCCCGAAGCTCGAGGCTGTCCGAAGCCAGACCCCCGTGAAGCGCGTGATCGTCGCGGGCATCCGGGAATTTCTCCCGCCCGCGCTGGGACTGCTGTTCAGGCTGAAGGACAAGTCCACGCTGCGACTTGACGGGGGGAAAGGCCAGGTCTCATTTTCCGCGATGCTGAAGGGGAAGGCGCCGGCCGCCCCTGCCGTCGCCGTGTCGCCGGAGGACACTGCCATTCTGCTGTACACGGGCGGAACTACGGGCGTGTCGAAGGGGGCCGTACTGACCCACCGGAACATACTCGTCAACGTGTATCAGACGCGGCACTGGCTGTGGAAAACCGGGGACAAGCAGGAAGTCCTGCTCTGTGTTCTGCCGTTCTTCCACAGCTACGGCATGACCACGGGCCTGCACCTGTCGGTCGTGCTGGCCTCCACCATGCTGCTCCTGCCGCGGTTCGACCTGAACGACGTGGTGAAACGCATCCGAAAGCACAAGCCCACGGTGTTCTGCGGCGTGCCGTCCATGTACAACGCCGTCAACAATCATCCCAAGGCCACGCCGAAGAACGTCGGTTCGATACGGTTCTGCCTCAGCGGCGGATCGGGCCTGCCCATGGAAGTGCAGAAGGCGTTCGAATCGCTCACCGGCGCATCCCTGGTGGAGGGTTTCGGTCTCTCGGAAGCGTCGCCCGTCACCCATGTCAATCCCATTGTCGGCAAACGGAAAATCGGAACCATCGGTCTCCCGGTGTCGGATACGGATTCCATGATTGTGGATCCTGAAACGCGGAAACCGCTCGAACCGGGACAGCAAGGCGAACTCGCCATCAAGGGCCCGCAGGTGATGAAGGGCTACTGGAACATGGCGGATGAAACCGCCGCGGTTCTGCGGGACGGATGGCTTTACACCGGCGACATCGCGGTGATGGACGAGGAGGGTTTCTTCCGCATCGTGGACCGCAAGAAGGACCTCATCATCAGCGCGGGCATGAACGTCTTCCCGCGCGAGGTCGAGGAAGTGCTGTACCAGCACCCGAAGGTATCCGAGGCAGCGGTCGTGGGGATTCCCAGCGCGGTGCGTGATGAGGTCGTCAAGGCCTTCATCGTGGCCAAGCCCGGCCAGACCCTGACCCGGGGAGAACTGCTCCAGTTCTGCAGGGACAAGCTCGCGAAATTCAAGGTGCCGAAGGAGATCGAGCTGAGGGACAGCCTGCCCAAGAGCGCGGCGGGCAAGATTCTGAAGCGTGTGCTCAGGGACGAGGAACTGAACAAGCGGCCGACGAAGGAGAAGAAGCCCGAAGAATAGGGTATCCCGTTTTGCCGGGGTTTCAGGGCCGGCGGCTCGCGGCCAGGACAGCGACCGAGGCAAAGAGGTTCAGGCCGGCTATCACCGTGAATGTGCCGGTCACGCCGAGCAGAGGGACGGCCAGAGAAGCGCAGGCCAGGGCGCCGGCCAAAGATCCGGTGAGATCAATCGCGTAAAGAGCGGCAGCCGGATTTTTCAGGTTGAGGAGGCGGAGGTTTTCGGGCCGGCTGGCCATGCCGAACACGCGCCCGCAACCGAATCCCGCGGCCGCGTTCAGAAGCGCGAAGGCCATCAGGCCGATTCCCGGATTCGAAACAGCGGTCATGGCCGGAACCGTGAACGCGGACGCGGCCGAGATCGCGGCAGTCAGGAGCAGGGCCGAGTTCAGCCCCGGCTTTTTGGTGTCCAGTGTGTTCCCGATTTCATTTTGACCCGCTGATCCGGCGCCCATGCCGAGGCCGGCCATGAATCCGGCCACGATCAGGGCCATGTCGCGGGCCAGCACGCCGAACAGAGTCTGATAGGCGAACAGGGCGGTCAGCTCCAGGGAAAGTCCGGAGCAGCCGGCAGTCCACACGGCGAGAAAAACTGCGGGTCCTTTCCATTTCTGAATCCGGAACAGAAGGACGGCGGCGGCCGCGAGAATCAGACATGTGGCCAGTACGGATCCGCCCGGAATACCGGCCAGACTTTTGAGGCCGCCCGTTAAAGCCGGAGCGTACCGGCCGGTCCAGAGGATGAGACTCCTCCAGAAGGCCAGAGGACGGAAATCCCTGTTCCATCGTTCCGGGGGCATTTCGACGAGCCGGCTTTCCAGAAATGCGCGTCGGCTTTCCGACCACTGAACGTCCATGAAATAGGGCCGGATATAGAGCAGACTCGAGTCGAGCCCGCGTTCGCGGATGCGGGCTTCCAGGATCGAAGGATCGCCGGCCGGAAAGGCGGTGTCCAAAGACGCGATGAACCGGCACCGGTCGCCCGGAAGCGTCACGACTTTCGGGAAAGCCGCGGACAGGCCCGATTTTGCGGCGCCGAGATGATCCGACAGTTCATCGCCGATCCTGTTCTCCGAGGAGGGCAGGGAAAATGAAAACACGCCTCCGGGTTTCAGCCGGCTCGCCGCCAGGCGGAAGAATTCCACGGAATAAAAACGGTTCAACTGGACGCTGACCGGTTCCGGCAGGTTCACGAGAATCGCGTCGAAGCGCAAATCCGTGCGGCGCAGAAATCGGCGGCCGTCGTCCACGTGAAAGGTCACGGCCGGGTTGGTGAATATCAAACGGGCTTTGTCCGGCAGGAAGGAATGCGCCGTTTCGAATACCGCCGGATCCAGCTCGACCGCGTGCACGTCCCTGACCGAAGGATGTTTGAGACACTCCTGTATGGAACCCCCGACTCCGCCTCCGATGATGAGCACGGAACGCGGGGACGGGTTCTGGAGAAGGGCGGGATGCACGGACTCCTCGGCCGTGAGTTCGTCCGGCACGGTGAACAGGGGAACCCCGTTTTCGTAGAACGTGATCTGCGATTCGATTTGAGCCGCTGACACGATGCCATAGGCCGTGGATTTCGATTCCAGGAGCGTTCCGACCTTCCACAGGGACCGGTCCAGATCCATCTGAAGCCGGTTGGCCGGGATAACAAGAACGAGGGCGGCGGCGATCGTGAGTATCGGGTTCCATGCGGTCCGGTGGAACGCGGTTTTTCGGGGGTCATCCGGATTGAGGAAGAAAAGAGAGAATCCGGCCGTCAGCGCCGCGAGAACCAGGGCGGACGTGAACAGGGGAAGGATCCGGAACAGGATCAGTGAGCAGACCGCGCCCGCAGCGGCGGAGCCGGCGGACTCGAAAGCGTACAGGGTGGGGGCCGAGGCCGTGCGGTCTTCGCCGGTCCGTGGTCCGGTTTCGCAGAGCCTGGCGTAGATGAATCCGGACAAAAGACCGAAAGGCGCAAAAACCGCGAGTCCCGCGATCAGAACGGGAAACAGGCCCGGGGTTTCTCCGGGAGTCCGGCTGAGCAGAGGCGGAAGAACGCGTATGGCCAGGTCGGTGAACGGGATCAGTGCCGCGAGGATGAAGAAAAGCGGCTGAAGGAGATACGGTCCGGCGGCGGCCGTCCGGCGCGACGGGATTCGACGCGGTAGAACAGAGCCCGCCGCGGTCCAGAACAGCCACACCGCGAACAGGCCGCCGAGCGTGAGTTCGTTTCCGTGAAACACGGCCACGCTTTCGCGGAAGAACAGCATCTGGGCCGACAGGGCCGAGAAACCCAGTACAGCCGCCCCTCCCATCCGGCGGTGAATCCGTATCCCGTGACGCATGATGGGATCAACATACCCAAACAAGGCCGGAAAATCAAGCGGATTCCGGGCCGCCGAAAGGACCCGCGCATGCTGAGCGTGTACAACACATTGACCCGAAAACAGGAGCCCTTCGAGCCCATTCATCCGCCTTTTGTGGGAATGTATGTGTGCGGGCCCACGGTGTACGATGAGCCGCACCTGGGGCACGGCAAGAGCTACGTATCGTTCGACGTGGTGGTCCGGTTTCTCCGCGCGTCCGGGTACAAGGTCCGTTACGTGCAGAACATCACGGACGTCGGCCACCTGCTGGGAGACGAACAGGACGGGGAGGACCGCATCCTGAAAAAGGCGCGGCTGGAGCGGCTCGAGCCGGTCGAGGTGGCGCAGAAATACGAGCGGCATTTTTTCCGCGACATGGACCGGCTGAACTGCCTCAGGCCCGACGTCTCGTGCCGTGCCACGGGCCATATCCCCGAAATGCAGGAACTGGTCCGATCCCTTTTGGAGAAGGGCGCTGCATACGAAGCGCAAGGCAATGTGTATTTTGACGTCGAGAAATTCGCGTCATACGGCAAGTTGTCCGGCAAGAAGCTGGAGGACCTGAAGGAGGGCGTGCGCGTCGAGGTGGCGGAGGGAAAGCGTCACCCATTTGATTTCGCGCTCTGGAAGAAGGCGAATCCCTCCCACCTGATGCAATGGAACTCGCCCTGGAGCAGGGGATTCCCGGGATGGCACCTGGAATGCTCGGCCATGTCCATGAAATACCTCGGGGAGCATTTCGACATACACGGCGGCGGCCTGGACAACCAGTTTCCCCACCACGAATGCGAGATCGCGCAGAGCGAGGCCTCGACCGGCAAGCCGTTTGCCAAGGTGTGGCTGCACAACAACATGGTCACGGTGAACGGCCAGAAAATGAGCAAGTCGCTCGGCAATTTCACCACGCTGGACGCGCTGTTCTCGAAATACGACCCCATGACGATCCGGTTCTTCATTCTGCAGGGCCATTACCGGTCACCCCAGGACTTCAGCCCGGATGCCCTGGACGCCGCGAAAAAGGGGTTCGGCCGGTTGAACCGTGTTGTGGCTTCCCTGAAGCAGTGCATGCCTGCCGCGTGGGAAGGCGATCCCGTCGCTGAAGTCAATGGAGAACCCTGGACCGGACTGCGGGCCAAATTCTTCGAATCCATGGACAATGACTTCGGCACGGCCGGCGGCATCTCCGTCCTGTTCGACCTGGCGAAAGAGGCGAATGACAGGTTGGCTTCGTCCGCTTCTTCTGTTCCCGATGATTTAGTACAAGCCGGCCGGCTGTTCCGTCTGCTCGGCGAGGAGATTCTCGGCTTTTCGTTTGGAGGGGGCGGCGAATCCACCGGCGTCGGGTCGGAGAAAGCGGCGCTTGACCTGATCGTCGAGCTGAGAAACAAGGTCCGGGCCGAGAAGTTGTGGCCCCTGTCCGACGCGATCCGCGACGGCCTGGCGAAGATCGGCATCGCCATCGAGGACGGCAAGGACGGGTCGAAGTGGGTGAAGAAATGAGCGAATAGCTCCGAAACCTCCCGCAGGTTTGTACAAACCTGCGGGAGGTTGGTAGAATGCGGGATGGAATGGTTCCGTAGGGGCGAGGCGCCGCCTCGCCCCAGGTCTAAACCCGAAACAATGTCATTGCGAGCCGTGTCCGGGCCATGGGCCAGGACGCGGCGTGGCAATCTCGGGTTAAATCGATCGCCCGGGATTTCCAATCCCGGGCGCAAGATCCGGCCGGGCATCCCTGCCCGGCTGTCGTCACGTGGACTCGGAATCCAAGTGCCCGGCACCTTGGAGGTGCCGGGCACTTACCCGGCACGTTGATCGGAGGTTTTGTTGAAACCCGTCCAGATCATCATCTTCCTCTCCCTCGTCCTGATCCTGTACTCCGCGATCAACCTGTTCATTTTTCTGCGCCTGAATACTGCGTGCCACGCACTTTCGAAGTGCGTGGCACGTTCAAGCCAGCCTTCCGGTTTCGGCGTTGTCCGACCCATTTTGCTGTGGATATGGTTCGCGTGGGTGCTGACCTTCCCCCTCGGCCGTTTTCTGGAAGGCGCGACGCACAACGCATTCTCCCGCATCCTCGTTGTCGCGGGTTCCGTGTACCTGGCGGTCATGGCCTCGCTGTTTCTCCTTTTCCTGGTGTCGGATCTGATCCAGCTTATCCTCAAGCTGATACCGGCGGCCTCGGTCCGCTCTGCCGCGAATTCAGCGAAGTGGCCGGTTGTGTCTGCGTCCGTGGTCGTTGCGGTCACGCTCCTGTCCACTCTGGCTGGAACCTGGAATGCGGCTTCCATCCGCGTCCGAAAGCTGGATCTGGAGGTCCCGAAAGTTGTGGCAGGCATGCGGGAGCTCCGCATCGCGGCCCTTTCAGACACGCATTTCGGAACCGTGCTAGGACGCGGACACATGAAAAAGGTCGCGGCCCGAATCCGCGAAATCGACCCGGACATCATTCTGTTCTGCGGGGACATTTTCGACGAGGACCTGACCGAGGCGGCTGAGCAGAACGTAGCGGAAGCCATCAGGGCGCTTCCCGCGAGACACGGCAAGTTCGCGGTTCTCGGCAATCACGAGCATTTCCACAATTCTCGCAAAGCGGTTGAATATATCCGGTCCGCGGGCGTGGTTGTCCTGGAGGACAGCATCTCGACTGTCGCGGACCGCATCCGCATCATCGGACGGAAAGACAGGCAGGCGGGAATCCGAATGACCGTTGCGGACCTCGTCCGGTCTGCGGATTCGGCGGATGTCCGGATTCTTCTCGACCACCAGCCCTTCCACCTGGAGGAGGCGGAGAAGAACGGGATTGACCTCCAGTTCTCCGGTCACACGCATTTCGGCCAGCTCTATCCCTTTAATTATATCACTGACTTGGTTTATGAACTGAGTTACGGATATCTCCAGAAGGGGAATACCCATGTCGTAGTGTCCTGCGGCGCGGGCACCTGGGGCCCTCCGGTCCGCACGGCCGGACGGACGGAGGTAGTTCAGATACGGATGCGCTTTGTGAAATAATCAGAAAATCGTTGGGAGGGAAAATGATGCGCTTCAAGGGTTTTCCGGCGCTGGTGCTGCTGGCCGGACTGGCCACGGCCGGGGAATGGAAATGGGAAGAGGATATCCATGTCGTCAACCCGAGCGGGCTGGAGTTCACGGAGAACGCCTTCGCGTTTCAGCTCCTGGACTGGAACGGCGACGGCCGGGAGGACGTGTTCGTGAACCAGGCCGGGCAATTGGAATACTATGAATCCTTGCCGGGTCTCGGTCACCGCTGGGCGCGGAAGGAGATGCCTCTTCCCGAAATTGGATTCTTCAACTCTTCATGGGCTGACGAGCATCCCGAATTTCATCCCAAATCCTTTGAATTCGTGGACTGGAACTCGGACGGCAGATTCGAATGCGTGACGGACAGTTCCTTTTATTTTTCGAACATGGGCACTGTCGAGAATCCGTCCTGGTCCAACCCATCACTGTTTTTCCCCGGGGACACACTTCCTTACTATTTCAATTTTTCCTTCTGCGATGTGGACGAGGATGGCGATCTCGACGTACTCGCGGATTCATGCTGGTGGAGCACTTCCTATCTTTTCATAAACCAAAACGGCGTTTATCCGGAGTTTGAACGGAAATCCGTCGGTCAGGACCTGTTGAACGGACAGAACGAGTTCGATTGGACATGCACGACACGGTTTCTCCCGAGGTCCGGCGGGGACCCGGTGCGCCTCTCCACGATCAAGCCGATCATGGCGGATCCGGGCACCTTCCTCGGACTGGATGTTTTCGAGGCCGATCGATTCGAGGGACTGTATGCCGCGACTGGCTTGTTTGAATACAATACTCTCTGGAGTACCCTCTCGGCGGACAGAGCCGCCACATGCTATCAATGGATCCGGAGCGGCGCCGATCAACCGCCCGATCTCGTGATCAATCAATGGGACAGGCGACTGACCCGGCTGATCAACGGAGATCCCGATAGCACAGAATATTGGGGTCCCGTCTCCTTCGAGCGGGATGCGATACCCGTTTTTCACCACCGGGAGGGAGCGGCCGGCCCGGACCTGATCGTTTCGGGCGACGTCCTGATTGATTTCGTCTGGCAGTACTTTAGGGACGCCCGGTTTTGTTCCCTGCCGTTCCGCGACGGCGGCTACGATCCGAACGATTCCATCGACAAGGCCGGCTGGACCCTTCCTGATCCGCTCGGACACGGGATCGAACTCGGGCATGGATGGCTGCCGACGAACGTCATCGGGTTGACCTTTGCGTTTACTGACGGGGACGGCGATGGGGACGAAGATATACTGACGGGCGCGTGCACCGTTGATTTCAGAGACAACGAAGGGCCGCCGATCGTCCGTTATTACCGCCGGGATTCAGGCGACGGGACCGTCGTGTTTCGACCAGACAGCACGGTCTTCGCTCAATTCCAATCCTCCGATTCCTCCTTCTACGCGCCGCTCCTGGTCGACATCGACGGTGACGGGGATTCCGATCTTTTTCTGCAGAAGAACGAGGAATACACCTTCTACGAGCGGCTGAACACGCCGGACGAGCAGTGGCGTGAAAACCGCGGATGGCTGAAAGGGATCGGGGACTTGAAGTATCATGGCGCGGCCTTCGGTGACCTGAGCGGAGACAAAAAAGTCGATCTGCTGTTCGGGGAGGAAAACGGCACTCTCTCTTACTATGAGAATGTCGGCACGGGAACGGTTCCGGAATGGCGGAAGGACGCGTCCGCATTCGCCGGTCTTCAGGTGGATTCATGCGTTCACCCGGCCATGGCGGACCTGAACCGGGACGGCCTGCCGGACCTGATCGTCGGCGACCGGTCCGGGCTTCTGCATTTCTGGTGGAACCGGTCCACGGTTTCCGCGGTGAAGGAGGAACGGATCGCGCCGGCAGGTCCGAGGCTCGTCCGGCTGTATCCGAATCCGTTGAACGGATTCTGCCGGTTCGAATTCACGCTGCCGGAACCGGGGCCGGTCCGGATCACGGTGCATGACATCCTGGGCAGAAGCGCTGCGGTCGTCCGAGAAGGAAGGCTCGGAGCCGGTCCTCAGTCCGTTCCCATCGACACGGACCGCCTGAATCTTGCCAGCGGACTCTACACCGTCCGTCTGACCGGGCAGGGATGGAGCGCGGCTCGGAAGATGACGGTGATACGGTAAGCGGATCGGAGGACCTCCCGAGGGTGGGAGGGACCCTCGGGAGGTCCGTTTTATCGAGGGAGATCGGATCCGATCGAGGCAGTTTCAAGGAGGAAAAATGGTATTTTCAAGGTCGATCTACGTGATGTTGTTTTGTTTCTATGTATGGGGCTCCGTTGGGTATACCCAGAATCTGATCGAAGGAGTCGTGACGGACAATGGGGCGGAGTATCTCGGGAGCGGAGCCGAGCCTGTTGCGGGTGTCCTGGTCGAGGTGACGGATGAGTCCGATGCCTCGCGGCGGTTCAGCGGTGTGACGGACAGCTTGGGGAGATATTCAATCGCGATTCCAGGGACCGGCGTCCGGGAGGGCGCTCCCGGTATTCCCGGAAATTTCGGATTGTCGCAGAACTACCCCAATCCCTTCAATCCCTCGACTGTCATTCACTATCAGCTGTCCCGGCCGGCCGACATACGCATTGACGTTCATGACCTGCTCGGAAGAAAGGTTAAAACTCTGCTCAGCGGGTTCCGGAGCGAAAGCGAGGGACGAGTTGTTTGGGACGCGACGGACGCGTCCGGCCGATGCGCACTCGCAGGAGTCTACATCTACTCTCTGACGGCTGAAGGAACGGTCGTCAGCCGGAAAATGATTTTGATTGACGGAGGCATGAGCCCGTCCGTCTCCGGATTGTCGAAGCGGAACGCGTCCATCCCCATGCCGGCCCGGGCGATGTCAGATCAATACTGCGTCCGTTTCAGCGGTACGGACATCGAAACCCTCGAACAGACGGGCATGACGATTTCCGGCCCGGCGGTTCTGGACGTCACCGTGCGCCGGACGGTGACGGATGTCGACGATAACGTGTACCACACGGTCAAGATAGGTGATCAGTGGTGGACGGTTGAAAACCTGACAACCACTCATTACCGGAACGGCAACCCGATTTCCAATATCAAGGATCAGTCAACCTGGTCGTCGCTGATGACAGGCGCGCTCTGCAGTTATGACAACAATACGGATTTTGTGCCTGTGTACGGCCGGCTGTACAACTGGTTCGCGGTGACGGACAGTCGGAAACTCGCGCCTGCGGGCTGGCACGTGCCGACGGACGCGGAATGGCAGACTTTGATCAATTATCTGGGCGGGTCCTCGGTTGCGGGAGGGAAGATGAAGGAAGCGGGAGAAACGCATTGGAACTATTCGCATACCGCGGTTAAAAATGAAAGCGGTTTCACCGCGCTCCCGGCCGGAGGCAGATTTTTCAGTGGATCCCTGAACATGGGCACAGACGCGTTTTTCTGGTCCTCATCCGAGAGCGAAGCCGGCGATGCCTGGCGCGTGAACCTGAACTACCTCCATCTGGAAACCAGCCGGAAAGACTACTTCAAGGAGGCCGGTTTTTCGGTGCGTCTGGTCAGGGATTAGACCATTTGATTTTTTAGGTGGAAGTATTCGAGGCCTTCACTCCGGGCCCGTGGATGTGAAGCCGGGAGCCATTAAAAATACCGACCAGAGCCGAGATCGCTTCGATCGTTCCTGAAACAGGAACGATCTCGCGATGACAATGAAGAAACCCCCACGGGTTGATACAAACCTGCGGGAGGTTGGTTGACAGTACAGGAGGAGTGTCATTGCGAGCCGGGACCGGACCGGAGGTCCGGGCACGGCGTGGCAATCTCGATCATTTGGAGCATACCATGATCCCGCTCACCGGCTTCCGGTTCTGCCCGAAATGCGGCGTGGAGAGGCTTGTCTCGGAAGACGGCAAGTCCGTCACGTGCGGCGCATGCGGATTCCGATACTTCCATAATATGGCCGCGGCAGTCATGGGCATCCTGGTCACGCCGTCCGGAATCCTTCTCGCGCGGCGGGCCGAGGATCCGGGAAAGGGCTTGCTGGACCTGCCGGGCGGATTCGTGGACTACGGAGAAACGCTGGAGGAGGCGCTGGTCCGGGAGATACAGGAGGAACTCGGCTTCCGTCCGGCTGTGCCGGAGTACATTGGATCGTTCCCCAACACTTATGTATTCGGGGGAGTGACGTACCACACGTCAGACGCGGTTTTCAAGGTGGTCCTCCCGAGGGTTCCGGACCTCCGGGAGGTGCGCGGTGAGCTGACCGAGGTGATCATCCGGCGGCCGGAAGCGGTCGATCTGGAACAGATGGCCTTCGATTCAGCCAGGGAAGCGATTCTGCTGTACAGGGAGCTGATTCAGTAGGACTACGCCCGGACGAACGTCCGGGGTGGTCAGCGGACGGAAAAAACCGGGCATTCGATTGTCCGAACACACAGATTTCAGTTGACATCCGCCCGATTTATGCTTAATTTATACGTCTTGCGCAGAAATATTTGTGCGGGAAAACACTCTGCTGG
>CAZNXX010000063.1:3190-15960 GCA_964577095.1 uncultured bacterium | reverse complement strand
CATGGCCTTCCCGCCGGCCGGCAACCAGAGCTCGTTCGACGGCGGCGTCGGCATGACATGGATCGACAACCAGGCTTTTTACGCCATCAACCTGCAGCCAGACATCGCCCTCGGCAAGGCCGGCATCGGGCTCAACGTGAACCTGCTCTACAACACCTCCAACGGCAAATTCTACTCGCAGGACTGGGAAAACCGGCGCACGGGCAGGACGGACTGGCTCCGGATCATCCGCTACGTGCGCTACGGGATCAAGGGCGACCCCGTGTACGGCCGGGTCGGCGCGCTGGACGTGGAGAGGATCGGTCACGGCTTCATCCTCAATTTCTACAACAACCAGATCGCGTACGAGGACCGGAAAACCGGGCTTTCATTCGACATTGACGCGGGGATCGCCGGGTTCGAATCCATGACCAACAGCCTCGAGCGGCTCGGCGTGGTCGGAGGCCGGCTGTATGTCCGGCCGCTCTGGAACAGCGAGCTCCCGATTCTCAAGCGCCTCGCTTTCGGCGCCACGATGGCCCGGGACACGGATCCGGACAGCCGCCGTTCCACCAAGGACGGTGTTTCGGTGTGGGGCGCGGACGTCGAACTGCCGCTCCTGAAGTCCCGGGCGCTGACCACGATGGTTTACGCGGACCACGCCCAGATCGTCGATTACGGGTCCGGCCAGACCCTGGGGCTGAGAACCGACCTGAACACGCTTTGGGGATTCCTGGGCCTGTCCTTCAACGTGGAGCGGCGGTTCATGGGCAAGGAATTCGTCGCGCCCTATTTCGGGCCGTTCTACGAAATGCTCCGGCACACCACGCTGAACGAAGTGCAGGATTATTTTTCGCTCCTCGGCGGGGATCCCGCGGGGATACCGGCGGGCCTGGCCTCGGCGCCGTCCGACACCCTGATCGGCCAGAACGGCCTGCTCTCCATGATGAACGGGTCGCGCAACGCCTGGTACGGCGCGCTCGACCTCAATTTCTTCAAGCTGATCCACACCGTGGGGTCGTTCGAGAAGGTGGACAAGTACGGCAACAGCGGCACCCTGCATCTCGGCGCCGGCCTTTCCCCGAACATACCGGTCCTGTCGGTGGAGGCCGCTTATGACAAGCGGGGCATCGGGACGTTCAAGGACATCCGCACGCTGGACGCGCGGAGCGTGGCCCGGGTGGGAGTCGGATACAAGATGAAGCCGTACCTCATGCTGTACATGGATTATATCTGGAATTTCGTGTGGAACGACGACGTGCAGGCCTACAAACCGCAGGAGCGGATCCAGCCGCGGGTGGCCTTCCGGTTCCCGTTCGAGGTGTAGCGGCGTAATCGACCCCGGGGTTGACCCCGGGGTCGAACTGTTCCGAATTGTTCTTTGCACCGAAGGGCATGCAGAAAAACCGACCCCGGGGTCAACCCCGGGGTCGAATTCGGAGAAAACCATGCCCTATCGGAAAGATGGTTTTTTTGCCGGGGAATACTACCATATTTTCAACCGGGTCTGTGAAGGCACGATTCTATTCCCTGAAAAATATGATTATCTGCTGTTTCTCGATCTGATCCGCGATTTGACTCCGGATTACCCCCTCGATCTGATCTGTTACTGTCTCATGCCGTCACATTTTCATTTTTTGATCAAGCCCCGGCAAGACGGTTCGGCTGTTTCTCGATTTATTTCAGCGCTTCTGAACTCCCACGTGCGTAGGTTACAGTCGCGTGATGAAGGAAAAGCCAGGTTCCGGTTTTTTGCCGGACGGTTCAAGCATGTCCGGGTCGAAAGCACCGAACAGCTGATCCATCTCATGCGTTACATCCATTTAAATCCGGTCAAAGCAGGATTGGTCCGCAGGACTTCGGACTGGTTGTACTCTGACTATTTGGAAAAAATCGACCCCGGGGTCGCGTGGACCCCGGGGTCGGATTTGCTGTCCCCGGCCGAGTATGAAAAATTTGTCAAGGATTTGTCCATCCAGCCTCCGGATGGATTTCCCAAATATACATTGGATTAAGAGAGAGGACCCCGGGGTCGACCCCGGGGTGGCTCAGCCCGGCATTTTACGCCTTCTCCCTGGCCATGCCGCCGATGCCGGTGGTGGCGGTCTCGCGGAGCGTGTCTGCGAGGGCCGATAGTTCCTGCATGCTGGCGCTCATCGCCTTGGTGCCGGTGTTCACGCGCTCGGCGGTCTTGAGGTTCTGCTCGCTGACATGGGCCACGGTTCCCATTTCGGTCTCGACCTGCTGAGAATAGGCGCGGAGGTCCAGAATGCGCGTGGAGATCCTCTGCAGGCGCTGTTCCTCCTCCTCCGTGAGGCGCAGAATGTCGTTGAGCCCGGACCGGCTCCTCTCGGTGGTCTGGCCGAGTTCCTGAAACTGCCCCAGCCCCTCCCGCATCGCGGTCCGCACGCGGACGATATCCTCCTGAAATCCCGTGATCAATTCCGCGATTTCGTCCGTGTGGGCCCGGGTGTTCTTGGCCAGCTGACGGATCTCGTTCGCCACGACCATGAATCCGCCGTCCCGGCCGCCCGCCTTCGACGCTTCGATGGCCACGTTGAGCGAGAGGACGTTGATCCGCGACGCGATATCGTCGATGAGCCCCAGAATCGCGTCCACCTTCTTCGAGTGCCCGGAGAAAGCCTCGATCGTCGCGTGCATGTCCGTCAGCGACTGCTCCGCCGTTTTCATGCGGTCGAACGACTCCTTCAGCGAGCCGATGCTGTCGGTGATGCGCCTGGACGTGTTCTGCGTGATGGACGCGCCCTGCTGGGCTTCCCGGCTGATGGCGTGGATGTTGGCGAGAAGGTCGCTGATCGTCCGGTGGGAATTCCGGATGTGCTCGTTCTGCCTCTGCGTTTCGGTGAACATTTCGGTCATCGCCTGATCGATGGTGCTCGTCACCGAATGCACCTCCTGGGAACTGCCGGACAGGCGGTAGCTGGTTTCGACCAGCTGATTATAGGCTTTCTGCACGGCTTCCTTCATCTCGGCGCTTCGGATGATTTCCTTGGAGAGAAAATAGGCCATCATGATGACGATGCCCATATAGGTGTATTCGATCAGATAGATGGACTTGTAGAACCCGGACTGGACCGCAGCATCGTTGCACAGGCCGATGAAAAAGAAAGCCACGGACCAGAACAGCGGACGGGCTTTCACCTTCTCGTCCTGGCGGTAGAGCCGGATGCCGAGCCGGAATGCGTAGATGAAGACCGCGATGCCCATGAGGCTGACAAGCGTGGTCATGACTCCGGGCGTGACTTCGTAATACGTGATGTCCAGGTTCAGGGGAAGGGGGATGTGCTTCACGTCCGGCTTGTCGGTCTGCCAGGAGAGACCGGTGTTGTCGAACAGGGCCAGCAGAGCGGCCAGCACGAAATAGACGGCGAAGAAATTGCGCAGGCGCCTGTTCCGGGTTCCGGTGTAATCGAACACGAACCACACGAAAGCGGCCCCGATGAGCGACAGGGTCGCCACCTGGCAACGCTGCCAGAACAGGCCCGTTTCGAGCGCCTGATTGTTGTAGGCCCCGATGCAGAAAATGTCGTACAGAAACAGGGTCAGGCAGAGCACCGCGAACGAAAGGTCCTCGGGTTTCTTGACGGACCGCCGGGCATAGAGGAACAGGTGGTGCAGGGCGACGTACATCGTGACACCGGCGATGACTGCGACTGGAGCGGACAGAACGTGCATTATTTCCTCCCACGGTGACCCGTGACGGGTGGTCGAGGAAGGCTCTCCGGCGGTGGAGGGGTGGAAAAAGCCGCCGAGCCTGACCTGTTGGATAATAATAAAGGAAAATCACAATTTCAAGCTGAAAAACGGTTTAAATGGTTTCAAAACCGTTGTTTCCGGCCCTGCATGGAGAACAGGCATCCTATCCGATCACATCCCGCCGGACCCGCGATTATTCCGAAACAGATAATTTCGAAAGGGTCATTTTTTGTTTGCATCTGAATAAAATTCTGTTTATCATTCTATTGATCATATGATCAATCCGGTTCCGCGCCCATTCACCGCCGGCGGAGGAAACCGGAAAAGAAATTCCTTTCGCACCCGATCCTCCCACCTTGCCCGCGGAAAGGAGACTCCCCATGCCGCTCGTCGAAGATCTCAACACGGAAATCGCCAGAATCCATCCGGATGCCTTTCTCACCATCGAGGAATTCAAGAAGAGCGGCCTGTATTTCTGGCTCCAGCCCGTCACCGAGGTCAAACCCGACGGCCACGTGACGGTCGAGGGATTCGGGGACATGATCATGCTGGGCAGTTACTCCTATCTCGGCCTCAATCAGCACCCGGCCATCTGCGCGGCGGCCAAGGAGGCGATCGACCGGTTCGGCACGGGCACGCACGGATCGCGGCTTCTGGCCGGCACGCTCGATCTGCACAACCGGCTCGAATCGGAAATCGCCGGCCTCAAGAAAACCGATGCCGCTGTCACCTTTTCCACCGGTTACCTGGCCAATGTGGCCGCCATCTCCACGCTTCTGCGCAAGGGAGACGTCGTGATCTGCGACAAGATGAACCACGCCAGCGTGATCGACGGCTGCCTGTCGTCGCAGGCGGATTTTGTCCGGTACCTGCACAACGACATGGCCTCGCTCGAGCACCGGCTGAGGGAGTACCGGGACCGGCCCAAGAAGCTGGTGATCGTGGACGGCGTGTTCAGCATGGACGGCGACATCGCGGACCTGCCCGGCATACACCGGCTCTGCCGTGAATACGGCGCTTACCTGATGGTGGACGAGGCGCATTCCACGGGCGTGCTCGGCGAAGGCGGATCGGGCATCGAGGAGCATTTCGGCATGCCGCCAGACACCATCGACGTCAAAATGGGCACGCTCAGCAAGGCCATTCCGAGCACGGGCGGATACATCGCCGGGAACGCGGATCTCTGCACCTACCTGAAGCATGCGGCGCGGGGATTCGTGTATTCCGGCGCCCCATCGGCCGGCGTCATCGCCTCGGCCATCGCCGCCATACGGCTGATCCGCGAAGAGCCCTGGCGGATCCGGAAACTGCACGAGAACGCCGCTTATTTCAAAGACCTTCTGACCTCGGCCGGGTTCGATATCGGGCCCACGGAGACGCCGGTCGTTCCTGTGATGTGCTATGACACCGAGAAAACGGCTTACCTGGCGCGGTACTGCCAGCAGCACGGCGTGTTCATACACGCGATCTACTATCCGACCGTCCCGAAGGGCCGGGCGCGTCTGAGGGCCGCGGTGCTGGCCTGTCATTCGCGTGAGGACCTCGCGGCCTGCGCCGAGACGCTGACGGCGGGAGCGAAGGAACTGGGGATACTGAAAGACTGAGGCATGAATCTGTCAGCGAGCGCATTCCCCGCGGCTTGCCGCGGGGTAAGCGAGCGAATATCAGATGTCTCTTCTCTACAGATAGAAGATTCCCCGCCGCTTGCGGCGGGGAGCTTCAACATTTCCGTGCTTCTCGGCCATCCGGATCCGCGGAGTTTCAACCGGGCCGTCGCTTCCGCGGCCGTCCGCATCCTCCGCCGGAACGGGCATGACGTCCGTTTCCATGACCTTTACATGGAGGGGTTCGATCCTGCGCTGCCCGCGGGCGAGATCCCGAAGGACGCGGTTCTGCCGGACGCCGTGGCGCTTCATTGCCGCGAAATCGCGGAGGCGGACGGCATCGTCATCGTCCATCCCAACTGGTGGGGTCAGCCGCCGGCCGTATTAAAAGGCTGGATCGACCGGATCCTGAGACCCGGCGTCGCATACCGGTTTATTGAAGGAGATTCGGGGGAAGGCGTTCCCGAAGGCCTGCTGAGAGCGCGGACGGCTGTGGTTTTCATGACATCCAACACGCCGGCGCACAGGGAGGCCGCCGTATTCGGAGATCCGCTGAACACCCTCTGGCGGAACTGCATATTCGGGCTGTGCGGCGTGTCAGATGTGCGCATGGAGACGTTCCGCGTCGTGGCGATGAGCACGCGGGAGCGGCGGATGGAATGGCTGACTGCGGCCGAACGCCTCGTGGATCGATGCTTTCCGGGGCCCGGAGGGCCGGTGGCGGAGCCGGAGCCGGGCCTGGGGTGATGCCGGACGGAAATACCGATGTGCGTCTTCCAGCCTGACTGGAGAAGCGTCCGATTCTCCCCGGCGCGCGATTTCCGGGATGAGGACGCCCGGAAACGGTCCCCGATTGGAACCTCCGACCCGCGGCATCGTTCAAGAGAAAAGAACGATGCCGCATGAGACGATTATCATCCGCCTTTCTGATCTCCCTGGGCGCGCACATCCTCGTTTTTTTACTGGTATTCCGCGCGCGAATACCCGCACCGCACCCGTCCGCAGAACCGTTTCTCTCGCTGTATACCGAGCTGGAGTTGATTCCGGAGGTCTCAGTGCCCTCAACGGCAGCCGAACCGGCGCGGTCCGGATCAGGAACCGGGTTGACGGACGATTCCGGGTTATACCCGGGCAGTGATCCGGGTCACGGCGGCGGGGGAGAGACGCAGATGCATGCTCCGCCCGGAGAAGCCGGCGTAACGGACGGATCCGGGCTCCCCGGCAGGGAAACGGCCCGGGTCGGAAGCCGTTATATTCCCGTATCCGGTCCGGTGGCCAGGCGGATTTATGCCGGTTCCGCGGCCGCGGACAGCGTCGCGGCGGCGCGTGTCCGGGATTGGTGGAAATCGGGATGGGATTTCTCCGGAACCCGGCCGACCGCGGACGCGGTCGGGGAGATGATGCGCAAAAGGTCCGGTCTCACCGATGTATTCCGGCCGAACGCCCCTCAGCCCAAGCCCGAGAAAAATGCGGTGCGTTTCGATTTCATGCCCAGCGAGGTCCAGGTGAGGGCCATGGCGTCCGTGTACCGGAAGGAAAAGCCCACGCAGAAAGACCTGTACCTCGATCTGGACGCCGGCGGACCCATGACCGCCTCGATTTTCAACCGGGAACTTGAATTCCTGGTTTCAAAGGGTTTCCTGACGCGGAAGAAAATTTCTCCTCAAAACCTCCTGATGCTCGTCACTCCGGTCGGCGCAGTGCCGGTCGAGATGAGCCGCCTGAACCGCCTCAACCCCGTGTACGAATATAAGGCCCAGGTGGATCGATCCAGACTCCTCGCATACCTTCAGTCGCACCAGACGCGGCTTCGCGACCGGCTGGCTCATGCCGCGGCAGAGGATTCGGCGGCCGCGGCCCGCAGCCTGGCCGAATGCGAACGCGGCATGGCCGCGCTGGCGGAGGAGAAATGAAATCCGATGAGTACAATACAAAAGAGATCTCAGATCAACGGTTGAAGATTGAAGATCTCAGATCAACGATTGAAGATTGAAGATCTCAGATCGGAGGGCGTCGATGATCGTATGATGCAAGCGCATCCTTCAGATCTGGGATCCCCGGCCTGACGGCCCACGGCCTCCGGTCTTCAATCCGCAATCTTCACTCGGAGCCCTCTTTACGCTTTGTCATCTTTACCCGCTTGATCGTCCCGTCCCTCCTGTACCGGATCTTCTCCATGCACACGCGGCGCTCGTACCAGCTCGGCCCCTGCACGTGGTAGAACAGAAACCACTCGCCCCGGAACGGGGCGATGGATCCGTGCACGTTTCTGGAACGGTTGTCGATGATGAGCCCCCGATGGACAAAGGGGCCGAGCGGAGAATCCGAAGTCGCGTATTCCATCCGGTTTTTCAATTCCCCGTCACCCCTCAGGGAGCAATACGACAGATAGTATACGCCCTCCCGCTTGTGCATCCATAAGCCCTCGTGGAAGTCCTTCACCGCCAGCGGCAGAACGGGCCCATCGAACGAGATCATATCGTCCTTGAGGCGGACGACCCGGGCCTCGTTCTGGCCGAAGTACAGGTACGGCCGGCCGTCGTCGTCGATGAACACGGCTGGATCCATGACGCGCGTGCCGGTTTCCCCCCGGCCGATGAGCGGACGGCCCAGGGCGTCCCGGAAAGGGCCTTCGGGCCGGTCCGCGACCGCCACTCCGATCTGGTCGTCGGCCGGAAAATAGAAATAGTAACGGCCTTTCCGGCGCACGCAGTCCGGCGCCCAGGCGCATCTGTCCGCCCACGAGACATCCTTGAGCGAAAAAATGACGCCGTGATCGGTCCAGTGGGCCAGATCCTCCGAAGAGAAGCAGTGCCAGTCCGTCATGTCCCATCCCGTACTGCCTGGAAGGTCGTGCGACGGATAAATCCACATGCGGCCGTCCCATTCGCGCGCCGAGGGATCGGCGTGGAAATCGGGGAGGATGGGGTTGCGCGCCCGCGTGCCGGTTCCAGCCGCAGCCGAGACCGCGACCGCAGCGGTAAAAAGCAGCTGCTGAAGAGAAATCATGACAGTCATCCTCCGGTCAATCCGGTTTCCGCGGACAGCGATGCAGGCGTCAGGTATTTCCCCGTCACATGCAGGGCCGCGATGCGGGCGGCGTGCGACAGCGACTCCCGGTCCGTCCACCCTTCATGATGCCGGCCGGCGAGGTAGGCGGCGAAAAACACGTCGCCCGCGCCCGTGGGATCCTCCACCCGTCCGGGCGGAACCGGACCGGGCTCGTAATCGATGACGAGGCCGTCGCGACCGATCAGCCGCCCGCCCCTGGCGCCGGCCGTGAGGAGCAGTTCGCCGAAACCCAGCCGGGCCTGAAGACCGGCCGTGTCCGATTTGAAATGCGCGAGGATGAGCTTCCACTCCGTTTCGTCGGCCTTGACCGCGTCCGCCGCGGCCAGCGCCGTTTCGAGCCGGTCCGAAACGCGTGGCACGATCCTTCCGTCCGCGACGCCGCGCACATACCCCTGCACGTCCAGCGAGACAAAGTACCGGCCGTCTGCGGCAAGGGACAGGGTGTCCATATGGATGTCGTCGGGATGCAGGGGACCCAGGTGCACGTGCCGGATGGTGGGCCGTTCTGCAAGCCAGGCGTTGCACCGGATGGGGTCGGCGGCGGAGGGCATTTCCTGCGCGCGGCCGGCACCGGTTTCGCGGTTGATGAAACGCGTGGTGGCCCGGGTCGGTCCGTTCGTCCAGAGCAGGCCCTCTTCCGTATAGAGCCGGAAAAGGGGCACGTCGGCGGCCGCGACATTGGCGGCCACCGCGGTGCCGAGTCCGTGCCTGCGAAACGTCACCCCGGCGTACGTCGCCACGCCGCCGATCTTGCGGCGGGTCCTTCCGCCGAAGTCGACCGTGTCGAGCGCGGCGGAGCCGATGACGATGACGACGGGCGCGTCCATGGGTTCGATCAGGCTTGCCGGCGGGGGCCGTCAGTTCGAAACCGCGGGCATCTTGCGGACGAATTCCTTGCTGCGGAGCTGGTTCACCATGAATATGGCGAGATCGAGGCGGGTGATGGTCCGGTGCTTCGGACGCTTGAGGGAGATTTCATAACGGCCCTTGAGGGGCTCGTCGGTCAGCCGGGGCGGCCGCACGAGAATCCAGTCCAGGCCGCTGTCCCTGACTTTTGCGGCCTGGCGCCGCAGGTCTGCAGAGCGTTTTCCGCCCAGGAAGGGAATCCGCAATCCGGACAGAAGGGAGGCGGAGTCGCCGCCCAGCACACCGGCCTCGGACAGGCAGACCAGCCGCCGGACGCGTTGACTGCGCATCGCTTCCACGATATTGGCCGTTCCGCCGGCGAGAATGCCGTCCGCCGCGTCTCCGGACCCGGAGAGCGCGCACAGCACGGCTTCCTGTCCCTTCAGCGCACGGTCCACGGCCCAGGGATCAAGCACATCCCCTTCCACGATGCGGAGGCGGCTGTAATCCACCAGCAGGCCGGACCGGTCGCGGACGAAAGCGGTGACCTGATGGCGCCTGGAAAGGGCGACACGGACCAGATGATGACCGGTCCTGCCGTCCGCGCCGAAAATGACGACTTTCATCGGATGCTCCCGAGCTGGAGGTGAGAAGAAGTCCTCCATGACACCCGTCGGTCCGCCCGAGTCGCATGCGACGCTGCGGCCGCCCTCCCGATAGGAGTTGCGTTCTGATGGACCGGCGCGGCGGTTCGTCCGGACCGGAAACGGATTTTTCCGGGACGACGGCCGGGCGGGTCGAATGACGATGACGAAGACGCCGGAGGGAACGATTATCGAAGTATAAGAAGGATTCGGAACAATGTCAACCGGAATCCGGCCGGCGCGTGATACGCCGCATCCGCCGGATATCCGCCGTTCGAGGGCCGTCCGGTCCGCAGAGGGTTCCATCCGCCGGGATTCGGACGGCACCCGGGCCGGATGACGGCGAGTCCAGCGGCTTCACGCCGGATCTTCAGACCGCGCGTTTCAGCCGGAGTGAATTCAGCACCACCGAGACGGAACTCAGCGACATGGCCAGGGCGGCCAGGGCCGGGTTCATCCGGATGCCGAAAACCGGTACCAGAAGGCCGGCGGCCACCGGTATGCCGACCGTATTGTAAGCGAACGCCCAGAACAGGTTCTGCCGTATGATCCGCCGCGTGCGCGCCGACAGGCGTATGGTCCGGAGAACCGCGGACAGGCCGCCCGCGATCAGCGTGACATCCGCGGCATCCGCGGCCGCATCGGCCCCGGAGCCCATGGCGATGCCCACGTCCGCAACCGCGAGCGCGGGCGCGTCATTGATGCCGTCTCCGACCATGACCACCGTGGCGCCGCTTTTTTGAAGCCGCTTGACTTCCTCCGCCTTCCGGTCGGGCATGATTTCGGACAGGATTGTGCCCGCGCCGATGGCCCGTCCTACGGTCTCGGTGGTCCGCCGGTTGTCGCCGGAGATCAGCGCGGTTCGGATGCCCGCCGCGGTCAGGGCCGCAACGGATTCGGCGGCGTCCGGCTTCACGGGGTCCGATACGGCGATCGCGCCCGCGGCGCGGCTGTTCACGGCCAGGGCCATGACCGTCATGCCCGATCCGGTCCACGCGTCCACGGATTCCGCGAGAGGCGCCGTATCCACTTCGGCGTCCCGCAGGAGCCTGGGACTGCCGATCAGGATTTTCCGGCCGCCGATGGTCGCGGAGGCGCCCTGCCCGGGCAGGGCTTCGAAGGATTCCACCGGGGTCAGCCGTATCCCGCGGGTCTTCGCCTCTTTCAGAACCGCGGCCGCGAGCGGGTGTTCGGACCGGCTTTCCGCCGAGGCGGCTGTTTCCAGAACTTCCGTTTCGCTCCATCCTGCCGCCGCGAAAACGGCTGTCACCCTCGGCTTGCCCTCGGTGACCGTGCCCGTTTTGTCGAACACGACGACGCCCGTCCGTCCGGCCGTCTCGAGGATTTCCGCGTTTCGGATCAGGATGCCGCGACGCGCGGCCGCTCCCGACGCGACCGTGACCGCGGCGGGGGTGGCGATTCCCATGGCGCAGGGGCAGGCGATGATCAGCACGGAGATGAAAGCGGTCAGGCCGTCCGAGAACGGCCGGCCCGCGGCCAGCCACACAGCCAGGGACAAACCGGCGATGACGATCACCGCGGGAACGAAGACCGACGCGACCCTGTCGGCCAGGCGCTGAACAGCCGGTTTGGAGGCCTGGGCCTCGCGGACCATGCGGATCATGCGGCCCAGTACGGTGTCCCGTCCGACCGCGGTCGCGGTCATCCGGAAACCGCCCGAACCGTTGAGCGTGCCGCCGGTCACCGGATCCCCGGCTTTTTTGTCGACCGGCAGGGATTCGCCGGTCATGAGCGACTCGTCGATCGAGGACCGGCCGTCGAGAATGCGGCCGTCCACGGGCACGCGTTCGCCCGGGCGCACCACGACCACGTCCCTGATCCGGACCCGGTCGGCGGGCATGTCGGTCTCCAGTCCCCTGCGGATCACCCGTGCCGTCGGCGGCCGCAGGCGGACCAGTCCGGTCATGGCCTCGGAAGTCCGGCGGCGGGCCGCTGTCTCCAGGGTCCGGCCCAGCAGGACGAAGGTGATGATCATGGCCGCTGTGTCGAAATACAGGGGCGGCAGGCCGCCCCCCGGGGCGAACCATCCGGGGAAGACCAGCGCGAGCGCGGAATAGACATAGGCGGAACCCGTGCCGACCGCGACCAGCGTGTTCATGTCCGAAGTGCGGCGCCGGGCCGCGGACCATGCGTCCCTGAAGAAACCGGATCCGACCCAGGCCAGGAGAACGGTCGTCAATACCCAGGCGGCCGTACCGGCCGCGGCATGGGGAAGACGGTTCAGCAGCGGCCATGCATGCCCCATGGAGAGCGCCATGATCAGGATCGAGAGTACCGCGCCGGCAGCGGTACGGCGCTTCAGGAGGCGGATTTCCTCCTCTTTCCGCGCTCCGGACGCCGCCTCCGCGGACTCCGGGGAGAGGGCGGGATCCGGGCGGATCAGGCGGTAGGGGCCTGAAGCGGCCACGGCTTTTTCCAGAAGACCGGCCTCCACACGATCCGGATCGACGGCCACGACGGCCTCCTCAACCGCAAGGTTGACGGCCGCACCCGTGACGCCGGGTACGGCTTTCAGCGCCTGCTCGACCCGGCGCACGCATGCCGCGCAGTGCAGGCCCTCTATTCCGAATGTCCATTTTTCGTTCTGCATGTGTTCTGCCTTTCTCCGGCTGATTTCGAGAGCCGATGCCGCGGTGCGGGCCAGGAACGGTGTCCATTCCCGCATGGGGGCATCACTCTCAAACGAAAAGCCCCGGGTTTGGTTCCCCGGGGCCTTTCGTTTGATTTCGCCTCAAAAACAGCAGGATGCGGGATTTCTCCCCTTATTTCTTTTTCTTCTGCTCCTGCTTCTCCTTTTTCCCGCATTCCTTTTTCATCTCAGCCTTGCATCCGTCGCCGCAGACGTGGATTTTGGATGCGAATTTCTCGGGATCCTTGTCGAAGGCGG
>CAZNXX010000063.1:0-3090 GCA_964577095.1 uncultured bacterium | reverse complement strand
TCCGCGCAGCCGAAGAACACTTTGCTGCCCTTGTACTCGGAGAAGAACTCCTTGCCCGCCGGTTTGCCGGACACGGGGCAGGTCATGGCGGCCTTGCAGCAGGCTTCCATTTTCCCGCCTTTGCAGCCTTCGCCCCTGCACTCGTGCTTCTTGCAGTCCTTCTTCATCCCGGCCTTGCAGCCTTCGCCTTTGCACTCGTGTTTGCCGCAGCATCCCTTCATCTCAGCCTTGCAGGAATCGCCGCAGACGTGGATTTTGGATGCGAATTTCTCGGGATCCTTGTCGAAGGCGGCCTTGCATTCCGCGCAGCCGAAGAACACTTTGCTGCCCTTGTACTCGGAGAAGAACTCCTTGCTCGCGGGTTTGCCGGACACGGGGCAGGTCATGGCGGCCTTGCAGCAGGCTTCAGCCATTTTTCCGCAGCAGGCGCCGTCGCCCTTTTTCTCGCAGTGCATGGCCGCTTTAGCGGAATCGCAGGGGGATTTGACTGGAGAATCCTGCGAAAACACGGCGCCGGCTGTGAATGCGGATACGAGAGCCATGGCGACAAGCAAGCTCAATCCCTTGTTTTTCATGCTACTTGACTCCTTTTTTTATGTGGATTCAGGAACATTCCTGCGGTACAACTGTTCAATTCGAACGACCATGGAGACAGAAAGGTTCCCGGTTTTACGGATGATTGCATTATTGAGTATTTATGCATAAATTATAGTGCGTGAAACAACCGCATAGAGAGAGGCTGTGATGCATTTGCCGCGAAACCGGTTCATACGGAGAGTTTTTTGCCTGATCTGCCTGTCCGCCGCAGGCGTCGCCCTTGGCCGCGACTGGAATTCACCGGTCCAGCTTCAGGGTAAGACTCCTTCCGCACTCCGCTTTGTCGTGATCGGCGACCGGACAGGTTCCGGGCCTGATTCCTGGCGAATTCTGGACCGCGCCATCGCGGAAACGAACCGGCTGAAGCCCGATTTTGCCGTGCACATCGGGGATGTGATTTCAGGCGGATCGTCGGCCGCGGTTCTGAAATCGCAATGGGACGAGGCCCTGCGCCATCTGGATTCGCTCCAAGTGCCG
Source organism: uncultured bacterium (assembly GCA_964577095.1). Taxonomy (GTDB): domain Bacteria; phylum Zhuqueibacterota; class QNDG01; order QNDG01; family DTFT01; genus JAFGAX01. Next base: position 2,016 of record CAZNXX010000063.1, on the reverse strand, counting down.
CTTTTTTTCGTGCCCGGGAATCATGACATTTCCAGCCCGGCGGGCCGCGCGGCCTGGATCGAACGGTTCGGCGTCACGCGACAGACATTCGATTTCGCCGGAAGCCGTTTCATCCTGCTCGACACGGAATCCGAGGCCCCGTCCGGCAGGGGCGGGCTCGGGCCCGGGCAGACCGCTTTTCTGAAAAAGGCGGCCCGGTCCGAACCCATGGGGGGGGCCACTTTCATTTTCATGCACAGGCCCGCCTGGATACTCGACGGCCCGCTGAAAACCGAATGGGAGTCCGCCGGACCGGATTCCGGAACCTCACCGCTTCTCGTTTTCGCCGGGCATCTCCATATTCTGGCGGCAGAGAAACGCGACGGCATCCGTTATTACACAGTCGGACCGACCGGGGGAAACCTCCGTCTGACGCCGAATCCCGGACTGGGGCTTCTTCAGCACATCACGGCCGTGTCCTTCGCGGGCGACTCGATCCGCGTGGAATTCATCGATTCGGGACGGCGCCTGCCGGAAAGCGCGGCCTTCGAAGGGGCCGAGCGCGGGTTGAAGACACTCCTGCTGCTGCGGCAGGGCCGGGGGGAATATTGAAGCCGCGGATCGGCGGCGCTGAAAAAAGGCTTGAACTGGTCGCGGGAAAAACTTATCTTGTTTCATCCAAAGACTTTCCGAGCCGGCCGCGGACATGATGGAAAACCTGAAGCTGTACGAAAAACCCGAACTGAAGAAACCCTGCCTGGTGGCGGCCTGGCCGGGCATGGGTAATGTCGCGCTGACCGCAGTCCATTATCTCAAGGACAAGCTGGGCGCCACGCCGCTCGGCGAACTGACCTCCACGGAATATTTTGCGCCCACCGGCGCGATCGTCGCCAAACAGGTGATCCTCCCGCCCGAGCGGCCGGACAATCAGTTCTATTATTATTCTTCGCCGCAGTGCCGCAATGACATCCTCTTCTTCATCGGAAGCATTCAGCCCGTGCCGCACCGGGAATACGAATTCGCCCTGGAGCTCCTCAAAATCGCCAGGATGTGGGGCGTTTCCCTGGTGCTGACCACGGCGGCCGCGCCTTCGGACATGAGTTATCAGGATGCGCCGCGCGTGTTCGCGGCGCCGAACGACCCCGAACTGCTCAAGAAACTCATGGAATACAAAGTCCATTTCATGGGAGAGGGCAACATCGCTGGCCTGAACGGGCTTCTGGTAAGCGCCGCGCGGGGCATGAACATCGACGGCATCTGCCTGCTGGGAGAAATACCGTTCTTCACCGCCCAGATCGAGTTTCCCAAGGCCGCGCTGAAGGTGCTCGAAATACTGACCAAACTGCTCGGCGTGCGGGTCGACTTTCTCGACCTGGAACTGCTCGCCGCGCAGAAAGAGAAGGAAATCGCGCCGCTGGCCCAGATTCTTTCACGGGGCGCCTCGGCCGCCCCGGAAACGGAGAAGGAAGGCGCGGCGGAGGAGAAAGTCGTTCCCGAGGATTCCGAAAAGGACGTTCCCCGGGCGGTCCGGATGAAGATTGAAAAGATGTTCCGGGACGCCGAGAGCGACGGAAATTACAAGGTCAAGATGCAGCTCAAGGAAGAGCTGGACCGCTGGGGGCTTTTCGACGCATACCAGGACCGGTTTCTGGACCTGTTTCGCAGGATCTGATCCGGCCCGTCCGTTCCGCCGTTTCCAAAACCCGCCGGCGTCCATCCGGTTTCTGCCGCCGGTCGCGCCCGCCCGGTGAACCGCACAGCAGCTCCTGAGTCCGCCCTCTTTCCCAAACCGGGAGGTTCCCACATGCGACAATCGGCGATTCTCGTTCCCCTATCCGCGGCGGTTCTTTCTGGATGCGCCCCGTCCGGCCCCAAAGTGGAGATCGGGGGCTATACCTTCGAGCATGACGGAAAGGAATACCGGATCGAAAGCGTCACGCCGAGTTACTCCGAGGGCTACAACCTCCTCACCCGTCGGGAGGGCGACCGGCTTCTGTTCAAGGCCATCGACAAGGAACAGGACGGCCAGCTGGACGA
>CAZNXX010000062.1:13264-16147 GCA_964577095.1 uncultured bacterium | reverse complement strand
TCGACCGGATCGGAGGAATGGAGCCGGGATTCGGGCGCCCGGAGGACGAACCAGCGGTCCTCGAGCCGCATGCCGAACGTCCCCCGCTCGGCGGGCATGAACGCCTTGCCGCCGGGAGCGGGTTCGACCCGGAAATCGGCGCCGATCCGCTTCAGAAAGGCGTCCGGAGAAAGCCCGTGCAGGTCCTGCACGACCCGGTTGTAGTTCAATATCCGCATTTCGGAGTCCGGAAAAATCACTGCGGGGAAGAAATTGTACTCCTCCTGACCGGTGTGGGCGGGGTTCTTTTCGCGCCGTTCACGGCCGGCCCGCACGGCCGCGGCGGCCCGGTGATGGCCGTCGGCGATGTACAGGCAGCCCGCGGCGTCGAATGCCGCCCGCACGGTGTCGATCCAGGCGTCGTCCTTCACCACCCAGAAGGTGTGCTCCACGCCGTACTGGTGAACGAACCGGTATTCCGGATTCTCCGCAGCGGCCCGGTCGAAGAGCGCCTTCAGGTCGTCGCGGCCGCGGACCATGAGGAACACCGGCCCGGTGTGGGCGTTGAGCGCGTGGATGTGCGCCAGACGGTCCTCTTCCTTGTCATGGCGCGTGTGCTCATGCTTCCGTATCGTGTCGTTCTCGTAATCGGAAACGGACACGCAGGCGTACAGCCCGGTCTGCACGTGATCGCCCATTTTCAGCCGGTACAGGTACAGGCAGGGCCGGGGATCCCGGACGAGAATGCCGTCTCGGATGAAGGCGTCGAGGTTTTCACGGGCCTTGGCGGTCACGGCCGGGTCGTGGAGGTCGATGGCGGGCTCGAGATCGACTTCGGATTTGGAGACGCGGAGGAAGGAGCGCGGATTGTCCCGCACCATGGCCCTCGCCTCATCCGAGTCGAGCACGTCGTACGGGGGAGCGGCGACTTCCGCCGCCAGCGCGGGAACCGGGCGCAGCGCCCGGAACGGTCTTACCACCGCCATTGGGTGTCCCTCACAGATTCACGTCCGGCGCGGTTTGCGCCGGGTCACCTCGGAATGAGCTTGTACACGGCCACGTCGTCGATGATCGCGCGGAAACCTCCGGCTTTGCCCTGGAGGGCAAACCCGAACTGGCCCTTCATGTACACAGGGCCGAAGCCGCCCCGGTCGCGCACGTCGTGCACCGCCACCCCGTCCACGAAAAACTGGATCCGGCTGCCGACCTTGAGCACGTCGATCCAGTACGACCGGTTCTCCCGGCAGGGGTCGACCGGATTGCCTGAAAGCAGGATATTCGACGGGTTCTTGCGCAGGCGTGTGCCGCCCAGGGACCGGCCGGACCGGTCGAAGGCGTGGCAGTAAACCTGGTAGCTGAGCAGGCCGCTCCGCTGAATCCGGCCGGTTTCGCCGGCCGCGCCGAACGATTCCGGAGTGAGCATCCGCCCGGCCGAATCGGAGGCGCACAGATACACGATGTGCGTGCCGGGCGTGTCCGGCAGAAAGACGCGGTATTCCAGCTGGACATTCTCCGGGAAGGCCCGCCTGGACCAGACGGACACGAACGATGTGTCCGATCCGCAGGTCAGCTCGAGCGCGGTGTCAGCGTTCACGACCGCCAGACCTTCGCCCGCGACAAACCACTCCGAAAGACCCCGGTCGAACGCGTCGGCGAAGACCGGCTTCGCCCGATAGGCCGGGTTGGCCAGCTTGGGCTGGGTCTCGGGCCCGCCGCATCCGGCGCCGAACCAGACGGCCAGGCCGCAAACTGCGGCGCTGATGCTAAAAACCGGAGTATTGGGCTTGTTCATAAATCGCTCCAGAGCCTTCGTCGCGAAGGGTAATCGGAGAAAATGAACGACGGAAAACTGTTCAGGACGCTTTGGATTCTTGGGACTCTTTGGGAGGCTTGGACGCCTTGGCGGTCCTGGGAGATCTCGGACTCTTCGCGGAGGATTTGGATTCGGAGGAGGCCCCGGGCGTGCGGGTTCGGAGCCGGTCGCGCAGTTTTTTCTCTCGGCTGTGCCGTTTGCGCCGGATCTGGATCTTCAAGCGTTTCTGTTTGCTCTTGCTTCTTCCCATGTAAGAGATCTCCTGTGGATCAAAATTATTGTGAAAAAAGGCACATATTAATTTAAACATTTCGGCATGAAAAAGCAATAGCAAAGTACAATAATTTTCGGGTGGATGGGGCCCGGAAGGCTTGACAAAACGCGGGGGAATGGGTACTTTAATCGGTTCCGGGTTCCGGGTTCCCCAAGGGGTCATTCCCGCGAAAGCGGGAATCCAGGGGTGGGGGGAAAAAAGGGTTCCGAGTTCCTATTTCCGGGTTCTAAATTTGCAGGTCCGAAATGGTCCCGTGTTGCGGGACCAAGCAGTTATATATTTTAAAATATTGAAGGCCCGCTTCCCCGGATCAAGTCCGGGGCAAGCTTCCCGCGGGCCTTTCGGACAATGAAGGTTCCGGATTTCACCCTTCAGGGTTTCATCAGGAAAGAATGAAAGGCTAAAGCCTGAATTCCACAACAATCTGCCCCATATGGAGGATTTCATGAAAAGGTCACTCGCTTTCCTCTTCCTGGCCGCATGCATCCTGTCGCGGCCGATTCTTGCGGACTCCAGAATCCCCCGCCTGTCATTCGATGACACCCGCTGGCTCACCCCGTTCGCGGCCGGGTCATGGGACAACAGCCTTTCGGCCTCGATCAATCCGGCGGCCCTCAGGTTCACCCATGATCCGGAACTCATCTATAGGCATTCCCGTTTCTCCGGAGATCTAGCCTCAAGCTGGGGCCTGTACACGGGCCTGAACCCGTACGGGTTCAGCATGACTTCGCGCCAAATTCCGATGCAGACCGCGGGCGGGGGCCTGAAGAATGAAACGATTCGGGACTACCGGTTTTCGATCGGAACCGGATCCAGG
>CAZNXX010000062.1:0-13164 GCA_964577095.1 uncultured bacterium | reverse complement strand
CGGCCGCATCGCGTACCGCAAATACCGTTTCTTCGACACGAAAACCTCCACCCTGTCCGGCATTCTGAACGCGCTCCGCAAGGCCGCGGACGATCCTGCCGTGGCCGGCGTCGCGGTCAATCTGTCGGGCGCCGGATTCGCCGGGGAGTACGCGGGCCGCGCCGGGCTGAGCGAACTCGGCTGGGAAATCCGGGAAGCCCTTCTCGGTTTCCGGAAAACCGGGAAACGCGTCGTCGCTTTCCTGGACGAGGCGGACATGAACGCCTATTACATCGCCAGCGCCGCGGATCGCGTGGTCCTCGATCCCGAGGGCATCCTTCAGATCGAGGGATTCGCGGTCGGGAAGACGTACATGCGGGGACTGCTCGACAAGCTGGGCGTGGGCGTCGAGGAACTGCGTTTCTTCACCTACAAGTCCGCGGCCGAGACCATGGCCCGGAAAGAGATGTCCGAAGCGGACCGTGAACAGCTCAAGGCCTACCTGGAGGACTGCTACAGCCTGGCGCGGCGCGACGTGTCCGCGTCACGGGGTTTCAGCGAGGCTGTGTTCGATTCGCTCGTCGACCGGGTCGTGATCTTCACGCCGCGGGACGCGAAACAGGCGGGTCTGGTGGACACATTGGCCCGGTGGTCGGACGCCGAAAAAATCGTGGAAAAGACCGAAGGCGGGTCGAAGCGGTTCGTGCGGCCGTCCGGCCTGGCGGAGAACGTGTATCCAGACGACCGCTGGGGCGCTTTGCCGAAAATCGCGATGGTGTACGCGCTCGGGCCCTGCGACGTCGAGACAGGCATACAGGGGCGAAAACTCGAGAAAATCATCCGCGGCCTGGCGAAGGACCGGTCGGTGAAGGCCGTGGTGCTGCGCGCCGATTCGCCCGGCGGGTCGGCCCTGGCCTCGGACCTCGTCGCCGAGGCTATGAAAGAATGCCGCAAAGATAAGCCGGTCATCGTGTCGCAGGGCGCGGTGGCGGGTTCGGGCGGGTACTGGATCTCCATGTACGGCGACACCATCGTCTCGTCCCCGCTGACCATCACCGGATCCGTGGGCGTGATCTCGATGTGGGTCTGGAACGCGGGTCTGGGCGACAAGATCGGCCTGCGGTCCGACATCGTGCAGGCGGGCAAACACGCGGACCTCACCCGCGGCATTCTTCTGCCCTTCTTCGACGCCGTGCTTCCGGACCGCGCCCTCGACGCGGAAGAAAGGGCCCGCTATGAGTCGGTGATACGCGACCTGTACGCCGGATTCGTCGCCAAGGTCGCGGAAGGCCGCGGCATGCGGCCTTCGGCTGTGGATTCCGTCGGCCAGGGCCGAATCTGGTCCGGCGTGGACGCGAAGGAAAAGGGCCTGGTGGACGAGATCGGCGGAATGGACCGGGCTGTCACGATCGCGGCGGAAAAGGCCGGCTTGAGCCGGGACCGGGGAATACGCGTGGTGGAAATGCCCGGAACGGAATGGTTCGATCCGGCGATGTTCATGCCCAGTCTGATCCGAACGGCGGCACGGGACAGGAAGACGGATCCGGCCGTTGAAACCCTGCGTCTGATTCTGGACCGTCCGGGCAGGGCCATGCCCCTCATGCCGCTCGGCCTGTGGCTCGGGATATAGAGGAAAACCCGCGGATGACCTGGACGCCTGAAAAAAAAGCCGTACTCGCGATCACCACGTTGGGCGCATTTTTGACGCCCTTCATGGGCTCCTCGGTGAACGTGGCACTGCCGCGCATCGCGGAGGAATTCTCGCTCGGCGCTGTGACTTTAAGCTGGTTCGCCATGGCCTACATGCTGGCCGCGGCCGCCTTTCTGCTGCCCGCTGGCACGCTGTCGGACCGTCACGGCCGCAGGCGCGTGTTCGCGATCGGGCTCGGCCTGTACGCGGTTGCCTCGGCCGGGGTTTGCGCCGCGGGCTCAATCGGTGTCCTGCTCGGCCTCCGGGTCGTCCAGGGCCTCGGCGGCGCGATGATGTTCGGCACGTCCGCGGCCATCCTCATGTCCGTCTTTCCGGCCGGAGAAAGGGGCCGGGTGCTGGGGTGGAACGTCGCGGCCGTGTACACGGGCCTGACGCTGGGGCCTGTGATCGGCGGCCTGCTGACCGCCCGCTTCGGCTGGAGAAGCCTGTTCCTGATCAACGCGGGCCTGGCCGCGGCCGCCTGGGCCGGCCTGTCCGCAGGCATCCGGTCCGAGTGGAAGCATCCGCAGGAGGGCCGCTTTGACGTGGCCGGCGCCCTGCTCAGCATGGCCTCTCTGACCGCGCTGATGATCGGCTTTTCCAAACTGCCGTCCGTCGCGGGCGTTGTCCTGGTTGTTTGCGGCCTGGCCGGAATCGCGGGATTCGTTTTTCTCGAAACCCGCACGCCGCATCCCCTGCTCGACATGAACCTCTTCCGCAGGAACCGGATCTTCGCCTTCTCCAACCTGGCCGCGCTAATGCACTACGCGGCCACCGCGGCCGTGTCCTTTCTGCTCAGCCTGTACCTGCAGACCGTGAAAGGCATGAACCCGGCCGGAGCCGGACTGGTGCTCGCGGCCCAGCCCCTGGTCATGGCCGTGCTCTCGCCCGTCACCGGCCTGCTGTCGGACCGCATCGCGCCGAGAACCCTGGCGTCGCTCGGCATGGCCGTCAGCACGCTGGGTCTGATCGGTCTTTCCCTGGCCGGCAGGGACACGGCGGTCGGGTTCATCGTCGCCTGCCTGCTCGTGCTGGGCCTGGGCTTCGCCTTCTTCTCGTCGCCCAACACCAATGCGGTGATGGGTTCCGTGGAACAGCGCCGCATGGGCGTGGCTTCGGCCATACTCGGCACCATGCGGCTGACCGGTCAGATGGGGTCAATGGGATTCGCGGTGCTGCTCATCGCGCTGTACGTGGGAAGCCGTTCCCTGTCGCCGGAGTCGGTGCCGGCTTTTCTCACCGCCCAGCGGACCGCGTTCGTCGTGTGCGCGGGGCTCTGTTTCGCGGGGATATTCGCGTCTCTGGCGAGGGGGGAACAGGGAAAGACCTGAAAGGTCTGTAAGACCTTTCAGGTCTCTGTAAAATCAATTCGACCCCGGGGTCAGGACTCGGCGATCGGTTTTACGGCTCACCCGAACTCTAACCGCATGCCCACGCGGCAGGTCCTGACGCGGCCGACAAAGGCCTCCGTCAGCGTCTCGACCGCGTTTTCTCCCGTGCAATGACAGGGCACCATCAGGTCTGGCGGTTCGGCCATGAGCGCCTCCACGGTCCGTTCCAGCCTTTCCCTCGACGCTTCATGCAGGTGAAACCCGCCGATGACCGCGTGTATTTTTCGGGTTCCGCTGACCTGCCGGCAGCGGTTCAGGGTGTTGATCAGCCCGGCATGCGAGCATCCCGCGCAGACCACGAGACCGTATTTTGTGGAAAACCAGAGGGCCCCGTCGTCTTCGAGCGAATCCGGCCTGCGTCCGTCCGTATCCAGGTAGAACGGTCCGCCCGTATCCTCCCAGGCCGTTTCCCGCGGAACCGCGCCGGTCGTGCCGATGCCCGGTCCGAGAAGGGCCGGTTCAGCGGACACGCGCAGACGGGCCTTCGGAATCGCTTCCAGCGACAGCCGGCTGCCTTCCGGCATATGAACCGGTTTCGCCGTTCCATTGCGGATACTGTAGCGTCGAAGAAAAACGCCGGGGTGGCAGAACACCTGAACCGCGGAACCGGCCTCAAACGCGACCGGCACACCGCCGGTATGGTCGTAATGGCCGTGGCTCAGGACCAGAGTATCCGCTGTGGACAGGTCCACCCCGAGCAGGCTGGCGTTTCGTTCCAGGACTCCGCCCTGGCCCGTGTCGAACAGAATTCGCCGGTTCCCGGTTTCTATCCAGAGGGAAAATCCGTGTTCCGGACCCAGGCCCTCTTCTGCCGTGTCATTCACCAGCACGGTCACGCGTGAGGACAAGCTTGTCATCCCCTATTCCGTTTCAGGCAAACCGGACGGCGCATGCGGTCCCGCCGGGCAGGCGTTTCAATGATCGCAGGCATTGTCACCCGTCTGAAGCGTGCCCGCGAGATAATCGGCGACCAGTTTCTCAGGCGCTTCCGACGGCACGCCGACGATCACGCGTATGCCCTGTTCCTCGAAAAGCGCCTTGGCGCGCATGCCCATGCCGCCTGCGAGCACAACCTTGGCGCCTTTGCGGGCCAGCCACGGCGGCAGAAGGCCCGGCTGATGGGGCGGCGCGTCGACGTCTTCGCGCTTGAGAACGGCGTGCGTCGCGGGATCCGTGTCCAGAAGGGCGAACTGGGCGCAATGCCCGAAATGCTGGGCCAGTCTGCCCTCCGCGATGGGAATGGCGATGATCATTTTCGAACTCCTGTCTGAGTGAGGTTCATTTAGATCCCCGGCCGGACGGAATGTCGTCCAGCGCAGCGATCGGGCGGATGATGTCCCGCATGATCCCGGCCGTCGGGGTCGATGCGTAATGATGGATGAAAACTTTGCCTTCGTCGCAGGCCCGGCCGACCGCCGGATCAAAAGGCAGGGACCCGAGGAATGGCACGCCCATGTCCTCCGCGATCCTCCGGCCGCCGCCGGAACCGAGGATGGGCGTCACTTCGCCGCATTTCGGGCACGCGAATCCGCTCATGTTCTCCACCACGCCGAGCACCGGCAGGTCGAGCCTGCGGCAGAACGTGATGGATTTCCGCACGTCCACGGCCGCCACTTTCTGCGGCGTGGTCACCACCACGGCTCCATCGAGCGAACCGATGAGCTGGACGACGGAAAGCGGCTCGTCTCCCGTGCCGGGCGGGGAGTCGATGATCAGAAAGTCGAGATCGCCCCATTCCACGTCCGCGAGGAACTGCCGGATCACGCCCATTTTCAGGGGACCGCGCCAGATCACGGCTTCGTCCGGGTCTCCCAGCAGAAAGCCGGCGGATACGACCTTCAGATCGCCGACTTCGACCGGGACGATTCCGTCCGCGTCTCCGGCCAGGGTCTGTCCTTCGAGCCCCAGCAGGGTCGGCACGCTCGGTCCGTGAATGTCGACGTCCAGCAGGCCCGTGCGCTTCCCCGCAAGGGAAAGCGCGGCGGCCAGGTTCACGGCCACGGTGCTCTTGCCCACTCCGCCCTTTCCGGACAGCACGACCACTTTATGGCGGATGCGGCAGAGCCTCGACAGAAGTTTCTGGTGGTCGCGGAACTCCTGTTCGCTCTCCTCTTTTCCGCGCTGGGATGCGGCACAGTCGGTCTTCTTGCAGCCGTCGCAGGAGGATGCGTTCACGTCATTCCTTTCGGGGTTCAGTGATGGATTTGGAGAGAAAATCTTCGCACGCGGCCCGGAGCACGTTCGAGGCCAGCAGGGCGCAGTGTTCCGTGCCTTCGGGCAGGCCGCCGAGCGCCAGCAGGATGTCCGCCTGAGTGACGGCGGACGCGTCCGTAACGGACCTGCCCCGCGCCAGGCAGGTCGCCATACTGCCGCAGGCCAGGGAGGATCCGCACCCGTCCGTCGTGAAGGCTATTTTTTCCGCCCGGCCGTTCCGGACGGTCAGCCAGAATTCCATGGTATCCCCGCAGGGTCCGGTGATCCGGGCGTGCCCGTCCGCGGCATCCAGCGGGCCGAGGTTGCGCGGGTTGTACGCGTGATCCAGGACGATATGTGAAACCAGGGGTAATTCGCTCTCCGCCACGTTTTGCCTCTTTTAGACGCCGGGTCCGTCCGGAAGACCGGCGAGTTTCAGGATTTTTTTCCACAATGCGGTCATGTCCTCTCCGGCGCCGGATCCGGTTTCGACCGCCGAGAGAGACCGCATCTGCGCGCCGGTCACAGCCGCGTCGTAACGGACGCGCCCCGCGACATGGGCGCCGGCCGTACGCGCCGATTCCTCGATGCGCCGCGTCATGGCCTCATGAATGTCCCATTTGTTCACGCACACGGCCGCAGGAACGCCGAAATGCCGCGCCAGGGACAGCACGCGCGTGAGGTCGTGCGCCCCGCTGACCGTGGGCTCCGTCACGGCCAGCACCAGGGAAGCGCCCGTCACGGATGCGATGACCGGGCACCCGATGCCGGGCGGACCGTCCGCCAGAACCAGGAAGCGGGATTCCGCTTCAGCGACGCGCCTCGCTTCGCGCCTCACCGTCGAAACCAGTTTGCCGGAATTATCCGCGGCTGGGAAAAGCCTCGCGTGCACCAGGGGTCCGCTCCGCGTGTCCGACACCATCCATTCACCGCAGACCTTTTCTGGAAAGGCGATTGCGTTCTCCGGGCAGAAACGGACACAGACCCCGCATCCCTCGCACGCGGCCACATCCACGGCGTATCGGACGCCGTCCGGCCCGCCCGCTTCATCGCGTCGGATCGCGTCGAACCGGCACAGCTCCGCGCACGTGCCGCAACCGGAACAGCGCGCCGGATCGATGACCGCTTCATGGCCGCCGCGGAATTCGTGCCTCTCGCGGACCCGCGGAGACAGGACCAGGTGCAGGTCCGCCGCGTCAACGTCGCAGTCCGCGATCACCGGCCGGTGCGCGAGCGCGGCGAATGCGGCCGTGATGCTGGTCTTGCCGGTGCCGCCCTTGCCGCTGATGACGACGATTTCCGTCAGTTCAGCCATGCAGCCATCCTTGCCGGCCGTCGTGCGGAGCGTTCAGATGATCCGCGACGGCGCGGAATACGGCTTCGACCGCCGGGCTCTCCGGCAGAACCGCGCGGATTTTTTCCAAATAGCCTTGTCCCTTCAGGCGTTCAACGGTAACCGTGAAATGAATGTCGTACACCCAGCCGACCTGAAGCAGTTTGAAATCGTTCAGGTTGCGGATGTGATCGGACCGGACGATGCGCTTTTCCATCAGGTCCCGGACCACCGCCTCCGACACGCCGGGCGTGTCCGGGAGGTCCAGCTCGATGGTGGTGTCGGCCGGCCCTTCCGTGCGGCCGTAGTAGTCGGTGACGACTTTCCAGATATCCAGTTTGTCCGCGTCCCGGAGCATCAGACAGAACATCCTTCCGCGGCCGTCCAGATCGTCGGGCAGAAAGGCCATATTGTGGCACATCACCGCGCGCTGGACCTCGGCCGCGGTCTCCCCGTCGAGGCCGGCCAGAACATTCCGCTGGTTCAGGACCTGCGCGCCCAATTCGGCGTGGTTCACGGATTTCCGGTCCGCGAAGGTGCGGTGGACGGCGTACTGCTCGAACCGGCCGATGTCGTGCAGAAGCGCGATGGTCTCGGCAAAAAGAAGATCCGGACCGTCCAGGTTCAGGGATTCACCGATCCGGACGATTTCTTCGCACACCCGCAGGCTGTGGTCCCTTTTCAGGACCATCGGACCGGCATCCGGCCCGCCGCCGTCCGTGTACGTTTGAACGTACCGGTCGAACCAGCCGCGGATGGCGTCCCGTTCCGGCCGTCCGAGGTCCATGCGTGTTTTCATCCCACGTAATTTCATTTCACCGCCCGAATGACGACAAAGGATCCTTCCCCCCAGCCCGGCCGCATCGGTTCGACGCTTCGGATGTCCTCCATGGCCGAAAAGAGCGTCTGGCCAGCCTCCGGCCGTGACCACCCGGTTTCGGCCAGAAGCGTCATCACCGCCTGAACCGAATAAAAGACAGCGTCACAATAAAACCGGCTCCGTTGCGACGCGTCCCGGTACTGCCGCCCCAGGGGACTCTCCGCGTCCACAAAGCCGACGACCACCGCTCCGCCGGGTTTGACAATGCGGCTGATTTCCCGGAATGTCCGCGCCGGGTCGTCGAGAAAGCAGAGGGTGGTCACCAGAACCGCAAAGTCAAAAGCGCAGGAGCGGACGGGCAGAGCCTCGCCGGTTCCGCGGACGATCCGGATCCCCCTGTCCGCGGCGATCCGCGCCATCCGGCCGGCGGGCTCGACCCCGAACCGGATTCCCAGGGGGGACGTAAATCGGCCCGTGCCCGCACCGATTTCAATGCCCTCGCCTTGCGCGGGGATGAACCCCGTCACCGCCTGCAATTCGGAACGGTATACGACGTCATGCCTTTCGAACCAGTCGTCGTAACGGTCGGCATGTGTTTCAAAAGGCTCAATGCGCGGCATGCGGTACCTCCCGTGATAGAGCGGCCGGCCACGCGGCCGAACGGCCCGCCCGAAGCGGCGTCACCGCGCGACGCGGAATCCGTAGCATTCGTAGAAATTTTTCGGCCGGTTCCGGAACCGGTTCGTCGTCCCGCAGCTCGCGGGGTCGTTCATCCACGATCCGCCCCGCAGGACGCGATGCGTTCCGCATTCCGGCCCTTTCGGGTCGGTTACGGGCTCCCCCGCGTACGGCCCGTGCCAATCCGCGCACCATTCCCACACGTTTCCCGTTATGTCGAACAGCCCGAGCGGGTTGGGATCAAAGGACGCGACCGGGGATGTGTACCGCCAGCCGTCCGTGTATCCCTCGAAGATGAGGGTCCTGGGCTTCACGGCCCGGAGCGATTCGTCCGCCACGTTTCCTCCGGCAGTGCCGGACGGCGCCGCGTTCCCCCAGTCGAACCGGAGCGAGTCGCCGCGGTTCCGGGCCGCGTATTCCCATTCCGCCTCGGTGGGGAGCCTGCACCCGGCCCAGTCGCAGAACGCCCGGGCCAGGGTCCAGTTCACATTGACCACCGGATGATCCTCCTGTAACCCCCATTCGGGCGTCAGGGGCATGCTCCTGCGGGTCGCCCTGCAGAATACCCGGAACTGGGCGACCGTGACTTCGGTCTTTCCCAGGTAAAAATCGGAAACCGTGACCCGGTGCACGGGCCGGCTGTCCGCATCCCCGCGGTTGAAAACATCGCCCATGTCGAAGGTCCCGCCCTTGACAAAGACAAATTCGAGACCGGCGGGGTTATTGTCAGCGACCGGGGTCCGGCCGGACAGGGCCAGACCGCATCCGATGCAGAGCAGAAATGTGATCCGCTTCAATGTATTCTCCGGTTTATCCAAATCCGTGATGAAATCCGATGCGGCCGGGTCAACCGCCCGTCACAGTGAAAGATCAGGCCGGGGAACCCTGAGTCCCGGCCAGGACATAGAGGCACTTGCCGTCCTGAGCCACGACACGGACGATTCCGGCATGCGTCCACTCGTCCAACTGTTTCAGCAGGACCATCTCCCGGACCGCGAGACCGGCGGCGATGTCCTCGAGCGTGCAGGCCCTCCGCGCCAGGAGTCCCCGGATTTCAGCTTCGGAGACGGTGTCCCCCTCGATCGGTCCGGCGGTTCGGTACGCGGCGATCACCTCGGCGGCGGGATCGAACCGTTCCGCCAGGTCTTCCAGCGCCTCCCGGGGCACGGTCTTGGCAAACCCGTCCAACGCCGGACGGGTGACCGTGTTGAGCTGAATCCGTTCAGGCCTGATTTTCGCCGCGCACGCGGCGATCGAAGCCGCCTGAGCGGGTTTGTCCGTCACGCCCTTCAGGAGAAAGACTTCCAGCCAGACGGGCTTTTTAAAGACGGCTGTGAATGCGGCCAGACCGTCGACCATACGCTCGAAGTCGACAGCCGGATGCGGCCGGTTCACGGTCTTGAAGGTTTGATCATCCCCGGCGTCCAGGGACGGAATCACCCGGTCGGCCTCCATCAGAGCCTCGCGCACCTCAGGCATCCAGAGAAGCGATCCATTGGTCAGCACAGTCACCGGGATCCGGGTGACCGTCTTGATCCGATCGATGAGTCCGCCGATTCCGGAATGCAGAGTCGGCTCGCCGGATCCCGCCAGCGTGATGGTGTCCGGCGTTCCCGCCGAGGCCAGCTTCCACTCCAGCTCGTCAATGATCTCGTCCGTATCGGCGTGGTTTCGCCGCTCCGTCGTCAGACAGGTCGTGGGTCCGAGCTGGCAGTAGGCGCAGTCATAGGTGCAGGTTTTAAAAGGAACGAGATCCACGCCCAGGGACCGGCCGAGACGCCTGGAGGGAACCGGTCCGTACAGATACCGCAGGCCGCTCCGGTCCTGTCCTAACTCCCGCACGTCGCATCCCCATCCCCGCAGCGCTCCTCCCGTCCACAGCAGGTCCTGCCCGTGGAATGGAGCGCGCAGTCCCCGCCCTCCCGACGTGTCCTGCCGCCGGCTCCGTCCTTGAGAAGGAATCCGGCTCCGCCGCTGATCACCCGGTTCACTTTTCCGCCGCATTCCGGACAGGCCTTCACGGGCGATTCGGAAATGCCCTGCTGCCTGTCGAACCGGCCGCCGCATTCATCGCAGACGTATTCGTAAGTGGGCATGACGCCTCCCTCAATGGGTCCAATCGATCAGAACGGCTTTCCCGGCCAGCGCTTTTTCAACCGCCTCGCGTATCGCCGCGAAATGGAGGCACGGATACTGGATGGGATTGCCTTTCGAGATGCAGGAGGACAGGACGATGATCTCGGCCCCTTTTTCAACCATCATCCGGGCGCGCGGAACGGCCTTCTTGCCGGGACATCCCCCGCAGGTCGCGAAACCGACCACCTCCACGGGACCTGTCTCCTTGAACGCGCCTTTTCCCTCACGGGCGCAGACGAAATCAGTGGTTCCGGCGCACAGGTCCTCGGTCTGAAAACAGCGGATGATGCCCGCTTTTTTCAACGGCTTTCTCCGGTAATTCGTTCCATCAGCGTTTTCCACAGGCCCTGAAACAGGGGACGGTATTCCGGCAGGGCGTCCACGATGAGCTCGCCCCTGGAATAGGCTTCGGCGATGCGGCGGTCGTCCGGCACCTCCGCGAGAACGGGGATTGCTTCACGGCCGCAGTATTCATGGACGCGGTTGTCACCGACGCCCATCCGGTTCACCACGACCCCGAAGGGAATGCCCAGCCGGCGGATCATGTCCACGGCCAGGGACAGGTCATGCAGGCCGAACGGCGTCGGCTCCGTGACGAGAACGGTGAAATCGGTCCCCCGCACGGCGGCCATGACCGGACAGGAAGTCCCGGGCGGCGCGTCCACGATCGCCGGCGTCCCGGCCTCCATCCGCTTCTTCACCGCGTGAATGAGGGGCACCGACATGACCACGCCCACGTCGAGCAGGCCCTGGATCAGGCGGATGTCCCCGGCGTCCAGGGTTTCAATTGCGCCGATGCGCCGCTGCGTCTCCCCGATGGCGCCGCGGGGGCAGACACGGCTGCACCCGCCGCAGGCATGGCAGAGTTCGGGAAACAGGATGGGCCTGTCCTTCGGCACCGCGATGGCGTGAAACGCGCAGAAACGGCCGCATTCGCCGCATCCGTCGCAGAGCGATTCGTCCACCTGCGGCACGGAGAGATTGACGGTTTGCGCGCCCCGGGACAGGCCCCTGAGAAAGAGATGGCCGTTCGGCTCCTCGACGTCGCAGTCGAGGATCTGCACTTTCGAACCGCACGCCTTCGCCAGGTTCAGGGTGACCGTGGTCTTGCCCGTGCCGCCCTTTCCGGACGCGATCGAGATGACCGGACTGTTTCGGCCTTCCGCGGGAGCGCCTGCCGGGATCCGTTCGGACGCCTTCATGATACCGCCGATCCCCGTCTCACCGGGACCGTTTCACCAGCACGGCCGCGGCGATCACCGTGGTCCAGAGACCGTTCTTGTCGCCCTTTGCGGTCTGGGTGATCTCGCGGGTCGTGACGATTTCTCCGCCGAGCCGGAACTGTTCCTTCCGCTGGTCGTAGTCCTTGTCCACGTCGAAGGGAACGCCGAGAGTCGAGGCCAGCATTTGGGCCGCGAGGTCCTCCGCGAAATCGCCCGCCGTTTTCTCGGTCATCCCGGAGCAGTGATGCTCCGAAAGATACCCGTAATGCGTCTTGTTGCGCGGAATGGCGATGCCGATGCTCGCGGCGATCAGGCGGTTCGGCTCGTTCGTCTCCGATCGCGCCATCACGGCGTATACGATCTGACCCGGACGGAGATGGCGCATGCCCTCGGCCCGCGATATCAACCGGCATCCCGGCGGGAAGATCGAACTCACGCTGACCAGATTGAACATGGCGATTCCCGCGTTCCGGAGGGCTTCCTCGAAAGAGGACAGTTTTTCCCGGCTCTTCCCGACCCCCTTGGTCAGGAAAACTCCGTCGGGGACGAGGCTGGAAACCGATTCCATCGCTTTCATGTCCCTCCCTGATCTCGATTCACCGTGAACAAGGACTGTTGCAACATCCGGATCCGCCATTGCAGGCCGCGAAGCCGCGTCCGGATCTGATGCCGGTCGAGAACCGGGCCGGGCCGACCACTCAGGATCGGACATCCGGAAAGTCCGGCAAAGCCGATGAGCGGTCCGTCCCCGGTTCCGGTTTTTCTCAGAACGCAGTACCCGTTCCCCCGGCCCGTCATCGGTCCCAGTCCGGCCGGCCCGGTTCCGTCAAATCCGGGCATGGCTCTCTCCTCCGGATTTCCTCAGGCGGCTCAAGTCCAATGCCCCTCGACGTCCGCTGAAGACGCCTCTTTCAGACCCCCGGACCGGAATCGTTCCAGCGCCTGGGCAACCGTGGCCGCGTCGGTGTTGTACACCTTGACCCCGGCCGCGGACAGGACGCGAAAAGCTTTCGGACCGCAATGTCCGGTCACCAGGGCCCCGGCGCCCAGCCGGCAGATCTGCTCAGCCGCCTGTATGCCCGCGCCCTGTGCCGCGTTCAGGTTCTGGCTGTTATCAGTAATTTCAAATGTCCCGGCTTCCAGGTCGTACACGAGAAATTTTGCGGCGCGTCCGAAACGGGGATCCAGGGGCGCGCTCAAATCGTCCCCGGATGCGGTAAAAACGATTTTCAATTCGGGTGCTCCTTTCAGTCAGCGGGAACCCGGCAGGCGCGGGCGCAACAGCCCGGCGGGCCGGGTCCGCCGCTTCACATTTGAGAATTATTGCTGATGGCGGCCGTCGTCACCCGCCGGCTTTCTCCGTTTCCAGGCCACTGAGCCGCTTACGGATGAAATCCAGTTCGGATTGAAGCGCTTCGGCCTGGGTTTTCAAAGCCTGCTTTTCCGCCTCCGGATCCGGGTTCATGAAAGCCGGCTGAGCCGGAGCGGAACCGCCGAAACGGCTCCAGCCGGGCAGGCCGGTGGCATGAAACCAGTTCCGACGGCCTCTTCCCCCGCCGGCCCATCCGCCTCCCCGCCGCATTCCAAGACCGCCTCCGAATCCCGGATTCACGTACCCCGGCATTCCATAGCCCGCGCAAAAGCCCGCGCCGCGGCCCGTCATCTGGCCCATTCCCATGGGTCCGGTTCCGTCTCCTCTTGGCATGACTGTTTCCTCCTTA
>CAZNXX010000061.1:14566-16258 GCA_964577095.1 uncultured bacterium | reverse complement strand
CAGGATGACTGCATGCGATGCGGCAAATGTGAAGGCGTCTGCCCGACGGGCGCCATCGCGCGCACCCTGCCGGTAACTCCCTGGTGCGTTCACCACATCCCCAATCCGGCCGCCTGCATCGCATGCGGTCAGTGCCTGAAGGGATGTCCCGAGTCGGCGATTCGGGAGACCGTCTCATTCATGGATGAAATACGGCTGAAACTCGCGGATCCGGACACGGTCACCGTGGCCATGCCCGCGCCGTCGATCCGCTACACGCTGGGGGAGGCGTTCGGGGACGATGCGTCGCGGTACGAGGCGGGCCGGATGTTCGCCGCGCTCAGGAGGCTCGGATTTGACAGGGTCTGGGACGTCGAATTCGGCGCGGATCTGACGATCCTGGAGGAAAGCGCCGAACTCCTGGGCCGGATTCGGGGAGAGCTGGACAGGCCGCTGCCCCTCCTCACCTCGTGCTGCCCCGGATGGGTCCGTTTCGTGGAAACGTACCATCCCGGCCTCATCCCCAATCTCTCGACCGCGCGTTCCCCGGCCCAGATGCTCGGGGCGGTCGCCAAGACCCGGGGCGCGGCGCAGATCGGGGTGGCCGCGGACCGGCTCTACACGGTCCAGATCATGCCCTGCATCGCCAAGAAATTCGAGGGATTGAGGATCGAGAATGCGAAGTCCGGATTCCGGGACATCGACGCCACGATCAATACGCGCGAGCTGATCCAGTGGCTCAGGGACGCAGCCGTGAATTTCGACGCCCTGCCCGAGGAGCAGGCGGACGATCCTTTCCGCGCGTCTACCGGCGCGGCGACCATCTTCGGCGCGACCGGCGGCGTCATGGAGGCGGCGCTTCGCCGCGTGACGGAGGAGCTGGACGGAAAACCGCTGGAAAACGTTGAATTTCTGTCGGTTCGGGGCACCGAGGGCGTTCGTGAGGCGGAGATCACGGCGGGCGGACAGACGTTCAGGGTCGCGGTCGTGAGCGGCGCGGTGAACGCCGGCGCCGTCTGCGCGGCCATCGAGGCGGGAACATCCCCCTACACGGCGATCGAAGTGATGGCCTGTCCTGGCGGCTGTCTCAACGGCGGCGGTCAACCCATTGAAAAAGAATACACCACTTGACGCGAGGTCCCTCATGAGTGAAGCCAAAGGCGAAAAGCGGACGGTCACCCGCCGCGATTTTCTGAGAATATCAGGCGTCATCTCCGCGTTCCTTGTGACGGGCATCAAGTCCGCAGCGCACGCGGCGCAGAAAGCCGCCGAGAAGTTCCTGGCGCGGATACAGGCCGCGTACGCGCAGGACGCCGCGATGCCGCTCCGCAAGTCGCAGGACAACCCGCAGCTGCAGAGCCTGTACGCGGACTTTCTCGGCCGTCCGCTCGGCGAGGTGTCCGAAAGTCTTCTGCATACGGGCTATACGGACCGTTCCGCGGCAGTTTCGGCGGTCCGGCCGGGGTCCGTCCGTACCCTGCCCGGGAATCCGGCGATCGAGTCGGTCTACCCGAATCCGTTCAACGCGTCAGCCGAGATCGAATTCCGCATATCCGTGCCGGGTATGGTATGGCTCGCCGTATTCAACGCCTTGGGACAGCGGGTGCGCTCGCTCGTCGAAGAGCGCATGCCGGCGGGCGGTCACCGGGTCCGGTGGGACGGAAAGGACTCCCACGGCAGGAGCGTCCCGTCCGGAATGTACATCGCCCGGCT
>CAZNXX010000061.1:10898-14466 GCA_964577095.1 uncultured bacterium | reverse complement strand
ATGTCCCGCTATTTCTGGATCGTCCTTCCGGTTTTCTGGGTTCTCATGTGCCGGCTGGTCGCGCGGATGAGCGGGTGGGCGGCCCTGGCCGAATCGTACCCGGCCCAGTCCGACGCGACCGGAAAGCTTCTCCGATTCCAGAGCGGTTCTTTCCGCTGGAGCACCAATTACACCGGGATGCTGAACGTCGGCGCGGAAACCAGCGGACTGAGCCTGTCCGTGATCGCGGTTTTCAAGCCCGGGCACGCGCCGTTGTCCATCCCCTGGCGCGACATCCGCGCCGAACCGCACGGCGTGTTCACGCCGGCGGTGCGCCTGACCTTCAGCCGCAACCCGAAATGTCCGCTGATCATTTCGAGAACCCTGGCGCAGAGGATCGCGGCGATGAGCGGGGGAGGGTTCATGGTGCCGTTGAAGGGTTGAATCGCAGGGAAGGGGTGTTCCGGGTTCCGCGTTCCGAGTTCCGAGTTAAAACAAGTTTGGTTTTCCCCTGAGGTTTTTCAACCCGGAACCCGGAACTCTGAACCCGGAACTGATACGCCGTAATAAAAAAGCCCCGCCGATACCGAAGTTGGCGGGGCTTTCATCCCAGAGAAGGAGGAGGGAACGATCAGGGGTCCAGTATGTTTCCCGCGGGCTCCGGCACGTTGCTTACGAACGAAACGGCGACGCTCTGGATATGGGCCGTGGCCGCGGCGGTTCCGGCTGCCTCCGTGACCAGGTCAACCGTCACCGACGTGTTTTCCGCTTTGATGGTGTAAATGGTCGGGTCGTTCTTGACGATATTGGCCGTCTCCACCCACACGGTGTAGTTCCCCTTCGCCACGGCCGTGCCCGTATTGTCCGTCAGGTCCCAGACGGCCTGGAAGGCACGGGCGGAATCCGATTCGAAAAGCGGGCTGGCCATGGTGACGGCGTCGAAGGAAGGCGCGACGCCCGGCTGGCCGCCGGTTTCCGCCTGCAGGCCCTCGTAGGTCACGCCCGCGGACGCCGCGAAGGCGGGCAGGTGGTCGACGTGGGAATAAGTGCTCACGCTGACGACACTCGGCGTGACGGCCAGGGTCTTCACGTGGCGGCCGTCCATGTCCGTGACCCAGACGGCGATATCCGTCGGGGGCAGGGACGGCAGGGGGGGCACGGTGTAGGCGGTGCCCTCGTAGCGCGGGCCGTTGGCAGACAGCACGACCAGCAGGTAGCGGTCGTTCCGGTCCAGCGGTTTCTTGTCCTTTGAGCAGGATGCAAAAAAGCAGACCGCGGCCGTCAGGCCGGCCGCCGCTATGAGCCATTTCCGATTCATTCGAAAACCTCCGGTTTCATGATGCAACGCTGGTTCCATGCCCGAAATATACGACAAACGGGCCGGGGGCGTGTCTGGTTCCTGTCATTTTTTGTATCGAAACGTCACGCGGCCTACAGGCCGATCTTCAGCTGTCCGCCGGCCTGCGGCTTCCTCCGTTTCGCCTTTTCCAGCCGGCCGACAAAGGTGTCCTCGTCCATGATCTCGATGCCGAGATCGAGCGCCTTGCGGTACTTGGATCCGGGCTCCGCGCCCGCCAGCACGAAGTCGGTGTTCCGGCTGACCGATCCCGTGACCACGCCGCCTTCCGCCTCGATGCGCCGGGCCGCCTCCTCGCGCGTGAAGCCCTGGAGCGTTCCGGTGAGCACGAAAATCCGGCCCTGAAAAACGCCGCCTTCCGACGGCTTCCGGCGCTCCTGCTCCATCCGCACGCCTGCGCTCTTCAGCTTTTCCAGAACCTTCCGGTTGCCCTTTTGCGAGAAGAACTGCGCCACGCTCTCCGCGATGACCGGGCCGACGCCCTCCACCGCGGCCAGCTCCCCGGGCGACGCGGCCGCGACCGCGTCCATGGAGCCGAAACGGTCCGCGAGCAGGGACGCCACGTTTTCGCCCACGTGCCGTATGCCCAGGCTGAACAGCACGCGATCGAGGGGCCGCTGTTTCGATTTCTCGACCGCGGCCACAAGGTTGGCCGCGCTTTTCTCTCCCATGCGATCGAGCGAGGCGAGCTTCTCGCGCTTCATCGCGTAGAGGTCGCCAAAATCCGACACCAGGCGGTTTTCGAGAAGCAGGCGGACCACCGCGTCTCCGAGCCCGTCTATGTCCATGCCGCCGCGCGAGGCGAAATGTGCGATCCTGCGGAGCACCTGGGCGGGGCAGGCGACGTTTTCGCACCGCACCGCGACCTCGTCCTCGGTCCGCGAAACCGGCGAGCCGCAGACCGGGCAGTCCTCGGGCATCTCGAAGGGCCGCGAGTCCGGCGGCCGTTTCGCCAGCACCACGGACGCGATCTTGGGGATGACGTCGCCTCCCTTTTCAATGAGAACCGTGTCGCCTTCGCGTATATCCTTGCGCCGGATTTCCTCCTCGTTGTGCAACGTGGCGCGGCTGATCGTGGACCCTGCGAGGAACACGGGCGCGAGCTCGGCCACGGGCGTGATCGCGCCGGTCCGGCCGACCTGAAAATGGATTTTCTTCAGCACGGTCGCGGCCTGCCGCGCCTTGAATTTGTAGGCCACGGCCCAGCGCGGGCTCTTCGCGGTCACGCCCAGCCGCTCCTGCTGGCCGATGGAATTGACCTTGACGACCACGCCGTCGATCTCGAAGGCCAGGCTGTCGCGCCGCTCCTCCCACCCTCCGCAGAACTCGACCACCTCCCACATGGATTTGCACAGGGCCGAGTGGCGGCTGACCGGAAGCCCCAGCTCGCGGAGGAGGTGCAGGCGGTCCAGCTGGGTGCCGGCCGGGACGGCCGCGATGAGGCTGTACGCGGTGAACTGGAGCGGCCGCCGGGCCACGGCTTTCGGATCCTGCAGTTTTAATGTGCCGCCCGCGGCGTTGCGGGGATTGGCGAAAGGCTTCTCCTCGAGCTTCGCCTGCTCCCGGTTCATCTTCTCGAATCCGGCCCTGGGAATGTACACTTCGCCCCTCGCCTCGACGTCCGCCGGCAGTCCGGAACCCCCGAACAGCCGCAGCGGGATGGAGCGCACGGTCTTCAGGTTTTCGGTGATGTCGTCGCCGCGTTCGCCGTCGCCCCGCGTCGCTCCGCGGACGAACCGGCCGGCCTCGTAGACCAGGCTGACCGCGATGCCGTCGAATTTGAGCTCGGCCACGTACTCGACGGACTCGTCCGGAAGGGCGCCTCGGACGCGCTTGTCGAACTCCATCAGCTCGTCGGTGGAGTACGTGTTGGAGAGGCTCAGCATCGGCGCCCGATGCGTCACGGCCGGGAACTCCTTCGTCGGGCTGCCGCCCACGCGGCAGGTGGGCGAATCCGGGGAGGCGAATTCCGGGTGGCCCGCCTCCAGGTCCGAGAGCCGGGCCATGAGCCGGTCGTATTCCCGGTCCGAAACCTCCGGGTCGTTCAGCACGTAGTAGCGGTGGTCGTGCCGCCGGATGGCCTCGCGGAGGCTCTCAATTTCATTTTTTGCTTCGGAGGATTTGGCGTTCATTCGGGCAACTCCCCGGTCCGGTAAGAAGGGACCCGATAATCGAATGTATCAGTATTGAAATGAATCAGTAGGCCGAGGAGATAACCGTCCCCCTGACAAG
>CAZNXX010000061.1:6909-10798 GCA_964577095.1 uncultured bacterium | reverse complement strand
GTATCAGTATTGAAATGAATCAGTAGGCCGAGGAGATAACCGTCCCCCTGACAAGGGGGACAGGCCGCGCTTTGCGCGGCCAGGGGGTTGCTTAACGGCCTCCCGCTTCCTTTAATGTATGAATTTTTTCACTTAAATCCTTGTACACGCCTTCCAAATTTTTCATCACGTCCTCATTCATGTACCGTATCACGGTGACACCCATTTCATTCAGCTTCCGGGTTCTGTCCGCGTCGTAGATTTCCTGCTCCCCGTGCGAATGTCCGTCGATTTCAATGACCAGCTTCAGCTCGGAGCAATAGAAGTCCACGATATACCGGTCCAGCGGTTTCTGACGTGTGAATTTCAGCTCATGGAAAGATTTTCCTCTCAGCACCTCATTCCACATCTTCTTTTCCGCCGGGCTGGGGTTGTGCCGGTTTTGACGGGCGTTCTCTTTCAAGAGAGGATCGTAGGAGAGGAATTTGGGTCTGAAGGGCATAGGGATGTCCCAAGTTCAGTCCCCCTGATAAGGGGGACTGGCCGCGTTTTACGCGGCCAGGGGGTTGCTTTGCGGTTTGCTGGGATTCGTGGTTTCCGCCAGGCGACCCCCTGTAGCCCCCCTTGGCAGGGGGGCGGTTTGACTAGTCGCCCTCCACGATGTGTATTTCCTCGTCGGTCAGGCTCTGTAGTCCCCCTGTCTAGGGGGATGTCGAGGTTCCGGCTGCGCCGGAACCTCGACAGGGGGTTGCGTTGCGGTCTGCTGGGATACGTGGTTTCCTCCGGGCAACCCCCGTCGCCCCTCCGCTTCGCGGACCAAGCAATGATATCGCTTGGTATTGAAGGCTTGTCAGGGGGCCGACGTTGAACCTTCTACGATGCGGATTTCCTCGTCGGTCAGCTCGTAAAGGTTATAAACTAACTTATCAATTTTCCTGTCAGTAACAGAGATTTGTCTTTGGTATACATTTTTCTCGGGTTCAGTCTTTTTGTTTGAAAGTTGGATTTTTAATTGGATTAATTCGGTTACTTGAGATACGATGTAATCGTGCATCTTTTTATCGTTAACATTTTGGAAATCAATTTTTCTAATCGGGATATTTCTTACATCGTTGACTAAAATCTTTGGAAATAATCCTTTCCTGGCTTTTGGAGAATAAGAGTAGTGGAGATAGCTGATAAGTTTTGAGTTGACCAATCCTAAAACATAAAACAGGGAATATGGCAATCCCTTTGAGATGCAATTAATGATTCCCGGATTGTTGTAGAATTCTTCTTCGGTAAAAGTAGCATGAATAATTTTCTGCTTGATATCGGTTATTTCGCGTATTAAAATCCTCGGTTTTTTAAAAAAATCAGGTTTTCTTGGCGCGGCAAGCCATGGCCCATAGCTGATCCATTGTTTCTGATTCCATTCGATATAATACCTTTTTACATCTTCCCCCTTAAGTTCTTTTTTATAGGTCTTATCTTTTTTCTTGTCGGAATGCCATATTCGATTTTTTATTGTATTTTCGTCATGACCTCTGTATTTATCATATGGTATTAGCCCTTGGGATACATTAAGTATATCACCCAAAGGAATTGAGTTCATCCAGATTTTATCCTTTAAGGCGGATGATTTTGAATCAGAAAAGCTTTCAATCCACATATTGTCATTATTTAATAAGAGCGATTGTTTTATTTTACATACGGTAGAGATTTTTCCTGGATTATCCCAGCTTAAGAAATATGTTTCATTCTTACTGTTTAATTCATTTTTAATAATAGGTATTACTGTTCGAACGCTTGCATTAGAAAAAACATTTATGTTAGATAGGTTGGAAATATTAATTATGCAATAATTACTAGAAATAAAAAGTCGAAAAGACTTTGCGTAAAGGTTTAAAAACAAAGTATTTGGGACAATATAGCTGATAAGTCCATATTGTTTTGTAATGTTCTTGCTTTTTACTATAAAGAATTGGCTAGTTTCAAAATCAGAAACATCCGGGTAATGCTCAATAAGATAATTTTTGTCTTCAGTATTTAAAAAGGCTCCATACGGCGGGTTCCCGATCACCGCATCGAAGCCGCCTACCTCCATGGCCTCCGGAAATTCAGCCGACCAGTCGAAAGCATTGACCCGCCTGCGTTCGTCGTCGTCCAGAACGCTCATCTGCTGGTGCTCGTAGAAATCCGGTCCGATCAGGGAATTACCGCATTTGATGTTGTTCGAGAGATCCGGAAGTGCGCGCTCGTGGAAGAGCTTGAGCTGGCTGGTCAGCGTGTTTTCCGTCTCCCCTTCGAGGACCTTGAGCAGAAGGGAAAGCTTGGTCACTTCAACGGCCTGGGGGTCTATGTCCACGCCGTAAATGTGGGAGAGCAGAATCCGTTTCCGCTCCGCGGTCGTCAATTTCCATCCGCCGCCCTGGGATTGATACAGCTTCGGCTCGCGACCCTTGGAGAGCTTTTCAGTGTCCTGTTCGGCGTAGCGGTCCCGATACCAGTCCAGCAGGTATTGATAGGCCACAATCAGGAACGATCCTGAGCCGCATGCGGGGTCCAGGACGCGAAGCGGGTCTTTCGCGCCTCCGGAAATTTCCCGGGGCGTTTTGCCTTCCAGAAGGCGGCCGACCGTGTTCTTGACGATGTAATCCACGATATAGGTGGGCGTGTAATAGACGCCGCCGGCTTTCTTGACCTCGGGCTTGTCCTCCACAACCGCGCGGTGGCCGGCCGTGAGGCGTATGACCTTCCCCAGAAACTGCTCATAGACCTGGCCGAGTATGTCCGCCGGAAGCACGGAGAATTCGTACGGGCTTTGGGGATAATAGAGGTTCTGGATGATATCCTTGAGAACCTTGTCGTCTATGTCCAGACCGAGCGTCAATCCATCAGGCGATTCGGACCGGTCCTTTTCCTTCTGAAAGTGGAAGAGACCGGAATTGTAACGTTCGTCCGCCCGATAGAAAATCTCGACCAGGCGTTTGTACACATTCGTCCCGTTCAGCAGAATTCGGAGCGGATGCTGGGTCTCGATTCCCCGGTCCTCGCAGATGCGCAGAAAGATGACCCTGTCGATCGTTTTCTGGACCGCAAAATTCAGCTCCTGCATGGAAAGGGAGGGATTGCGGATGGCGATGTTCCTGGCCAGGGCGTCGCGCCACGACTCGATTTCGCTCAGGAAAGCGTCATCCACTTCCGCTGTACCTTTTTTCCCCTTTTTATCCTCCGCGTACCGGTCGAAAGATCCCTTCAGCACGGCCTCGCGCGAGAATACGGATTCCAGCTCGTCCCAGCGAGTCGCGTAATCGCGGAAGGAGAGGTACATCTGCCTGGCCACGGACGCGCTGTCGTCGTTGTTCGGCCTGAGCCGGCAGTCGTAAACGGCAAATTCCTCGAAATCGGTCAGAACGGAAAGGGGCAGTTTGGCGGACCAGGCGTATCGTCTGAGCTGATAGGCGGGATGGATCGAGTCCTTGATGCTGACGGACGGTTTTTTCGCCTCCAGGAAGAACTTGCGGGTTCCCCCGATGCGGAAGCAGTAATCAGGCGCGCGGACGCTTCCCTCGACGCGGATGGCGTCTTCGTGGATGACATCCTTGTACGCTTCCGCGTATCCCTGCTTGTTGTGGATGTCCCAGCCCAGAGTTTCGAAGAACGGATCGATGAATTCGATGCGAATCTGGGTCTCGTTGTAGGCGCCCGAACTGTAGGCGTCCTTGTTCCGCTCGAACCGGTCGATGAGGGAGAGGATCTGTTTTGGGGCGGGCATGGCGTCGGTCGTCCTGCCTGGCGGCGTTGGTATGGGCAACCCCCTGCCGGCCTACGGCCGGCTGTCCCCCTTGTCAGGGGGACTTGAGGCGATCACCCCGTTTGTGGACGTTCGTCTTGGCAACCCCCTGCCGGCCTACGGCCGGCTGTCCCC
>CAZNXX010000061.1:0-6809 GCA_964577095.1 uncultured bacterium | reverse complement strand
AACATCGGGATCAGCGCGCACATCGATTCGGGCAAAACGACGCTCACCGAGCGCATCCTGTTCTACACCAAGAAGATCCACGCCATACACGAGGTCCACGACAAGGAAACCGGCGCCACCATGGATTCCATGGACCTGGAGCGCGAGCGCGGCATCACCATCTCGTCCGCCTCGACGAACGTGGAATGGAAGAAATACTCGATCAACGTCATCGACACGCCCGGACACGTGGATTTCACCATCGAGGTTGAGCGGTCGCTCCGCGTTCTCGACGGCGCCATTCTCGTGCTGTGCGCCATCGGCGGGGTTCAGTCGCAGTCGCTGACCGTGGACCGCCAGATGAAGCGCTACAAGGTGCCGCGTATCGCGTTCATCAACAAGTGCGACCGCATGGGCGCGGACCCCGAGCGCGTCGTCAACCAGATGAAGGACAAGCTGGGCGACAACGCGGTGCTGATGCAGATTCCCATCGGCCTCGAGTCGGCCTTCGAGGGCGTCATCGACCTGATCCGCATGAAGGCGTACTATTTCGACGGATCGAACGGCGAGACGGTTCGGGAGGAGGAAATTCCCGCCGCCCTGCTGGAGAAGGCGAAAGCCAGACGCGACATCATGCTCGACAAGACGTCGCTGTTCAGCGACCGGCTGATGGAGGCCTATCTCGAGGACCGGGTCGAGGAGGACATGATCCACGAAGCCGTGCGCGCCGGCACGCTTTCGCTCGGGATCACGCCGGTCTATGTCGGGTCCGCTTTCAAGAACAAGGGCGTCCAGCTCCTGCTCGACGCGGTGTTGGCCTACCTGCCCGGGCCCGCGGACGTCAAGAATATGGCCCTGGACCTCGACCGCGCCGAGGCGCCGGTCGAGCTCAAGTCGGACATCCAGGCGCCCCTGGTCATGATTGCGTTCAAGCTCGACGACACCCGGTACGGCCAGCTCACCTATGTGCGCATCTACCAGGGGCAGATCCGCAAGGGCGACGAGATCACGAACTCCCGCACCGGCAAAAGCGTCCGCGTCGGCCGCCTCATCCGGATGCACGCCGACGAGATGGAGGACATCACCGAAGCGGGCGCCGGGGACATCGTGGCCCTGTTCGGCGTCGACTGCGCGTCGGGTGACACGTTCACCGGCGGCGGCGTCCGATACGCCATGACCTCGATGTTCGTGCCGAACCCCGTCATTTCGCTCTCGCTCAAGCCGAAGGACAACAAGTCGCTCGAGAACATGGCCAAGGCGCTCAACCGGTTCACCAAGGAGGACCCGACCTTCCAGACCTACGTGGACCCGGAGAACAACGACACGATCATCCGCGGCATGGGGGAACTGCACCTCGACATCTACATCGAGCGGATGCGGCGCGAGTACAAGGTCGATCTCGAGACCGGCGCGCCCCAGGTGGCCTACCGCGAGAGCATCTCGCGGAGCGCGGAGTTCGACTACACGCACAAGAAGCAGACAGGCGGCGCCGGCCAGTTCGGACGGGTCTGCGGCCGCATGGATCCCTTCCGCGAGGGGGAGTTCGAATTCGCGGACGAGATCAAGGGCGGCGCGATTCCGCTGGAATTCATCCCCTCCTGCAGGAAGGGATTCGAGGCCTGCCTCGCCAAGGGATCGATGATCGGGTTCCCCATCGTGGGCGTGAAGGTCACGCTGAACGACGGGGCTTTTCACGCGGTCGATTCGTCCGACGTCGCGTTCCAGCAGGCGGCGATCGGCGCCTTCCGCCAGGCCTACGGCAAGTGCAAGCCCGTCATCCTCGAGCCGATCATGAAGGTCGTCGTGGAGTGCCCCTCCGAGTACCAGGGCACCGCGCTCGGCACCATCAACCAGCGGCGGGGCATCATCCACAGCGCGACGGAGGACAAGGCGTTCACCGTCATTGAGTCCGAGGTGCCGCTGGCCGAGATGTTCGGCTATTCCACCGTCCTGCGGTCGGCGACCCAGGGCAAGGCCGAATTCACGATGGAGTTCTCCCAGTACAGGAAGGTGCCGGAATCCATCTCCGAGGAACTGATCAGGAAATACGCTGACAAGGCCAAAGGCCGCTAACCCCGGTCCACGGACCGTCATCCGAAAGGTTTTACCAATGATTAAAAAAGAACTGAACCAGAGAAGCCCCATCCGGGTCCTCGAGAAGTCGATTCACGGGGGACTGGGTCGGGGCAACCTCGGCGTATTCGCGTCCAAGAAGGGAGTGGGGAAGACCGCCTGCCTGGCGCACGTCGCGCTCGACTGCCTGCTCCGCGGGGAGAAGGTGCTGCACGTGTCCTTTTCGGACAATCCCAGTCACATCGAAAGCTGGTACGAGCACGTGTTCCATGAGCTGGCGCAGACCTTCCGGCTGGAGGACGTGCGGGACGTGCACGAAGAAATCGTCTCCAACCGGCTGATCCTCCATTTCCGGCGGGCCGACCGCACCCTGCAGCAGGTCCGGACGCATATGGACACGGTCACCGCGGGGTCGGGCTTCAAGCCGGCCGTGATCATCGTCGACGGATTCTCGTTCTCCGCCGCGACCGACGCGGACTGGGCGCTCTGGAAGGAAATCGCGGCCGAGCGCGGGGTGGAGATGTGGTTTTCCGCCTCCCTGCCCCCGGGCGAAATCGTCACGGACGATTCCGGCATTCCGGTGACGGTGGCCGCGGGCAAGAAATATTTTTCGGTGATCATCCAGCTCCATCCGATGCAGGACCACATCGATCTGAAACTGCTCAAGGACAGCGACAGCGCCGATCTGGAGAAACTGCGCCTCAAGCTCGATCCCCGGACGCTCCTGATCGCGAATCACCGCGCCTGACCGGACGGGGCAACGACCCGTCGTCCGCGCCGCCGAGACTGTTCCCGAAATGAAAAAGCCGCCCTTCAAGGGCGGCTTTTGTTTTTTACGGTTTCCCGGCGGGACGCCGGAAGACCCGGAGCGCAGCAAGGCCCGTACGGCCATCCCTCTGCAGCGGCCGAATCAGGCCTTCGCCGCGGGCTTCGCGTCCGATTCGATGACTTCGCGTATCACCCGGAGCAGTTCGGTCAGCGTGTAGGGCTTCTGGAGAAAGCGCCATCCCTGCTCCTGAATGCGGGGCCATTGGGACTTGTGGTCCGTGTACCCGCTCGACAGCAGGATGCGCAGGTCCGGCTTCTCTTTTTTCAGCTTCTCGACCAGGTCGATGCCGTTCATGCCGGGCAGGACCACGTCGCTGAACACCATGTCGAACTTTCCGGATTCGGCCCGGAACAGCTCTATCGCCTGCTCGGCGCAGTCGGCGACGCCCAGGCGGTAGCCGCACTGTTTCAGGGCCTTGCTGACGAATTCCCGCACGTTTTTCTCGTCCTCGACGAGCAGAATGCGCTCGTTCATGCCCTGCACCGCTGCGGCGGACGGTTCCTTCTCGGTCCTGCGGACCTCCTCCCGTTCGCTGTGGCCGGGCAGGTAGACCTTGAATGTGGTGCCCTGCCCCGGCTCGCTGTACACGTTGATCCAGCCGCCGTGCTGCTGTACGATGCCGTACACCACCGAGAGCCCCAGGCCGGTTCCCTTGCCCGGGCCCTTGGTGCTGAAAAAAGGCTCGAAAATGCGCTGGACGGTCTCGGCGTCCATGCCCATGCCCGTGTCTGTGACGGAGAGCCGGACGAACCGGCCGGGCCGCGCGTCCGGCACGGACTGGCAATAGGCCTCGTCGAGGGTCACGTTCTCCGTCCGGATCGATATCTTGCCCCCGTCGGGCATGGCGTCGCGCGCGTTGATGGCGAGGTTGAGGATCACCTGCTCCAGGGTCACCCGGTCGGCCCGGACGCTCCAGAGCTGGGCGTCGAGCGAGGTGCTGATGCCGACGTCCTCGCCGATCAGGCGGTGGAGCATTTTCAGGAGGCTCTCGAGAATGCGGTTCAGCGAGAGGCTCGTGAATTCCATCGGCTGGTTGCGCGAGAACATGAGAAGCTGGCGGATCAGGTCCGAAGCCCGCTCGGCCGAAATCTGGATCTCGCGGAGATCCTGAACGATGGGGTCGTCGGGCTTGATGGTCAGCATGGCGATGTCGACGGAACCCCGGATGGCGGTGAGCAGGTTGTTGAAGTCGTGTGCCACGCCGCCGGCCAAGGTGCCGACCGCCTCCATTTTCTGCGCCTGCCGCAGCTGCTTCTCGAGCTTTTTCTTCTCGGCGATGTCGCGGAAGACCAGCACGGCGCCGGTGATGCGGCCCTTATCGTCCTTGATCGGGGCCGCGCTGTCGTCGACCGGGATTTCGCGGCCGTTCCGGGAGATCAGAGTCGTGCCCTCGGCGAGCCCGGCCACGACGTCGTCCTGCAGGGCGGACGCCACCGGGTTGACCACAGGCGTGCGGCCCTTCTCGCTCACGACCCTGAATACGGCCTCGATCGACTTGCCCGCCGCGTCGGCCGCGGTCCACTCGGTGAGGCGTTCCGCCACGGGATTCATGAACGTCACGACGCGCTGGGTGTCGGTGGTGATGACGGCGTCCCCGATGCTCTTCAGGGTGGTCGAGAACCACCGCTCGCTCGCCCGAAGGCGCTGTTCCATCTGGTGCCGGTACAGGGCGATCTCGATCGTGGTGTGCAGTTCCCGCTCGTCGAACGGCTTCAGAATGTACCCGAAGGGTTCGCTGATCTTCGCGCGCTCGAGGGTCGTGCTGTCGGAATAGGCGGTGAGGAAGATCACCGGCAAGTCGTGCGCTTCGCGGATGCGTTCGGCCGTCTCGACGCCGTCCATGGGCCCTTCGAGCATGATGTCCATCAGCACCAGGTCGGGATGCGTCTCCGTCATCTTCCGGATCGCCTCCTCGCCGGAGGGGGCGACGCCCGTGACCGTATAGCCCAGCTTGCCGAGCCGGTCCCGGATTTCCATGGCGATGATGACCTCGTCCTCCACGACGAGAATTCGGGTTTCCTTCATGGAAACGCCTCCCTTTTCCTTATGCGTTGAACGTGATCGTGAAACGCGTCCCGGCCGCGCCGCCCGGTCCGCCGCAGCCGTTCGTCACGTCGATTCTGCCCTTCAACTGCTGGGTGAGACTGCGGATCAGCTGCATGCCGAGGGTCTCACTGCGGTTGAGATCGAACGAATCGCCGAGCCCCACCCCGTCGTCCATGACGGTCAGGGCGACCGTGCTGTCCGCTTCCTTCACGCAGTCGATTCGGATCGTGCCCTTCCGGTCGTCTGGAAAGGCGTATTTCAGGGCGTTGGTGACCAGCTCGTTGACGATGAGGGCGCACGGAATGCCCTTGTCGATGCTCAGCATGACGTTCTCGAAACGCGTGTCGATGCGCACCTTCTTCAGCTGGGTGCCGTACGAATTGGCCAGGTGGCCGATGAGGTTGCGCGTGTATTCCGAGAAGTCCACGTGGACCATGTCCTCCGACTGGTACAGCTTCTCGTGGATGAGCGCCATCGAGCGGATGCGGTTCTGGCTCTCCACGAACATGTCCAGGGCGCCGGTGTCCTTGATCTTCCGCGACTGCAGGTACAGCAGGCTCGAGATGACCTGAAGGTTGTTCTTGACCCGGTGGTGGATCTCCTTCAGCAGAACCTCCTTCTCCTGCAGCGACTCCCTCAGCTTGTTCTCCACCCGGATCCGCTCGAAAATCTCCTGCATGAGCTCCTGGGTGCGCTCCTGAACCCGCTTTTCCAGAGTCTCCTGCGCCCGGGTGAGGGCGTGGTCGCGCTCCTGGATCTGCGAGAGCATCTCGTTGAACCCGTCGATGAGCTGGCCGACCTCGTCGCGGCTCTTCTTCTCCACCCGGATCGAATAGTCGTTCTTCAGGGACACCGTGAAAGCCACCTCCGCGAGGTTCTGAATCGGCTTGGCGATCATCTGCTGAAGCCGCGAAGCGACCGAGAACGAGATCATGGACGAGGCGAGAATCATGACCAGCGCGATGAGGCCGTACCGCCTGAAGCGCGCGTGCATCTCCTGAAGGTCGTACTTGATGTACACCGTGCCGATCCGGTCCTCCTCCAGCAGGACGGGCCGGGTCAGAATCAGGTGGTCCCCGGTGAAGACCTGCTGATCAACGGCCGAGGCCGGCGGAAATTCGGGCTTGGTGTTTTCGCGCAGATAGGTCGCGAACACCTGACCGTCGAGCTTATAGATGCAGGCAGACACGATGTGCTTCTGCGCGAGAAGCGCGGAGAGAATCTCCTCGGCCGTTCGGCTGTCGTCGAAGGCGAGCGCGGCGGTGCTGTTCCGGCCGATGATCTCGGCCGTGACCGTCAGCTCGCGGAGCACCGTGCGGCGGAAGGAAATCCGCTCGTACATGATGAACGCGGTGCAGGCCACGCAGAGCGCGATGGTCGTGGTCAAGAGGTCGATCATCGTCAGCTTGCGCTTGATCGACAGGTTTCGGAAGAACCGGAACAGGTCCGGTATATGTTGGGATACGCTTTTTTTCATGTGATGTTATTATCCTGGTCTATTTTTGCAAATTACATGCCATAAATATTTACATTGATTTAAATTAAGCTGAGTCTTATTTTAAATAAAAGACGTATCGATCGTTCCCGGACCATGGGATAACGACAGTCTAAACATTGAGATAATCAATAATGCGTGTTTTCGAATATCAGGCGAAATTTTTGCTGTCGCGGGCCGGAATCCCGGTTCCTGCAGGATTCGCGGCCAGCCATTCCAAAACCGTACAGGCCGCGTCAAAATGCATTCAACCGCCCTTCATGGTCAAGGCCCAGGTGCTATCCGGGTCCAGGAAGGAGGCGGGCGGGATCAGGATGGCGTCCGGTCGGCTTGAAGCCGGGACTGTCGCGACTGGGCTCCTGGGATCGGTTCTGACGCCGGCGGGGA
>CAZNXX010000060.1:0-16435 GCA_964577095.1 uncultured bacterium | reverse complement strand
TGGTGACCTTCGACACGGCCACAGGCGGCTGGAACACGCTGTTCTACGGCATCATTCCGTCGCCCGTGGATCAGATGTCCTGGGGGCCCGGCCGGCATCTGTACGCGGTCGTCAACCGGACGAAGAACATGGGAGCCGGAGGCCGCCTCATCCGTATCGACACGGGCGTTCTTGGAGCCCAGTGACCAACGGTCCGCCGCGCTTCGATTCGGAAGAGGTTCGAAGCGGGCGATAACGAGGAGGAGGTGATCGAACGGCGTCTTCCCGAAGGGGGACAGGGATTCTGATCCGAAATCCCCGGACCCGATCCGAGACAAGGAAATCACAGTGAAGGAGAAATCAGAATGAAAGCCAGGTTGTGGATTCTTTCGCTCCTGTGCCTGCTCGCGGTCCCCGCGGCCCAGGCCCAGGTCATCGCGGATTTCGAGACCGAGGCCCTGGGCACGGCCGGATTCGCGGACAACGGGTGGGGCGCCGCGCTGACCAGTGTGGCGCGCGTCGCGGACCCGACCGGCGCCGGCGGTTTCGTGCTCGCGCTCGAGTACAACGGCACGGCCGGCGTCATCGAAAAGGGCAACTACGACCCCAAGAACGGCCATGTCATCAGCTATCACTTCTACCTGCCGGCCGATTTCCCGGACGACGGGGTCATCCAGTTCTGGGGCCAGGACAATGCCAACTGGTCGCACACCACCGAGAACTACAACGGAGTTGACCTGCCCAAGGAGACATGGGTGAGTCTGAACTTCCACATCAAGGGGCTGAACCTGAAGAGTCCCGCGACGTTCAATCCTTACTCCCCGAACCTGTTCGGCAAATGGGGCGTCCAGATTTCGACTTCCGCAGCCTACACGGGGCAGATCCTGATCGACGACGTGACCCTGCTGGGCGACGTACCCCGTGTGCAGGCCGATTTCGAGACGGGTCTGAACACCTGGGAAGACTCGCGCTGGTCTCCGGGCCTCAGCGCGGTGGAGCGTGTCGAGGATCCCACGGCCGCGGGCAATCACGTCATGTCCGTCGGTCTCGATTTCACCCTCGGCAACGTCGGACAATTGACATCCGGCCAGATCAACCTGTCCAGCCTGGACCATGTGGCCGCCTTCAAGATCTGGGTGCCTGCGGATTTCCCGGACGAAAACATCATCCATATCGTGGGCCAGGACCGCTCTCACTGGTCCGACGGGGCCCATCAGCGTTACACGGGCGCGGACCTTCTGAAGGGCCAGTGGAACGAGATCTACCTGGACATCCTGAAAGCCTATGAAACGGATTCATCCAGTTTCACGCCGTATTCCTCCGGCGGTTTCGGCCGGATCTGGATCGGGTTCGAGAACAACAACACCTTCACCGGCGCGATCTACATGGACGACATCGTCCTCCTGCAGGCGGCGCCGCCGGCCACCGCGGACCTGCTGTCCCCGGCCATCACGGTCACGGCCGGGCTGGCCGACTACACGGATCCCTTCACGGGAGAAGTGTTCCCCTACAACGCGATCGAATGGACGGATCTGGCCGCGGATATCGGCGAGACGTACAGCCTCTATTTCAGCGAGACCGGTAAGATCACCGATGTGACCGCGCCCGGGGTCATTCAGATTTCCAGGCACATCGGCCGGGGCACCCAGGTCTGGCGCCATCGCATGTACACCGAAAACGGCGGGTCCAAAACCGTGTACTATGCCATGACCGTGACCGGTCTGCAGGGGAGCGCGGTGGTCGAGAAGGAAGTCCGCGACGGCATCAGCAACAGCGGGCCGGTGACCGCGGCCACCTCGAAACTGTTCGAAATTCCGTTCGTCCAGAATTTCAACTTCGCGGCGGACGCGTACCTCGACGAGTTCGAGGGACTGGCGCAGACGTTCACGCGCTGCACGCTCCGGAACCAGCACGCGTCCGGCGACGAGGCGGCCGCCTGGACGACGGCATCCGACGATCTGAATTTCACCGGATACGTCGTCATGGACGCCGAGAATCTCTACCTCGGTATGAGCGTGGTGGATGATCTTTCCAACGGCGACGCGCAGTGCTGGGCCGGAGACGGCTTCGATTTCTTCGGCGGCCTGTACGACGTGCGCGACCTGACCTCCTACTGGCGCGGCGATGACCAGCAGCAGGGCGCGGTGACCGACCCGAACACGGGCGGCGGATTCCGCCTCGGCGCCGCGGTCGGGCCGAGCCAGGGCAACCACATCCAGGTCAACGGATATTCGCCGTGGGATCCTGAGGGCGCTGAATACGCGCAGGAAGTGTTCGCCGGCGGATACATCGTCGAGATGAAGATACCCCTCGCCTCGATGAACGCCAAGTTCAACGGGTCGTTCGTGCCGGCCGACGGCATGATTCTGTGCGGCAAGATCGACGTCAATGACAATGACACGGAATCCACAGCCACCACCCGGTCCCTGCAGAACCACTGGGGCGATGTGCCGGACAATTTCCAGAGCTGGCAGAGGGCCGAAGCGTGGGCCGCGCCGTTCAAGCTGACGAGCACGCCGCTTCCGTCCGCCGTCGAATCGGCCGGAGCCGCGCCCTTCCGTTTCAGCCTGGACCGCAATTATCCGAACCCCTTCAACCCGTCCACGGTGATGAACTACCAGGTCGGACGCACCTCGGACGTGTCCCTCAAGGTGTTCGACATGAGGGGCCGGGAAATCCGAACCCTGGTTTCCGGACGCAAGACCGCGGGCGCGTACACAGCGTCCTGGGACGGAACGGACAGCCGGGGACAGAAAGTTCCGAGCGGTATCTATCTCTGCCGGATGAACGCCGGCGGGACAACGCAGAATCAGAAGATGACGCTGATCAAGTAACCGGGCGTCTTCTGTTTCAGGTTTCAGGGGAAGGGGCAATCCGGCGGAACATCCGGATTGCCCCTTCTGTTCAGGTGAAAACAAGTTGGAACGTTAACACATCTGAACGTTCGAACGTTCAAACGTGTTAACGTTCCAACGCTCTTTATCGGGAAGGATGAAATGATGAAACTCCGGAATCGTCTGATCGGGTTCGCGCTGTCGGCCATGCTGTCCGGCGCCTGGTTCCAGGATCCGGCCCTGGTTCTGGCGGGACCGCCGTCCGTTTCCTTACTGCGGGCCAACACGGCGAATCCCGGTCGGTACGCCAAATTCGAGGCCGTGCTGAACCTTCAGAACGCTTCCTATTCGAATCCATACGACCCGATGCAGGTCGACGTCCGCGCCTCATTCGTCTCGCCATCCGGCCGCGTGTGGCCGGTATTCGGGTTTTTTGACGATTTTGAAAGCCGGAACCAGTGGAAAGTCCGTTTCTCCCCGAACGAGGCGGGCCGGTGGCGGTACACGCTGACGGCGAAGACCCCGGCCGGAACCGGAACCAGCCCGGAATATCAGTTCGAGGCCGTTCCCTCCGCGCTGCACGGCTGGATACGCGTCTCTCCGGACAATCCGCATTACCTGATGCATGACGACGGAACCTCCTTCTACGGCGTGGGACCCTCTTATCCCTGGGGCGTGAACGACGGCGCAACGGGTCTGGCCCAGCTCGAAGCCTCCGGCGCCAATCTCTATTATTACTGGAACATCACCTACGGCGGAGAAGGCAATCCCATCGAATCCATGGCCTCGGGACTGGGCCGATACGACCAGGCGAAATGCGGCCGCATCGACCGGATTCTCGAGTGGTCCGAGGCCCGCGGCCTGCACATGATCCTGTCGGTCTGGCCGCACGATCTGCTTTGCGCGAACGTGCCGGGGTGGCCCAAGGCCTGGAATGTCAATCCCTACAGCCTGATCTGCGAACCCGCGGAATTTTTCTGGAGCGACGAAGCCTGGAATTTCGAAATCAGCCAGTACCGGTATCTCATCGCCCGGTGGGGCCACAGCCGGAGCCTGGCGTCATGGGAAAGCGTGTGCGAGATCAACGGCACGGACGGATGGGCCTTCGACGACCGGGCCGTCGTGCTCGACTGGACGGAGCGGGTACACCGGTTTTTCAGCGAGAACGATCCGACCGGCCGCCCCACCACGGTGTCCCAGGGCGGAGGCCAGTACTGGTCCGACGGCTACCGGGCCGTTGACCTGCCCAATGTCCATCTGTATGAAAAGAGCTGGGCGGCGCGCTATCCGAACAATCCCCTGAGATCCAGCCTGTGGATTTACGGGGACATCGCGGCGCGTTTCCGCAGAGATTTCGAGAAACCCGGAATTTTCGGCGAGGCCGGGCATACGGACAATTACGGCGGCTTTGCGGCCGGGTCCGAAAATTACCTGCGGCTGTACCACAATGCCCTGTGGGTGACCTGGGCCTCCGGTCTGGCCGCGGCTCCCCTGTGGTGGGATTTCGGAACGAAATCCATTTTCACGCAGGAGCTGCTGGAGCAGATGCGGGTTTTCTCGTCCGTGAGCCGAACCCTCGACTATGCCCATCTGCCCCTG
Source organism: uncultured bacterium (assembly GCA_964577095.1). Classification (GTDB taxonomy): domain Bacteria; phylum Zhuqueibacterota; class QNDG01; order QNDG01; family DTFT01; genus JAFGAX01. The sequence continues at coordinate 12,023 of CAZNXX010000060.1, read as the reverse complement.
GCGGCCGCTGCCGTGTCGGTCGAGGGATGCGACGCGTACGGTCTTGAAGCGGATTCGATCGCGTTCGGGTGGATCCGCCAGATGAACGGACTCAGCCTGGCGCCTTCGCGTTTCACGCTGACCGGATTGGCAGACGGCGCCTATGATGTGACCTGGCTGGACACGTGGACCGGGGAACCGATCGTGTCGGGCATCCGCCTCAGCGCGGCCGGTCTGCTGGCCGCGGAAAGTCCGGCCCTGCCGGAGGGAAGGGCGGACGCGGCCTTCGTGATCCGCAGAGCCGGGGCAGGGAGTGTCCCGGTCAGGCTCTCGCTCGCCGCGGACCCGGGCCGGCTGTTCAGCGACCCTGTTTACGCGTCTGCCATCACCTGTTTCATCCTGGACCGGGAGGGAAGGCTCTGCGTGTCGGCCTCCGGCCCGGTCCGGTTCACGGTCACGGGTCCGGGCGGCCTGGAAGGCGCCAATCCTGCGGTGCCGTCAGGCGGAACGGCCGCTGTCGTGCTCCGGCCGGGTTCCGAATCCGGGACGTGCACGGTCATCGCCTCCTCGGACGGTCTGGAGCCGGACACGCTGGACATCGTGATCCAGAAATTCGGGAGCATAGACGATTTCGAGGAATACGGCTCGGACGGGGATCTGCGGGCTGCCTGGACGGTGCGGCAGGGAACCGCCGCCGCGGCCTTTCTCGAAACGGCCGGACCCGGCGAGGGCCGGAACGCCATGCGCATGGAATACACCCTGGGCGGCGGCAGTCCCTCCTACGCAGGACTCTCCCGGCCGCTTTCCGGCGACCTGAGCCGCATCGGTTCGCTCTGTTTCTGGCTCAGGCCGGACGGATCGGGCCGCACCCTGCACATCCGTCTGCAGGAGACGGACACGAAATACTGGTACGAGGACCGCGTCCTGACCGGCACGGAACCGGAGACCGTGACGCTCCCGCTCGAGGCGTTTGCGCCGAATGTCGGGACGGCGAGGCCGAACACCGCCCTGCTGACCCGGATCGGCCTGAACGTGACGATAGGGAACGGTGGGGCCGGGAGCGGCGGTCTGGTGTTCGACGACATGAAGTTTCTGGCCGCCGCGTCGGCTGTCCGGAACCCCGCGACTACGGACGGGGGGCCGGCCGGTTTCATGCTGTGGCCGCCTTATCCCAATCCCTTCAACACGGCGACCCTGCTCGAGATCGCGCTTGCCTGGGGCGGGGATGTGCGCATGACTGTACTCGACCCGCTGGGCCGGGAAATCGAGGCATGGACGGTTCCGAACCTTCCGGCGGGTTTGCACCGCATCCGGTGGGGGGCGGACGGGTTAGCGTCTGGCGTCTATGTCTTGCGCGCGGAATCCGGCGGCTTCAGCCGATCGAGGAAGTGCGTGTTGATGCGGTGACCTATCGACCCCGGGGTCCCGTTGAGCATGCAATCCGATGAACGGATCGATTCAGGCCTGGATGAAGGAGACCCCGGGGTCTTGGGTCCGGGTATGTGTGCTGATGCGGTGAGAAGATAGTTCATGGTTCCTAGTTCATTGTTGGGATGGGGATGGTCCGTTTTCCGCTCCTTATTTAACTATGAACAATGAACTATGAACTATGAACCGTGAACCATGAGCTTGCATCGTCCGTTTCGTCCATCGATAAAATGCTATTTTACGCTTGACAAACGCCTGTTGATGTGCTATATTGTTTCTACTTATAGTAACGATCACCCCGAAACGGGAAAAGCGGCAATGGTTCAAAACGTGAATTACTGGTGGTGGCGCGGCACTGGAGGCCCTCCCTGAACGGCGCATGAAAGCCGATCCGGGACGGGACCATCGGATGTATCCCGCCCCGATTGAAGGAACAACCAGGACCGCGGGGCAGACCCCGCGGTTTTTTGTTTTCAGGGAGAGAGCGTTTTCACGCCGCCCGGGATTCCGGGAGGCAGGCAAGAAAGCGGAATCGCAGACAGAGGGGAACCGGTTATGCCAATCAAAGAATCGATCAGCAAGACGATGCGGTCCGAATCCCTCACCGAGGGAGAGGCCCACCGTGCGGCCGCGTCCATCATGAAGGGCGAGGCGACGGGCGCGCAGATCGCGGCTCTGCTCGTGGCGCTCCGCATGAAGGGCGAGACCGAGGACGAAATCACGGGCTTCGCCCGGGCCATGCGGGAGGCCGCCACCCCGGTGAAATGCCGCAAAGACGGGCTTGTGGACACCTGCGGCACGGGCGGCGACCGCTCCGGCACGTTCAACGTGTCGACGCTCGCGGCGCTCGCGGCCGCGGGCGCGGGATGCCGCGTCGCCAAGCACGGGAACCGTTCCGTATCCAGCCGGTGCGGGAGCGCCGACCTTTTTTCGGCGCTCGGCGTCAGGATCGACGCGCCGCCCGAGGCCGTTTCGGCGAGCATCGACGAGAACGGAATCGGTTTCCTGTTCGCCCCGGCCCTGCACCCGGCCATGAAGAACGCGGTCGGGCCCAGGCGCGAAATCGGTGTCAGGACAATTTTCAATATTCTCGGCCCCCTGACCAACCCGGCCGGCGCGAAACGCCAGCTCATCGGCGTGTTTGACGGAGCCATGTCCGAAACCGTGGCGGGCGTCCTGAAAAAACTGGGATCGGAGCATGTGCTCGTCGTGCATGGGGAGGACGGTCTGGACGAGATCACGCTCACCGGCCCGACGGCCGTCACGGAACTGAAGGAAGGGCGCATCCGGTCCTTCACGGTGCGTCCGGAGGATTTCGGTCTCAACCGCGCGAGCCGGGAATCGCTGATCGGAGGGGACGCGGAGGCCAATGCGGTCATCGCCATGGACGTGCTCAGGGGGAAAAAAGGAGCGTGCCGCGACATGGTCCTGTTCAACGGCGGCGCGGTCGCCTATGTGGCGGGCGTGGCGCCGAGCATCGCGGACGGCATCCGGATGGCGGAGGAATCCATCGATTCGGGCCGGGCGCTCGAGAAGCTGGAATGCATGAAGCGCATCGGCGGAGGCTGCTGAGCAGCATGTTCAGACTGGAAGAATTGCTCGCGGCCAAGCGGGAGGAAGTCCGCCTGCTGAAACGTTCCGATTCACAGGCGCATCCCGGCGCGGCTGAAGTGACGCGATCCGTTGAACCGGTGCGGAATTTCAAGTCCGCTCTTGACGCGGCCGGTTTGTCCGTGATCGCGGAAATGAAGCGGAAATCCCCGTCCGCGGGCGCGTTGCGGCCGGATCTTGACCCCGCGGCCGCGGCCGCGGATTACGAGAAGGCAGGCGCCAGGGCCGTTTCCGTGCTGACGGACCGGGTTTATTTCGGGGGTTCCGTCGGAGACATGCGGGATGCCCGTTCAGTCTGCAACCTTCCCGTTCTGCGCAAGGAGTTCATTATCGATGAAATCCAGATTCAGCAGTCCCGAGAAACCGGAGCGGACGCGGTTCTGCTCATCGCCCGCATCCTGACTCCTGAGCGGCTGGCGGATCTGCACAGGTCCGCGGTCTCGGCCGGCCTGGCCTGCCTCGTCGAGATCCGCGACCGGAAGGAACTGGACGCGGCCGTGCGGGCCGGCGCGTCGATCATCGGCGTGAACAACCGGGATCTGGACACACTCGAAACGGATCCAACGATCTCTCTCGAATTGGCGTCTGCGCTTCCGGATTCCATGACCCGGGTTGCGGAAAGCGGCATCCGGTCCGCGGACGACGCCCGGCGGCTCAGGGACAAGGGTTACGACGCGATACTCGTCGGAGAGTCGATTCTCCGGACACCGGAGCTGCTCGGGGAGCTTGCGGGGATAATATAGTTCAGAGTTCCGGGTTCCGAGTTGTAAAACAATGGAGTTGCCTGTTCCGCCACCTTGCGCGATTGCCGCGGGCGGCTCCAGGATTGGTCTTAATCATTTCAGCGAGATATTTCTAAACCCGGAACTCGAAACTCGGAACCCGGAACTATCCAGGCTGATCATCAAACAATGAAAATTGAATTAAAAATAAAAATCTGCGGCATCACGAATATCGACGACGCGCTCGCAGCCGCGGGGTTCGGCGCGGACTATCTCGGATTCGTGTTCACGGAGTCCAGACGCAGGATCACGCCCGATGAAGCGGGCCGCATTATCGCGAAACTGCCTTCGTCCGTCGTTCCGGTTGCGGTGTTCCGGGATGAAGCGGCGGATGAAGCGGCCCGGGCGGCCGGGATCGCGGGCATCCGGTTCGTCCAGATGCACGGGGAAAAGAATCCGATGCGTCCGTCCGGGCTTGACGGACGTTTCCGTCTGATCCGACGCATTCCCGTGCGTCCCGGGGACGATGCTGTTTCCCTCGGCCGCAGGATTGATGATTGCGGTGACGCAATCCCGCTTATCGATCCGGGGGCGGGGGACGGGGTCCCCTTCGACTGGAGCCGGTTCCGGGGCCTGCCCCGGCCCTTCTGGCTCGCGGGCGGACTGACGCCCGACAATGTCAAACGGGCCGTGTCCGTCCTGAATCCCCAGGCCGTGGATGTGTCCACGGGCGTGGAGCGGGCGGCCGGATTGAAGGATTTCGACAAAATGAAGCGATTTATTTCGGAGGCCAGATGATTTTATCCCAGCCCGACCGCCGAGGCTATTTCGGAAGCTACGGCGGCCGATACGTTCCGGACACCGTATTCCCGGCGCTCGACGAACTGGACCGCGCCTACCGGGCCGTGCGCAGGGATCGCGCGTTCCTGCGGGAGCTCGGCGGCCTGCTCCGGGACACCGTGGGCCGTCCCACGCCCCTGACCCGCGTGCTGCGATTTCCGGCCGGCACCGGTAAGACCGCCATCCATCCGTCCGAGAAGACGCGCCGGCGCGGCCGGAAGGAGACGCGGATGTACCTCAAGCGCGAGGACCTCTGCCACACGGGCGCGCACAAGATCAACAACACCATCGGCCAGGTCCTCCTGGCCAGGCGCATGGGCAAGCGCCGGGTGATCGCCGAAACCGGCGCCGGCCAGCACGGCGTAGCCACGGCCACGGCCTGTGCCTTGTTCGGATTGAAATGCACGGTGTACATGGGAAGTGACGACGTCCGGCGTCAGGCCATGAACGTGTACCGGATGCAGCTGCTCGGCGCCGAGGTCGTTCCGGTCGAATCCGGCACCCGCACCCTGAAGGACGCGATCAACGAAGCGATGCGCGACTGGGTGACGCGCGTCCGCGACACCTATTACTGCATCGGGTCCGTGGTCGGTCCCCATCCGTACCCGCTGATGGTCCGCGATTTTCAGTCCGTCATCGGCCTCGAAACAAAGCGGCAGGTTCTGAAGGAGGAGGGCCGGCTGCCCGACCTGCTGGTGGCCTGCGTGGGAGGGGGAAGCAACGCCATGGGTCTGTTTCACCCGTTTCTGGACACGGACGTCGCCATGGTCGGCGTCGAGGCCGGCGGACGGGGCCGTCAGCCCGGACGGCACGGCGCCACGCTTTGCCACGGAAGGCCGGGTATTCTGCATGGCGCGTTGAGCTACCTTCTGCAGGACGCGAAAGGGCAGGTGCTTCCGACGCATTCCGTGTCCGCGGGTCTGGATTACCCCGGGGTGGGGCCGGAGCACGCCTTTCTGAAGGATTCGGGCCGCATCCGGTACACGTCGGTTCCGGACGACGCGGCGCTCGAGGCCTTCCATCGCCTGTCCGAGCTGGAGGGCATACTGCCCGCGCTCGAGAGCAGCCACGCCCTGGCCTACGCGCTCCGGGCCAGCCGTCAATCGCCGGGCTGCATTCTGGTCGTGAACCTGTCTGGCCGCGGCGACAAGGACCTTGACATCGCGGGAGGCCGTCTATGACGCTGTCCGAAAAGTGGGAGGAACTCCGGAGAGGGAACGAGGCCGGGCTCGTGGCATACCTGATGGCCGGCCACCCGACGATCGAAAAATTCTTCGAAACCATGCGCACACTCGCCGAGAACGGCGCGGACTTCATCGAAATCGGCCTGCCGTTCTCGGACCCCATCGCGGACGGGCCCGTGATCCAGGAGGCCTCGAACATCGGGCTGGCGAACGGCGCCGACCTGGACGTGGTTCTCGGCGCGGCCCGTTCCATGGACGGCCGGGTCCCGCTGATCCTGATGTCCTACCTCAATCCGCTCCACCGCAGGGGCGTGAACCGGGCGGTCCGCGAGCTCAAGGCCGCGGGCTTCGAAGGCCTGATCATACCCGATCTTCCGGCCGATGAAGCCGGCGAATGGACGGCCGCCTGCCGCAGCGCCGGCCTGGACCTGATTTTTCTCGCGGCTCCCACATCGCCCCCGGACCGTCTCGCGAAGATCGCGGCCGCCTCGTCCGGGTTCGTGTACTGCGTGAGCCTCACGGGGACCACAGGGAGCCGGAGCGCTGTGGCCGCGGGCGCCGAAGCGTTTCTCCGGCGCATGCGCAGGCAGACGAAAAAACCGCTGGCCGTGGGATTCGGCATTTCCACTCCGGAGCACGTGAAGCGGTTTTCGAGGCTCGCGGACGGCGTCATCGTGGGAAGCCGCATCGTCCGGGCCGCGGCGGAAGGGGAGGATCTCGCCGCCCTGGTCCGGAGTCTCAAGGACGCGACGCGGCGGGATGCGGGCCGGAATATCTGCGGTCAGAGGGGGGGCCGTTCTTGAGCGGACCGGTCCTTTCTCGCCGCATCGTGCACCACCGCAGGATTCCGGCCTCCTGGCCGCCGGTTTCCGCCTTCGAAGCCCTGTACGCGGACCAGCCGTTCGGCTTTCTCTACGAGTCCCTCGAGAGCGACGGCAAGCGGGGCCGGTACTCGTTTCTCGGCGGAAAACCCTATGCCGTGTTCAAGGCATCGGGGCAGGATATCGAGGTCCGGGTCCGGTCCGGCCGGACCGCCGGTCCGGGAACCGGAGCTGCCGATCCGGAATGGATCACGCACCGGATGGAGGGTCACCCGCTTGAAGTCCTGCGCCGACTGGTGAACGAGGCCCGCATGGACGCCTCGGTGAGGCCCTTTTCCGGCGGCGCGGTCGGCTTTGTCTCCTATGACGCCATACGCCGGTTCGAACGCATCCCGGACGCCAACCCGGATCCGATGGCGGTTCCAGAGTTCCTGTTCATGTTCCCCGAGGAGGTCCTCGTATTCGATCACATCGAGAAAACCGTGGACATCGTGATCCATTCGGACGAACCGTCCGAAGACCGGCTCATCGAACTCATGGAACTGTGCGGGTCACTGGGAGACCGGCCGGTCATGGAAAACGCTTCCAATCCCGGCCCAATGACGGATACGGACGTCTTACCGTTTCCATCCCGACCGGATGAAGCATCCGGACCGCAATCGTTCCGCGCCCAGACGACGCGGCTGGAGTTCGAATCGGCCGTCCGCCGGGCGAAGGAGTACATACTCGCGGGAGACGCCTTTCAGGTGGTGCTGTCCCAGCGTTTCACTTTTCCGGTGCGGACCGATCCGGTGCGGATGTACGAGGCGCTCCGGCTGGCCAATCCGTCTCCGTACATGTATTACCTGGCGCTCGATGACCTTCGCATTCTCGGATCGTCCCCGGAAATACTGGTCAAAGCCGAGGCTGGCCTGGTCTCCATACGGCCGCTCGCGGGCACGCGCCGCAGGGGCCGCACGGAGGCCGAGGATCTCCGCCTCGAGGCGGAACTGAAGGCGGACGAGAAGGAACGCGCGGAACACGTCATGCTTGTGGACCTCGCGCGCAATGACATCGGCCGCGTCTGCCGGTTCGGCACCGTCCGGGCCTCCGAGCTGTTCACGGTCGAGCGCTACTCCAGGGTCATGCACCTCGTGTCGCACGTGGAAGGCCGGCTCCGGCCGGACAAGGACGCGTTCGACTGTTTTTCCGCGTGCTTTCCCGCGGGCACGGTGTCCGGCGCACCCAAGGTGAGGGCCATGGAGATCATCGACGAACTCGAGCCGGTAAGGCGGGGCGTGTACGGGGGCTCGATCGGATATTTCGACTTCGGCGGCAACATGGACATGTGCATCGCCATCCGGACGCTCGTGCTCCGGGGGACGGAGGGCAGCCTGCAGGCCGGCGCGGGAATCGTCGCGGACTCGGACCCGGCGAAGGAATACCAGGAAACGCTGAACAAGGCGCGCGCGCTTTTCCAGGCGGTGGCGGCCGCGGCAACGGCGCCCGCAACGGCATCCGAAACGGCGGAGCGCTGAGCGCCCGAAACGGAGGGATTCATGGTTTTTATTCTGGACAACTACGACTCGTTCACCTACAATCTGGTCCAGTTCATCGGCGAAACCGGCCGCGACCTCGAGGTGCGCCGCAACGACGAGGTGAGCGTGGCCGACGTTCGGGCCCTCGGCCCGGAGGCCGTGGTGATCTCGCCCGGACCTGGAAAACCGGCGGATGCAGGTATTTCGGTGCCGCTCATCGCCGCGATGAAGGGCCGCTGTCCCGTGCTCGGCGTCTGCCTGGGGCACCAGTCCATTGCGGAGGCGTTCGGCGGCCGCGTGGTCCGGGCCGCGCCCGTGCACGGCAAGGTGTCGGCCATCCGGCACGACGGCCGCACGCTTTTCCGCGACCTGGAGACGACTTTCGAAGCCACGCGCTATCATTCCCTGGTCGTGGACCGGGCCAGCCTGCCGGACTGTCTCGAGGTGACAGCCTGGACCGAAGACGGGACCGTCATGGGCATCCGCCACAAGGAGGAACCGGTCGAAGGTCTGCAATTTCATCCGGAATCGATACTGACCTCCGAAGGAAAGCGCATCCTCTCCAATTTCCTAAATCGGTCTTGACATTCCCCCCAAAAATACCTAATTTTTCCGAAGTTACGCAATCTGTTCCATTCGCCGGAAGCGATATGAAAGCCGGAACGCTGGCCGCGCTGTCCGCGGCCGCATTCATTTCCCTCGTGTTCACGCTGAGAATCCCGTGGCCGGTTTCCGTATTCGTCTGTCTTCCATTGTACATATTTCTATTGGCCGGCCTTGTGATACGGGTTAATGTCACGGCAAGACCTTCCTGGCAGCCGGACGCATCCGCTCCGGTACGGCCGGATCCGCCGGGATTGAGTGTCGCGTCCGAACTCGCGGAAGGGGCCGGTTTGAAGAGGATCGGCGACTTCATCCGGCCGACTCTCCCGGAAAACCGGATGCGTGTCTTCCGCAAGCCGGACGGGTCTCTGCTCTTCTGCCTCCGGATGCGGGAAAACGAGGTTTCCTTCGAATGCGTCACTTTTCTCGAAGACGGGGGGGACCTGACCACGACCACGGACCGCCGGACCCGGCATGAACCCAGGCCTTTCCGAAGACGCCTGCTCCTGCTCGGGACGGACGATCCCATGGCGCTCATGGATGAACACCTGGAAGGCGTCCGGCTCCTATCGGACAGTGGAAAGCGCGTCGCGGCCGCGGACGATTCCGGCTGGCTGGCGGCCTGGACGGACCGGGAGGCCGATCTGGTCCGTTCCATCCGCTCCTCGGGCCCGTTGTGGCCGTTCCATGTTCTGTGGTGGAACATCGGAAAAACGGAACGCGGTTACGGCATCCCGCTCCGGAGCCGCGGGCTCGCTTCCGGGACACGGCGCGATGCGGAGAAAAGGACGCCGGGTTCCGGCTCCGTCCCGCCGCATGAAAAACCGGGGGCAGGCGATCCGGCCGCCGGGGCTGCGGCAGAGACCGGGGACGACGGGCTGTATCGCGTGATTTTCGACGGCACGGTGGCCGAAGGACGGAATCCGGACCGGGTGAAGGCCGCTCTGACCGAGGCCTTTCATCTGGAAAGCCGCCAGGCGGGCGCTCTTTTCTCCGGCAGGCCCGTGAGCGTTAAATCCGGAGTGGACCGGAACACGGCTCTCAGATACCAGGAGGCCTTTCTCAAAGCCGGTGGCATTGCGGTAATCGAACCCATGAATCCCGCGGATCCGCTCAACCATCCCGGCGGGAACGCGGTTCCGCGCCGGGAGCAGCCGCAGTCCGCCGCCGGAGCCAGTCCGCGGGCCGAACTTCCGCGGGAAGATCCGGACATCCTGCGTTTCCGCATCGAATCCATGCTCGCGGCCGAGCGCCTGGCCTATGACCGGGAGAAGAAGTCCCGGCAGTCCGTCGGCTGGCCCGGATACGCGATGGCGATCGCTTCGTTCATACCGTACATCGGGCCGATCGTGTCATCCGCTGCGATATTCTACGGCTGGACGAGAAGACGCTCCGGCGGCGGCCGCATCATCGCATTGGCCGTCATGGGAGGGTTGGTCTCGGCCGCGGCCTTTATCGGCCGTTTCGAACCGAAACCGGCTGCCGAGAAATTGTCTGCGCGACCGGCGACCGCTGAAACAGGGACGCGTCTCAGCGGCTTGATCCGCGCGGCCGAGGCGTACCGGGAGCGGACGGGTTTTTATCCTGAATCCCTCCCCTTGCTCGCGGCAGGAACCGATACCATGCTCCAATTTCTGGATCCGGCGACCGGAGGAGAATCGGGAGCCGCTGTTCCGTTTTTTTACAGGCTGGATCCGTCCGGAGAAACCTACACGCTGCTGTCCGCCGGGCAGGACGGCGAGCCGGGCACCGCGGATGACATCCTGCCGGCAATGGCGGACGAGGAGCTGTCCCTGACCGGGTGGCGGCCGCTGGAATGAATCTGACCGCGAGCGCGGTCGCCGCGGCCCGTCCCGCGCAACAGGGCGGCCGGGAGCTTCAATTTAAACCAAACCGTGGAATCCCCCATGCGGATGCGTGAAGTCGGCAAGCCTCTCAAAACAGCCGGTCTTTTTTTCGGCTTTCTCCTGCCGGCCCTGATCGCGGCAGCGGCCTGCGGCCGGGAGCCGACGGACGCGTCCATGCCCAGGCATATCGGCCGGTTCGGAGGCCCGGGTCAGGAACCGGGCCGCATGGACGGACCTCGGGCCCTCTCCGCCGATCCTTCCGGAAACCTGTACGTCGCGGACACGGGAAACCACCGCATCCAGAAATTCGACGGGGCCGGAAACGTGCTGGCCGCCATCGGCGGTTTCGGATGGGGGCGCGAGCGTTTCAACGATCCGGTTTCCGTGTGGGCGGGAAACGGGCTCGATGTGTTTGTCGCGGATCACGACAACGGCCGCATCGAGCGGTACGACAAGGATCTGAATTACATCTCCACCCTGCGGCCGTCCTCCGAATGGGCCGAGTCTCTTTCCTTTGATTTTCCCCTCGATGTGTTCTTCACGCCGCAGTCCGAGCTGTTCTGCCTGGACGGGGAGAACCGCCGCATCCTCAAACTCGGCCCGGGCGGAACGCCGCAGATCGCTTTCGGCGGCGTCGATTCCGGCGAGGGCCGGCTGGGATCGCCCGAGCGCATCCGCGTGACCGCATCCGGCCGCGTGCTGGCGACCGACGCGGAGGAGGGACGCGTGGTCGTTTTCGACACGTACGGCAACTTTCTCTTCGCGTTCGGGGAGGAAGCGCTTGACCGGCCTGCCGGAATGGCCGAGACGCCGGACGGCGGCGTCCTGTTCGTCTGCGATACCGGGAACAGGCGAGTGCACTGGTTCCGCAAATGGGCGGCGGCAGGCTCGTTCGGCAAAGAAATCGTGCCCGACGGCGGATTCGGCGCGCCGGTGGATGTCGTATACCATGACGGACGGCTCTATGTGCTTGACCTGGAAAGATCCGAGATCCACGTATTCGAATGGCCGCGGCCGGAGGAACGGGAATTGCGCTGAATCTGTCAGCGAGCGCATTCCCCGCCGCTTGTCTTCAATATTTCGAAAATATAATTGCTTGATCCCGCGCAGCGGGCCGCGGGGTAAGCGAGCGAATATAAAATGATTTCTTCTCTACAGATAGAAGATTCCCCGCGGCTTGCCGCGGGGAGCTTCAAAGGCCGCGGAACATCCCTCCGGCCGTCATCGGACGGAGGGGCGGAGGCCGCGCGCCGGGCGCATGGTCCGCACGGTGAACGAGGATGTTATATTTTGTACGAACGGACCGTCCCGTATGGAAACCGGCGGATTTCTTACTATATTATAAGCGGAACTGCGGCGCCGAAGCCGCCGGGACCCGGCCGGTTTAAGACCCGCCGGCACATGCAACCGACTCGAGGAACACTGAATGCAGACGCTTCTCAGTTACGGATTCGAACAGATCGAATGGCAG
>CAZNXX010000059.1:0-16523 GCA_964577095.1 uncultured bacterium | reverse complement strand
ATCGACCTCCTTCATGGAGCAGTCCTTGAACTCGGCATTGGCCAGTTTCATCCTGAAGAACCTGGAAAAATCCAGAATGCACCCGTCGAAGGAAGCCGAGAACAGAAGCGGATTGCAGTGCTGAAAATTCCACCCCAGCAGTTTGCAGGACTTGAAACGACAGCCGTTCAGGGAGAGGTTCGCGTTCTTGACCTGGCTCAGGTTGCATCCCGTGAATTCACAGGACGAAAAGGACAGTTCCGACAGGTCCACGCCGGTAAAATCGCAGTTCAGAAACCGGCAGTTTTCGAAAGCCCCGGCATTCAGCGGCGATCTGCTGAAATTGATTTTTTCGAAGACCGCGTTTTCAACAATGGGTTTGATCATCGGGTGATTCCGATCGGATGCGGAAGGCGGAGCCTTCCGGGTGTTGCGCCCCAGGGCAGAGCCCCGGGGCGATCCCAGGCGATCCAAGTTATCAATGGAGCCGAAACGAGGCCCTTCGGGGGCAAAGCACGTGGGCAATCCTCAGGGCGACGGTTCTGCTGATTTATTTCCTGAAATCACGCATCGCCTTGTCAAAATCATCCGTGAATCCGAAATGCGCGGTGAAAACGACCCGGACATCGGTCAGGCCGGCCAGCTTTCGCAGGGATTGCTCCTGTTTTTCGTTGTCCATGTTGATGGCCCGGCTGAAAACAGCGGCTTTCCCGTCTTTCAGCCGCATGGTGTCTCCGGTGAACAAAAGGCTCCCGTTCACCAGGTAGCAGACCGCGCCGGGCGTGTGTCCCGGCGTGTGGATGACCGTGACCTTCAGGCCGGCGGCCTCCACCGTTTCAGAGTCCCCGATCCGCTCATGGGGCCCGATCGGTTTGTTCCGGATGAACAGGAACCGGGCCGTTTGACCGTTGATCATCTGCTCTTCCTGGTCGCCGAGGTATACGACTGCGTTCGTGAACGCGGCCAATCCCGCCGCGTGGTCCGAGTCGCCGTGGGTCAGAAACACGGCTTCCACGTCCGCCGGATCGAGCCACAGCTTCCCCATTTCCTTCCGCACGCTGTCCGGGTTGATGCCCGCGTCGAACGCGATGACTCCGGAGGCACCCCGCACCAGGAAGAAATTCACATACTGTTCGCGCACCGCGAACACGTCCGGCACGATTTCCCCGGTGTTGACCGGGGTCATCGCATGCATCGATCGGACGACCGCCGCAATCCGTATCCCGAGGGGAACGATGATGGCCGCCAGCCCCAGTCCGGCGATAAGGAGAACACGTTTCACTGATTTTTTCATGGTCATTTCCTCATGAAGTCATGAGCGACAGAACGGTTCCCTCCTGGTCGATAACACCGAAATGCCGGCATGGCCCGAATCTTCGGGATGCGGGTAATTGGCGGCTGCGCAGGGGCGGGGGCGCCTGCGCAGCGGTGAGCAGCGATGGATGACGAGAATAAATATAATGCGGAAATATAATGCGGAAATCGCAGAAAAACAAAGCGGAAAAACCAAAAAATCAACCCGGATCAAGCGTTCCGGCCCGCCTTCAGTGACAGTCCGCCCGGGACCTTTATTTCCTCTTCAATCCCGTTGATTTCGCGTCATGGATGATCCGCTCCAGCTGATCCAGGTGTTTCAAAAAGGCCCGCCTGCCTTTTGGCGTGATGGCGCAGCGGGTGGACGGCTTTTTCCCCTTGAACGACTTTTCGATCGAGATCAGGCCTGCCGCTTCGAGCCTGGACAGGTGCGTGCTCAGGTTGCCGTCGGTCGCGTCCAGGGCCTCCTTCAGGTAATTGAATCCCGCGCTCTCCGCCGAGATCAGGATGGACAGAATCGCGAGCCGGGCCGGGGCGTGGACGACCGGGTCCAGGTCAGGCAGGATCGGTTTCTTCACGGTTCGCTCCGGGTTTTATTTTCTGTCCGTGGAGCCAGATGCCGGGCAGGATGAACCCGGCCGCAATCGCCGCGATCATGACGCCGATGCGCCAGGGGCTGTGCACCGCGGCCATGATCAGGGCCGAGGCCGGCCAGACCAGGCTGATCCATGAGATCCGGGGCATTTCGCAGATCACACCCGTCATGAACGTTCCGATGCCGAAAACCATAGCCACCAGAACGTAGATGTCTCTGGCCGGAATGGCTCCCAGTATGGGCAGAACGAACGTGATGAGCAGAAGGGTCGCGGAACAGGCGACCCAGAGGGAAATGAGCACTCGGCCGGAATACGTGCTGACGCCCGAGCGTCGGATGGCCCGGCCGACGATGAGCGCGCCCGCGACCGCGTTGATGAGCGTCAGCCCGACCTTCACGGGCCTGACCAGGCGGAACAGCCCATTCAACTCCAGCAAGCCGAGTGACAGAACGAACAGCGCGCTCGCGGCTCCCATGAAAATGAACAGCGGCGCGAATTCAGCCGTCTGCCTCCTCGTCCTGTCGATCATGCTCCGGATCGCGGCCAGCTCCTGCCGGATGTCTTCGTGATTCATGACTCCTCCTTGTAGATGCGAAGTACTTTGCTATTCAAAGCAAATATACCATTCGGATCGCCGCTTGTCAAGCGTTTTTTATCATGGGGTTGTTTTTAACGGAAGCGTTGATCCGCCCTTTAAACCGCTCGGAGGCTTTTCGGGGGAGAGACAGGCAAGCGGGTCTGAGGGCGACGTGGATTGTTTCAATCCGGGATTGCCGCGCGCTGTCCCATGAGACGGGACAGCGCTCGCAATGACATGCATCGACATCCGAGATTGCTTCACCCCCTCCTGTAAAACGGGAGTGGGTTTGCAGTGACACACTCACGGCATCGGGACGAGTCCCTCGGCCTTCACCTTCCACCTCCCGCCTTTCGGGAAGCCGGGCGCCGGGCCCGCGGGCGCGCCGTCCCAGCCTCCGGCCATCATCGCGATCGCCGCGAGCAGTCCCCCGTTGCCGGGCAGGTACAGGGGGAGCTGTGCGGTCTGGTAATTGTGACCGTTGTTCAGGTACCGGTTCTTCTGCGTGTCCATGAGCAGGCAGTCCACGGCCAGATCGGGCCTGCCGCACCGGGCCGCGGTCATGGCCATGAGCGGATAATCCCATCCCCATGTGCTTTCCCAATCCCAGTCCGACATCACTCGCTCCAGGGTTCGAACCATGACGACCGTGTCCACGGCAGCTCCGCCCGTGCCGTGAATCGGATCAACACCCGGCAGCATGCCGAATGCGCCGAGCATGGAGGGATGGTCCCTGCGCTGGGAAGGGTCCGCGAACGTGGTCATGGCGGTTTCGGCGTTCTGATACAGGCCGTCCGCCATGGGCAGGCCCGGCAGTCCGGCCAGCACCGCGTCCCATCCCCGGTTCCGTTCCAGCCCGAGACGTTCGCGCCAGGCCTGGGCCGTTCTCAGCCCCCATGCCCAATAGGCCAGTTCAAAACCCGGATCGGAAGTGGAATCCGGGGGATGGATTTCCTGCGCGGGTATAACAGGAGGCCCGAGGCGATAACGTCCGGTTTCCGTGTCCGGACGGCAGTAGGAGGCCATGAATTCCGCTGAGGCGGATACCATTTCCGCGTATTTTTCCAGAACGGATGGGGACGGGCGTGAGCGGTACAGGAGTTCCGCGTAAAAAATAGGATGCGGCTGCTGCCAGATCAGGTACACGCCGATTTCGGACGGGCTCTCCCGTCCGGACGGGCCTGTCATCTTGGGCCACCGGCATCCTCCGTATCCCTGCGCTTCCGCGGTTTTCCGCGCGACCGGCTGAATCCGCCTGTACCAGTCCAGGCTTTTTTCGAGAAAATCCGGCCTCCCCCACAGAACGAAATGGGCCGCGTGCCACCAGTGCATTTCCAGGTGGAATTTACCGAACCAGGAGTTGCTGGTCAGGCCGGTTTCCTGCGGGGGCATGGAGCCGGCGCATTGAACCGCAGTCAGGTAACGCGATAGCACCATACGGCGCTCCAGTTCTTTCGCACGCGGATCGCGGCTTCCGGAAAGGTCCACGGCCCCGCCAGTGTTCCAGAACTTTTCCCGCGCTTTCCGGGAGGCTTCCATCACCTGATCCGCATGAAGAACAAATCGCTCCCGCCGTGCTTCCGAAAACCCGCAGACAAAGGAGAACCCTTTCCGGCCTGGCGCGGAGAGGCGGAATGAATGCGGTCCTGTCCTGCTGAAAACACCTCCTTTTTCCCAGCGGATGGCCACGAAATAAGTGTCCGCGTCCAGGACTCTCCGGATCAGGACGGAACAGCTGTCCCGCAGGATGATTTCGGAAGCATGCTTTTCAGGACTGTCCCAGTCCGCTCCGTCCCCTCCCCATGCGCCCGATCCGTACGGAAAATCGAATGCCACGGACATCCGTCCGTTTGTCAGGAGCGGAGAGCGGAAGCGGGCCGCGATTCCGTCCTGATCCGGATGGCAGGCTGTTTCCACGGACACGGTTTCGCCCTGCGTCCGGAAAGCGCTGTGCAGAATCCCGCTCCGGAGTTCCAGCGTCTGCCGGATATCCGTCAGGTTCTCCGCGGTCACGTCGGACCCTTCGGGGTCCGTGATCCGGAACCCGATGCGGCCGAGATTCAACCTGTGGGGATTGGCCCTGAGCCACAGGCCGGCCGGGCCTGCCTGTTCAGCGGCATAGCCGACGGACCGGTTGGCCGCGTCATGGAATCGGAGGGTCTGTTCGAGACTGTATCCTTCGGGATTCGGAAAGGAATGCCAGCCCCACTGGGACTGGGTGGAAAGCGGAATGCCTCTCGTGTAAGGTTCCGGAAACGACTGAAGCCCGGTGACGTCCGCGGTGAACGCGAATTCGCCGTTTCCCACGGTGAACGGGGACAGGGGATCGAAGGAGCGGACCGAAGGATTGTGGCGGTCCGCGACCGCGAGACGGTCTATTTTCGCGGATGCCGTCGATGTGATGAGGAGCAGGACAGCGGCAATTATCCAGACATGCGCGGTGTGGATACTCCGGATTCTTTCCGGGACGAGATTGCTTCGCCCCGCTTTGCGGGGCTCGCAATGACATCCATTTGAACCGGTAACGATCATTATTCGCCCGGGATGAATGCCCCGGGCTATCTTGTGTTCGAAGCAAAAGCCTGCGGCCATCATGACTTTCTCTATCACCGGCCCCGCAGTTCCAGCCTGGCTGCTGAATTGAGCGGAAGCGCGAACGCCGCGGTTTTCCGCCCGGCGTCATACCGGACCTTGAGCCGTTTCCCGTTCACAAAAGCGGAACCCGGTTTTTCATCGCACCGGATCTCCACGGATGCGGCGGACGACAGGGGTTCGGACTCGAAAACCACGGCATTCGCCGTCCGGCTCAGGGTGAGCCGCTTCTCCTTTTCCCCGTCGAACGCGTCCACGTAATCGAACGCCGCGGAGTCGCCCGGCCCGCCCGGGAACGCGTGAATCAAGACGCTCCCGTTGCCCTTCAATCCGCCCTCCCACTTCCGCGAGTTCCCGCGGAAAATGTCGCCCGTGACGTACAGGCTGTTCTCACGCACGAAAACGGGTACGGCGTCGGCAGGCGCGTTGACCGTGATCGAGACCGGGCCCCGGTGTTCGGTGGCGGGATCGCGGAACTCGAACCACCGGCCCGCAGGCAGGTAGACTTCGCGCATCGGATCCGGGGTCACGACCGGAGCGACCAGAAAGGCGCCGCAGAAAACGTACTGGTCCCAGATTCCGTGAGCCCTTCCGTCGGACGGCCACCGGTACGCCAGGGGCTGCATCAGGACGCCGTTCCGGTAGGACGTGTTGGCCCATGAATAGACCGTGGGCAGAAGTTCCATGCGTTGTTCACAGGCCGCGCGGAACGTGTTCCGGAGCGAAACCGGGTATTTCCACGGCGGCCTGTCCTCGCCCTCGCCTCCGGACCCGTCGATCTTGATCTCGAACAGGCCGCACCACGCGCTCCAGTT
The DNA here is from genome assembly GCA_964577095.1 of uncultured bacterium. Classification (GTDB taxonomy): domain Bacteria; phylum Zhuqueibacterota; class QNDG01; order QNDG01; family DTFT01; genus JAFGAX01. The sequence continues at coordinate 10,650 of CAZNXX010000059.1, read as the reverse complement.
CAGCCAGCGTCTGTACAGCGTCTCGTCGATGCGTCCGGGCCCCAGGTACCCGCCCGTGTCCGAGCCCCACACCGGGAACCCCATGAAACCGCTCCGGACCGCGTTGGCCAGGCTGCCCTGCAGGCCCTTCCAGTTCGAGCGGCTGTCCCCGCCCCACACCGCGCTCAGGAAAGGCTGGCACCGGTGGAAGGCCGCTCTGGCGAAATTGAACTGGTCCGCGCCGTGCGGCCGGGAAAGGAATTCATGGATGGTTTTCGAGTAAAGATATACGTACTTGTTCCGCGACTCCGATTCCCGCACCCGGTCATGCCAGGGCTCGGTGAACGGAAAATTCTCGTCCGCGCGGTCCATTTTGTGGCCCCGGACGCCCGCCGCGTACTGGAGGCTCAGCCTTTTTTCGAATTCCGCGAGGCCCGCCGGGTCGGTGAGATCCATGTACCCCCGGTATCCGGGCAGGAGACCTGGGAAATCCATGTCCTGAAACGTCATCGGCCCGACCCACGTCATGAACCGCAGCCCGTATTCGTCGGACAGGGTCTGTATCCACTTTTCCGGATCCGCGAATTTATCGGAAAAATCCATGCGGGACCACTCGTTCGCGCCGTTGCTGTAGGGCCGGTCGACCCAGCAGGCTGTGAGCGGAACGCGCAGGTCCGTGAAGCGACGGGCGTCGTCCAGGATTTCCGCGCTGCCGCCGCGGTTGAGGTCGCGCCAGAACACCGGGCCGCAGGCCCAGAGGGGAACGGATTTGGGCCGGCCGATGACCCGGAAATACTGTTCGTGCACGCGGCCTCCGTCCTCCCCGAAGAACAGGTGCCAGTCCAACGCGTCCGATTGATGCTCGATGGAGGTTATTCCCTGGATCGCGAAACTGTACCGGCCCCTGGAGAATGTGTCGAAAAACGATCCGAATCCGGCCGTGCTCATGAAGAAGGCGGAATACGCCGAGGCGTAATTCTCGGCAAAATCGCGGCTGCCCTCGCCGTACACGTCCACGTCGACGACCCTGCCCCGCAGGTCCGGACTGTGGCCGTTGTCCGGATACAGCTTTTCGATCAGGCCGTAATAATGCTCGCCCCGGTCCTTCATCCGGATCGTGACATGCTCGAACGAGGGATGGCTGGCCTTGAAATGCAGGCCGTCCCCGTTTCTGGAAACCGTCACGTCCAGGAAAACGGGAAAGTCCCGGTGGAAACCGTCGCCTTCCGCGAAACGCAGACCCAGGACCATCGTATCTCCGGACGACTCCTTCAGAAACATGGAGTCCGGGCGGATAAAATTGAAGGCGAACGTCAGTCCTTCGACCGCGGCCCGGCCGTGACGCAGGATCCCGATCCCGGGGCCCGCGATCCGGATCGTGAACGGACCGGACGTCCAGGGTTCCGAAGGCCTGGCCTTGCCCGTGGCGAGAAGGGACAGGAGAAGGAACGGAATCAGGCTGCGGCAGCAGGATCGCATGCGAATCCTTTCATGGTAATAAAACGGTTACCGTTCCGAATTTTAAGAGCGGGGTTTCTCCGGTTTTCAACAGCAGGCTCGTCATTCGAAGATCATGAAATCGAAGTCCGCGTATCCGCCGGTCGCGGCCACGTTCGGATTCACGCAGAACAGGCCGACTTTCGCGCCTATCCACATCCCCTGCTTCGCGTGAAACGGGGACCCGATGGCTGACCAGTCCTTCCCGTCCTCGCTCCAGGAGAAGGCGCAGACCGCGTTTTCATCCACTCGGACGCGGAGACTGCAGGCGCCGGACGGCATGGGAACGGACGCCTCCCGCACGGTTGCGTCCTCCTGGCGCTTGTATCGGCCCCGCTCAAGGACGAGCCGGATTTGTCCGTTGTCGCGGGTCAGGCCGAGGGCCGCCCATTCCGTGCCCATGACCGTCAGCCCCGCCTTCTCCCCGTCCGACTCCGGATGGAAGGAGACCGACGCGTTCACGGTGAAAGCCGGGGCCGGAAATTTCTGAAGGAGCAGGTTGGGCACGAACCAGAAATTGCCGTTCTGGGACGGTGACCGTACAGCAGACAGCCGCAGGCGGCCGGGGTTCGCGGAGAGCGACCACCAGTCGGGCGAGGGATTCGCGTGCCACTGCCATTGCGGGCCCAGGGCCGGTCCGCTGAAATCGTCCGAAGTCCGCGGCTGAACGGGTTTGACCGTGCCTGCAACACGGGGTTTTCGGAATTGTGTGACCGGCTCCCCGATGCCGTCACCGTCCGGGTCCGCGCCGATCACGGGCCAGCCGTTCTTCCATGCCGCGGGCTGGAGGTGCACGACGCGGCCGTAGGGCCCGCGGTCCTGAAAATGCATGAACCACCATTCGCCCGATTCCAGTTCCACCAGACCACCCTGGTGCGGGCCGTTGATTGCGGTGCCGCCCTGATGCAGGACGGTGCGGGCCTCATAGGGACCGAGAATGTTTTTTGAGCGCAGGGCGGTCTGCCATCCACTGGCCACGCCGCCGGCCGGAGCCAGTATGAAATACCAGCCGTCCTTTTTGAGGAATTTGGGGCCTTCGATGGTGGGTTGACGGAGCGTGTCGGAGTAGATGACCGTTCCGTTGTCGAGCAGACGCTCCCCATCGGCGCTCATCCGGTGGAGGACCAGCACATCCGCGTGCAGTTTGCTCCGGACGAGCCAGGCGCTGCCGTCGTCGTCCCATAAGGGGCAGGGATCCTCCCACATTTCCACTGCGGCCACATGCCGCAGGGTCCATGGGCCCGCGGGGTTTTCGGCCCTGGCCATGAACAGGCCCTCATGCGGCGTGCAGAAATAGACGAAAAATTGACCGTCATGGAAGCGGATGGAAGGGGCCCAGGATCCCTGGCCGTGCGCCGGCTTGTCGAACTTCTCGAACGGCAGGCGTTCGTACACATGGCCGAGCAGAGTCCAGTTGACCATATCCCGCGAGCGGAGGATCGGGATGCCCGGCATGCAGTTGAAGCTCGACGCGACCAGATAAAAATCGGAGCCGATGCGGATGACGTCCGGGTCCGAATAATCGGCGAACAGCACGGGATTCCGATAACGGCCGTCGCCGAGGTCCGGGTTCCACATCCGAGCGTACAGTCCTGCGGACACGGCCAGGGTCAGAACCAGACAGCGGATTCGCGTCATGATGCGGCTCCCGGATGAGGATGGAATGCGGACCGTGTCTACGGGCCGCGGGATGGCCGGTCCAAACCCGCAGATTGCGCGCCGCGGATCCGCCCGGCATGCGGTCGCAGACTCGGCCTTAACCGGTGCCGCTTTTTTTACCTCGCGGATTCCCCGGAAATGATCTTGACAGCCCGGCCCACGTCGTTCGGCGGAAGATCGGGCGGAACCGCGGGCTGCCCCAGTTTCCGGAAAACCATGTACCGGGCGCACCTGCCATTGTCGCCCCGGCAGTACGCGTTCTTCATCATGTCCGCGACCGCGGGCGTCTTGGCCATCCGGTCGTTGAAAAAGAGGCATCCCTTGAGCAGTTCACAGTCGGCCATTTCTCCCCCCGGGGTAATGAGAATATGCGAGTGGATGCGTTGCGATCAACCGCCGCCCGGTTCACCGACAATCCGGTTGCGTTGACAGTCAATACACAACGCCGCTGGCCGCGGCATAGGCTCTGAGCGCTTCGGCCGCTTCATCGCGAAGCAGAGACGGACCGACCCGGACGCCACGCCTGCGGCATTCCCGCTTCCAGTCCGCCGGCAGGGGGCCCTCGTCGAAACCCGCGATTTTCTCGACGTCCGCGCGTGTGGATCCGTAAATCAGCCTGTCCACACCCGCCCACAGAACGGCGCCGAAGCACATGACACAGGGCTGGGCGCTGGAAGCGAGAACGAACCGGCCGGGCTTTCCGTCGGCAAGGTCGAGCCTGTGATGCTTCAGCTTCTCCTCCGCGAGGATCAGCGCGAGAATTTCCGCGTGGTTAACCGAACAACGGCCCGGGACCACGGTATTCACGCCCACGGAAACGAGTTTGTGGTCCCGACCGTCGAACACGGCCGCGCCGAAGGGCCCGCCGGTTCCGTGACGGACATTGGCCGCGGCGAGTTCGATCGCCAGGCGCATTTTCCCTTCATCCGTCCTGCGGACCGTTTTAAAATCGACTTCCCGCTTCACCCACGCCGGAAGGACGACGGTTTTCCGCAGGAGAACGATCACTTCTTCAGGCTCGAGAGAATCTCAGCCCCGAACGCCATGCATTCCGGCCGTTTCAGATTGTCGTAATCCTCGAACGCAGCCATCATTTTGGCGTTTTCAGGGTCCATGAGGGATTTCGTGACACGGCCGAGGAACACATGCGAGGGGACCAGCGCGGCGCCGGCCAGTTTCGCGAGATGGTTGTCGATGAGCATCGCCTTTTGCTCCGGCGCCACCGGCCGGCCCATATTGCCGCATACCGCAAAAAGGCCCGCCACCTTCCCGCTCAACGCGTCCCGGTTCGCCTTCAGGTAATCCTGAAGCTCCCGGGAGACCGCGGCCATGCGTATGGCGCCGCCGATCACCACATGCCCGAATCCGGACAGGTCCGGATTCTCGCGCACGTCGAACACGTCCGCGATGCCGCCCATGCCCTCCGAAATCCAGGCGGCCGCGTCGCGGGTGGATCCGCACCAGGTGCCGTACAGCACGGCCCACTTTTTATCGGACGGCATGGGGTAGAATTTCATCGCCCGGGCGTTTCCGGCCAGGGCCACCGCGCCGAGACCGGCGAGTCCGGATGTGAAAAATTTGCGTCTGTCCATGTTACCTCCTGGGAAACTTCGGGGTCTGAGGACCGAAATGTCCTATATCATAGAATTTAAATAACAAACATCACAAAGTCAATGGAATGGATCAACGATCCGATGACGGAACCGTCGGACCGGGTTCCTCCGGAACCCGGTCACGTCCCCTCCCCCATCAGCCTCGCGACCGCGGGCTCCATGGCCTCGGTCCAGACCCGGTACCCTTCGGCGTTGGGATGGAGGTAATCGGGCATCAGCTCCTTTTTCAGCGTCCCGTCCGGATTGAGAAACAGTCCCGAATAATCCTCGAAAACGATGGTTTTGCCGTCCGCGACGCGGCTGGCCAGGCGGTTCGCCTCGGTAATTTTCATGCGTTGAGGCGTGACATTCAGGTCCCGCGGGAGGATGGCCAGCAGGAGGATCTTCGTGTCCGGCAGAACCGTCCTCAGCCGGCCGCACACGGCGATGACGCCGTCCGCGATTTCCTGCGCCGCGCAGTCGTCCCGGTTGGAGTTGTTCGTGCCGATCAGCACGACCGCCAGCTTCGGCTTGACCGCGGAGAAATCGGAATGGTCGAGCCGCCACAGCACGTGCTGGGTCCAGTCGCCGCCGAATCCCATGTTCACCGCGTTCCTCGGCGCGTAATGGAGGTCCCAGAACTTCCGGCCGGTATTGTCGAATCCGTGCGTGATCGAATCGCCGATCAGCAGCAGGTCCGCCCCGCCCTGTTTCAGGCGGGCGTTCACCGCCTCGTGCCTCGGCTGCCACCACGAAACCGCCCATTCGAAGGTGGAGGGCGCGGGCGTCACGGATTTGTGCGTTTTGGCCGCGGTTTCGCGGAACAGGGCCTTCTGCGGCCCGGCGCAGCCGGCCATCAGGAGAGCGGCAGCTGCTGCGGTGATTCCGAATGCGATGGTTCGATTCATTTAATCCCTCTCACTCTTTTGGCGCAAGTGTTCCCGTAAGTGCCACGCACCTCGCAGGTGCGTGGCACATGAACTCACCGGATCAGCGCGGCCTTGACGGACCGGGACAGCCCACCCGCGCGGACCGTGACCACATACACGCCCGAGGCCAGGCCGGAGGCGTCCCAGCGCAGATCATGCGGACCCGCGTCTCGAATGCCTTCGTCGAGCACGGCAGCCAGGCGACCCGCGGAATCCCTCGCTTCCACCGCCACCCGGCACCTGGAAGCCAGACGGTACAGGATCCGGGTGGACGCGTTGAAAGGATTGGGCCAGGCCGCGTTCAGGGTGAACCCGGCCGGAACCGTGGTTTGCGGACGGCGGTTGATGGTGGAAGACAGCTTGTCCTTGACCTGGTTCTCCGGACGGTTGCCCTCGTCATAGTAACGCCATTCCGACTCCCAGACGAACGGGAAGAGTCCGCTATCGGTCCGGATCTGGCAGTCGAAAGAGACTCCCGCGTCGGCTCCGCTGGCCGCGTGCACCTCGACCGCCACGACGTTCCCCGTATCGCGGACAAGTGAAAGGCCATTCGAAGCGTCGATGCGGAAAGTCGTGTAGCCCGAGGTCTGCACCCGGGTCGCGAACGTGTCGTAAGAGGGATCCTCGCCCTCCGGGAAATTATACCGGCCGGCCTCGGTTCCGTTGAAATAGGCCACGAGTCCGTCGCCCCCGCGTATCATCAGGGTCAGCCGGTTGACGGCCGCGGATGCCGGGATGTCCACGGTTTTCCGGAAATAGACGGTGTTGACCCCGGCCGCGGTGGTCGTAAAACTCCCCGACGGCCGGTTTCCCGCGGGCGCAACGCCGGAAGCCCACGCGGAATCGTCGTATCCGGTCCGCGTCCAGTCCAGGTCAGACTTTGTAGTGTCCACGGAGAAGCGCACGACCGCGGACGTGTCCATGCTGTTTCCGGCCGGGTCCGAGGCCCTCAGATACAGCGTGCGGGCCTGCCCGTGACCGCAGGGCACGGCCGTGGAGTGATCGCGGCCGCCGGTGACCGCGAAGGCGTTCTCCATCTCCGAATAGGGTTCATCGGAATCGCTCCATCGGACCGTCGCGTAAGAGTCCGTTTCGACTTCAAGCGATACGGACTCGGAGTAGGCGACAAACGGCGAAGAAGGCAGGCGCGTGATCGCGGGCGGTTTCATGTCGTCGTACGGTTCCCATGGATTCATCCCGTCCATGGCCGCGATCAGCCGGTCCGCAATCTGATAGTGCGTGGCTACCGTGGGGTGGTAATTGGCGTACCCCCCGTCGTAGTAGGGATAATCCGCGTAAAAGACATCTCCGTGGCCCGCCGCGTTTTCCTCCTCCACGACCTGGCCGATCGCGGACTTGAGCCATTCGAGTCCGTTGGCCGCCACGGCCAGGATGCGGACGCCCGGATAGGCGTCGCGGATCGTCGCGATGAATTCATGGTACCGGCCGATGTACAAGTCCCGGTTCTCATCCGCGACGGGTCCGCTGTAACCGCCGAACGCGTTGTAGTCGTTGAGCCCCAGCCCGATCACCACGACGTTCGGGATCCACCGGTCGAAATCCCAGGCCTGGTTCCTCGCGAACGTGTGGACCTGGTCGAACTGATCGGGCAGGTTCTTCGTATAGTCGCCCTGCCACTCGACCACCAGGCCCCATCCGGAAATGCTGGTCATGTGGACTTCCGCCCCGTAGTGGCGGCCGATGATGGGGCCGAATCCCTCGTAGATGTTGGTGACCGGAGCGTCCGAATCGGCCGTGCCGGTCAACTCGTTCCACTCGGCGCTGGTGAAGGAATCCCCGATGAACTCGATTCTGCGGTCCGGCCGTTCGGGCGGCGGCAGGAGCGCCTTTCCGTCGTCGAGGACGAGGCCGTTGAACGCGAACCGGGTCCACGTGGTCTCGTTGCGCTTGAAGAGGACCAGCGTGTGAGGCCCGTCGTCCAGGCCGGAGGCCAGCGTCACATTCGCGGCCGAGGCGGACGTTCCCTTGAACACGCCCTTCAATTCACCGTCGATGAACACGTTGAAATAGGTGAAATTGTCCGTCAGACGGACGCCGATGCTCGTTCCCTCGAACCGGGCCGTGACGCTGACGCCGGGCCAGGAATGCGAGGGCGCGGCGGGATTGGAGAAGTCCCACCGGCCGGTGTACCGGATGTTGGGATCGTCCGCCGGGACCAGCACGGACGCGGTCAGGGCGGCGGAGGCGGTCAGCGTCCACGCGGCCGCGGCCGGGAAGATTCGTTTCATTCGGGCTCCGGGAAAGGGTTCATGTTTTCATGGATCCGCGGCGTCCGGCGACCGGAACGCGACGTTAAGTGGCAGACACATCCAAGGTGCCCGGCACTTGACAATGAATATTACGAAATCGGTTTCGTGGATAATTTAAGGACTTTTTTCCCATATTGAAAGTGTTTTCATTTATAGAATATCCACTTTTAACAGGATGAAACCCTGAAGGGTGAATCCCTGAATGTCGTTCGGCCCTCACCCCTGATCGGCTTATCTCTTTTTAGAATCAGCGAAAAACACTATTCCGATATCTTTATCCGTGTCAATCCGTCCCATCCGTCCGATCCGTGTCCCATTCTTTATCCCGGACCGAATATCGAAAATCCCCTTGAATATTTCACCCTCAATCCGTATACTGTCCGCATCCATAAACCAACAGAGGCGGATCGAACCATGACACGAATCGGACGGTTTTTAACTGTGACCCTCGTATTTCTGTTTTCCGGAAGCGCTCTCCCCTGCACCAATATCCTGGTGACCAAGGGCGCGTCCGCGGACGGATCGACCATGATCACCTACGCGGCGGACTCGCACACGCTGTACGGCGAATGCGTCCTCATTCCGGCCGCGGAATACGCGGCCGGCACATGGGTGGACGTCTTCGAATGGGACACCGGAAAGCTCCTGGGGAAAATCCGGCAGGCCGAAAAAACCTACGCCGTGGTCGGCAACATGAACGAGCACCAGGTCTCCATCGGCGAAACCACCTGGGGCGGACGCGAGGAGCTGACGGACGACTCCACGGGCGTCGTGGACTACGGGACGCTCATGTTCACGGCCCTGCAGAGAAGCCGTACGGCCCGGGAGGCCATCCAGGTCATGGGCGACCTGGTGAAGGAGTACGGGTATTACAGCTCGGGCGAATCGTTCTCGATCGCGGACCCGAACGAGGTCTGGATCATGGACATGATCGGCAAGGGACGCGGCAGCCGCGGCGCTGTCTGGGCGGCCCGGCTCGTCCCGGACGGCATGATCTGCGCCCACGCCAACCACCCGCGCATCCGCCAGGTCCCGATGAACGACAGGGCAAACTGCCTGCATTCTCCGGACGTGATCTCCTTCGCCCGAGAGAAGAGTTATTTCAAGGGTCCGGATGCGGAATTCAGCTTCGCCGACGCCTACGGGCCGGCGGATTTCGGCGCCCTGCGCTTCTGCGAGGCCCGCGTGTGGAGCGTTTTCCGCAACGCGGCGCCGTCGCTGAACCTGTCCGCCGACGCGGTTCGCCCCGCGCCGGACGCGAAACCGCTTCCCCTGTGGGTCAAGCCCGACCGCAAACTGACCGTCCGCGACGTCATGGGCCTGATGCGCGACCATTTCGAGAACTCGGAATTTGACATGACGAACGACCTCGGCGCGGGCCCGTTCAAGTGCCCCTACCGCTGGCGCCCCATGACCTGGAAGTCGGACGGCCAGGATTACCTGTTCGAACGCGCCATCTCCACCCAGCAGACGGGTTTCTCGTTCGTCGCGCAGATGCGCTCGTGGATGCCGGACCCCGTCGGCGGCGTGTTCTGGTTCGGCGTGGACGACACGTACAGCACGGTTTACGTGCCGTTCTACTGCGGCATCGACCGGGTGGCCGCGCCGTTCGCGCCCGGATCCGGATCGTTCGACCGTTTCTCCTGGGATTCGGCCTTCTGGATGTTCAACTTCGTCTCGAACTTCGCGTATTCGCGCTACTGTGACATGATCGTGGATATCCAGAAAGTCCAGTGCGATCTGGAGGGCGGGTATTTCGCGGAGCAGACCGGTGTGGAAACCGCGGCCATGGCCCTGTACAGGCAGTCGCCCCGGCTGGCGCGGGAATACCTCACGACCTATTCCGTGGCCGCCGGGGAGAAGGCGTTCGGGCGCTGGAAGAAGCTCGGCGAATTCCTGCTGTGGAAATACCTCGACGGAAACGTGAAGGACGAATTCGGGAAGCCCCTGCACCCGGAATACCCGGCCGAGTGGTACAGGGCCGTGGCCAAAGACACAGGCGACCGGCTGAAGGTGACGCCCTATCCGCCGGTTCCCCCTCCCGCTCCCTGAGCGGAAGCCGCCAGCGCACGAAAGCCCCGTTCCGCAGCAGCGGAGCGGGGCTTTTTTCTGCGCGAAAAACCTCCCGCGGGCCTTGAACAGCCCGCGGGAGGTTCTCAAAAGGCTGCCGCGGATCACCGCAGGCGGGACGATGACGTGTTTTCCTCTTCCGATTTGAACGAAATCCGGTACGCCGTTCCCCTGTTTTTGCCCGTCTCCATCCGGACCTTTCCTTTCAGCTGATCCTCGACCAGAATGCGGATCAACCGCATGCCCATCGATGAGGCGGTGGACAGATCCTTTCCCGCGGGCATGCCGATGCCGTTGTCCGAAACGGACAGCACGATGGCTCCGCCACGGCCCGCGGACATACGGATGGACAGCCGTGGCGTGTCCCGGAACACGGCGGGAAACGCGTATTTCATGGAATTGGAAATGATTTCGTTGAGCACCAGTCCGCACGGGATGGCCTGGCTGATGTTCAGATGCCGCACGGCAATGCGGGTCCGCACGTCGATGGGCCTGCCCGGCCGTCCGTAGGAACGGAGGAGGTTCCCGATGAGCAGGCCGGCGTAATCGCTGAAATGCACGTCCGTGAAACTGGCCGTGCCGTACAACTGCTCATGGATGAGGGCCATGCTGTGGATGCGGTTCCGGCTTTCCTCGAAAAGGCCCAGCACCCGC
>CAZNXX010000058.1:0-16591 GCA_964577095.1 uncultured bacterium | reverse complement strand
CCTGGTCGTTTCCATTTTCAACCCCCGCTCTCCGCTGCACGACGGCGCGGTGGTCATCCAGAACGACGTGATCGAAGCGGCCAAATGCATTCTGCCGCTCACCAAGAATCCCAGATCCGAGGAACTGTGGGGCACGCGTCACCGGGCCGCCATGGGCATGTCGGAGGAATCGGACGCGCTGGTGATCGCCGTCTCCGAAGAGACCGGCAGCATTACGGTATTCGAGAATGAGGCCATGGAAAAAGTCTCCGATTATGAGAATTTAATGCGCGTTCTGACGGCCGGCGTACGCCCGGGAGCGGATGCCTGAAATGCGGAGAACCGGCGGCATTCTTTCCCTGATCCTTCTGGCCGCGGCCTTCCGGCCCCTTGGAGCGGCCGGGTCGGCTTCCGCGAACCAGGTCTCCTGGACCGCGTTTCAGGCCGGAACGGACGTGGTGCGTGTGACCGCGCGGTTTTCGGCGCCCTTCGGACCGGATGAATCCGGCCGGCCGGGTGTCGCCTTGCGCCGCTCCTTCACCTTTTTCATGCTCTGTGATGAATCCGCGCCCGAGGTGATCGAAGAGAGCCGTTCCTATGCGTCAGCCCCGGGTCAGCAGCCGCTCGTCTGGGCCGACGACATCGCATTGACCGGGGCAGATGGAGCGGATCGGGTTTATTCCGCAGGCGCACAGCACGCGCCCGTCGTGGTGACCGACCTGGGCCGCGACAGCGGCCGCAGGATTTTCTCGATCCGTCTGGACCCGGATTCGGAACCGCCGGAATCCAGTTCCGGAAAATGGACGGAGACGATGACGGTCCGGATGACCGCCCCGAATATCCGAGTCACCGAACACCCGCCTCTCGGGTCCGGCTGGAAAAAGCCGGCCGCAAAGGCCGCACCCCCGGCGAAATCCGCCGTCTCCCCCGGACCCCTGCCATTCAAACCGCCCTGTGTTCAGATCCGGTACACCCAGGAAGGCTTCTATCACGTGCCCAGGAGCCTCGTGGTCAAGGCCGGGTGGGACGTTTCCGATATCGATCCCAGGCGGCTGTCCGTCATCGGTCCGGAAGGGGAAATCCCCATCCGCGTCATCGGCGAGGAGGACGGATCTTTCGACTTTCCGGACGCGGTCGAATTTTTCGGAAGACGGCAATACGATACGGCGAAACCCGGGGAAAAGCGGCTCAACCCGTACACCACAGACAATGTCGTCTGGCTGGTACTCAAAGACGGACCCGGCAGCCGTTACGCGGAACAGCAGGTCGCGGTTCCGGCCACGGACGGCAGCGTATCCTTTCCGAGATCCTTTCCGTGGACGGAACATATCGAACAGGATTGGTCTTTTCACCGGCTGGCCAACAGCATCGCGGATACGCTGGACGATCCTGAATACTGGGTCATGACCTATGCGCCCCGTGGAGGCCAGAGCCAGACCCTGTCCTTCACACTTCAGCAGCCGGATCGTTACGCCGCCCAGATGGCTTCGATGCGGCTCAAATTCCAGGGGCAGACATCAGGATCGGAACCGCAGCCGGTCGATTTTCTGATCAACAACAGGCTCATGCTTTCCGACGCCTGGAGTGACAACGCCCCCTATGTGGTCCACGGCGAGGGTTTCAGCCCATCCTATCTGATCGACGGCAAGAACAATCTCACCACGGTCAACCGCTCGTCCGAAGGCGAGCGTTCGGTGGTATGCATCGACTGGTTCGAGCTGACGTATCCGAGGCTTTACAGGGCCGACGGCCGCTTCATTCGTTTCAAGCCGCCTCTGCTGTCATCCGGAACTCGTTGTCCTTTCCGAATCGAAGGCTTCGACAGCCCGGACATTGAATTGTACAAGTCCGGATCCGGAAAACTCACGGGATTCCGCACCCTTCTGACCACGGATTCGCTCGGAAAAGAAGGCGTTGCCCTGTTTTTTCAGGACCATGTCGTGGACGAATCCGTCGAATACTTCGCCGTCACCCGGGCCGGAAAGCTGGCGCCGGACACCGTGATGGTCATGCCCTCGGTGTCGCTCCGGGTTGCGGGACGCGGTGCGGACATACTGGTTGTCACGCCTTCCGACACACTCGGCCGTGAAGCGCTGGCGGAATGGATCGATTTACGTGAAAGCCAGGGGTACCGTGTTGCCACCGCAAACCTGGATTCCATTTACGCGGAGTTCAATTACGGGGTACCCGCTCCGTCCGCGATACGGGATTTCTTGCGTTTCACGGCATCCGGGTGGAATCCGGCGCCTCGATTTGTTCTGCTGGTCGGGGACGGATCTCTGGATTACCGGCCTGCTGAAACCCGGCCGCATCTGATTCCGTCGCCTCTTTTCCATACAATGAAACTCGGAGGCGCAGCTTCGGATCACTGGTATACGCTTCTGGACGGAGACGACGAACCCGACTTCGCTCTCGGACGCCTGCCCGCGAGATCCCGGGCCGAATTGGACGTGATCGTATCGAAGATACTCGAATACGAAAAAGCCCCTCCCTCCGCCTGGCGCAACCGGTATCTCATGATCAACGGCGGATCCACAACGGACATCTTCACCGCTCAGATTCAGTCGCTGATACAGGAATCGGTTCCCCGCAGCCTCAGTCCGGACCGACTGTACAGGCACGGTCCCGCATCGGATCCTGAACTGGGAGGCCGGACCGAACTGCTCGATTTCATGAACGAGGGGACCGCCTGGATCAATTACCGGGGGCACGGCGGCGGCGGAATATGGGCGGACGGCACCCCGAGCGTCATGTCCCTGAATGACGTGGATTCTCTCGAGAACAAAGGCCGATATCCCATCGTGACCAGCCTCACCTGTTTCACCGGTGATTTTGCGAGCGCAAGAGACTGCCTCGGAGAGACGCTGGTCCGGAAACCGGACGCGGGCGCGATCGCGTTTTTTGGAGCGACCTCCCTGGGCTGGACCAACGCGGATTTCGTCCTGATGCAGAATATGCTGACGGTTTTCCGCTCTGAGCCCGGCCTGACCATCGGAGAAATCATCCGGAAGGGAAAAACCCTGTACCGGATGCAGAACCGGACCGACCTGGCTGAATCCGAGGTTCACCAGTACAATCTCATCGGCGACCCGTGCGTCCGTTTTCCGTTCCCCGCGGAATCGGATGATTTCACGCTGACCGAGCGCTCCATCGGCATGGGCGATTCCGTCCGTTTCAACTGGGAGCGGACAAACGGTCCGCTGCGGGCGCGCATCGAGGTGATCGATTCCACCATACGGACCCGTTCCGGCGTGGAGACCGGTTTGCCGGCGGGACCTGCGGCCGGCTCGGTCCCGCTTCCGGATGAAGTGCGATCCGGACCTTCCGGGCTCCGTATCCATTCATGGGATGAAACCTCCGGTTTTGAAAGCCGGTCCTTCAGGCCTTTTGCGGTCGAATCCAGCCATTTCGACTCTGTCTGGACCCAGCCCGCTGAACCCCTGTGGACGGACAGCATCGCCGTCCATTGCCGGGTGACCGACCGCTCTCCGATTCTCAGTGCCGTCTGCGAGATCAGCCGGCCTTCGGCTGATTCAGTGGCGATGGTCTGGAATGAACACAATCAGGCATTCACCGCAGTCCGCCGGTTCGGGCCTTACCAGCCGGGATCCGCGCTCCTGTTCCGGATACGCATTGCAACGGAAAGCGGCGTGACAGTCGGCGCCTGGCAGTCGCGGCTCATCCCGACACAGGCGGATGCATTCGTGTCCGGGATGGATCTGTCCGGTGAATCCTTCGTGTCCGTGCAGGCGTCCGTTCATAACGGCGGACAGACTGCGCTCGCGGGTCTGGCCGTCCGGTTCGAATGCCTGGAAACCGGATGGTTCGGAGCGGACACCGTGGATGTTCCGGCCGGATCGACCGTCACGGCCTCGGCCCCATGGGAATCCGTAATCGGCACCTACACCTTCGGCGTCTCGCTGGATCCGGACCGGACGCTCGCGGAATCACGGACGGACAACAACCGGGCTTCAAAACGCATGACGGTCAAGGTTTTCCGCGTCACGCCGGAGGCCGGTTCCATGAACGGAACCGAAGGCTCCAGCCCGGTGGGCATTGAATCCGGGAGCGCGGTACGGAGTGTCCGTTGTCTGGTGCAACCGGGAACCGTCACCGAGCCCGATGTCCTGACCGTACGGAGCGACCTGAGCTGGGCGAAGGGGCAGTCCAGGGACGAAGAGCCGGCTCTCCTGGTGCATTGGATTGCGTTCGCGGGGATCGGGGGGGACGCGGCGCTCCCGGTCCCTCTGCATATCACCTTCGTCCTGGTCGATTCGCTCGCACAGGTCGGGTTTCGGCCCTACCGGCAGGAAGGGACCATCGGAGAATGGGTGGCGGTTCCATTTTCCCGGTCCGACTCCGTGATCACCGTTGATTCCTTCCGTCCCGGACTGTTCTGCTTCATGCCTGTGGCGGACACGGAGCCACCCCGCATCGAAATCGAGATGGAAGACCAGTTTTTCTCGGACGGCGGGTTCGTTCCGGCCCGTCCCCGGTTTTCCATCCGCATCGAAGACCCGTCCGGCGTCGACAGCCGGTCCGGGGCAGCGGAAATTTTTCTGGACGAGACCCGGCGCAGCGACTATGTCTGGCTGCCTTCCGACAGCGGGGCCGCAAACCTCAGCCGGCGCATCCGTTTCGAGCCCGACCTTTCCGCAGGCGAGCATACCCTGCGCATCTCAGCGGCGGATCTGCACGGCAATACGGCCCGGTCGCAGTCCGTGCGGTTCGTTGTGGCGGACCGATTCGACCTTGCGTTTCTCGGCAACCATCCCAACCCGTTCCGGCGCGAGACCGTGTTCGCCTACCGCCTGGCGGGCCGCGCGGACCGGCTGACGCTCAGGATATACACCGTCTCGGGAAAGCTCATCCGTGTTTTCGAGGATGCCTCCATGGCCGCTCCGGATTATCACGAGATCTCCTGGGACGGGTCTGATGACTGGGGAGAGCCCGTTGCCAACGGCGTGTATTTCTTCCGCATGACCGCGCTGCAGGGTTCCCTTCGCAGGGAAATCACCGGTAAAATCGCCCGGACGAGATGACATGGCTAGACGACCCGGTCTGATCCTGGTATTGCTTCTCGCGTCCGCGGCCGTGCGCATTCCGCCGGTTTACGGGCAGAAGACGACGAACGCCTTCCTGGAAATCGGCGTCGGGCCGCGGGCCATCGGCATGGGCGGCGCGTTCTGCGGTATTGCGGACGACGGCACGGCCTTCTACTGGAATCCGGCGGGCCTGTCGCTCGTCGAGCATCCCCGGGTGTCGGCCATGTACGGCCCGCAATTCGGGACAATCGCAAATCCGCTCGGTGATTATCATTTCCTGGGGCTCGCGCTTCCCATGAAAGGAGACGTCCGGATCGGCGTCAACTGGATCCGGCTCTCCGTGGACGACATACCCGTTTATCCGGGGCTGGAAGGCGAATCCTATCTGGATCGGCTGCGGGACCGGTCGCTTCAGCCGGACGGACAGCCGGAAGGTTTTCTTCAGGACACGGAAGACGCCTTCTTCTTTTCGTTCTCCAAGCGCAACGCCAACCGGCTCGACCTCGGCTGGCTGTATCACCGGGTTCAGGTCGATATTCCCTTCGGAATCAATATCAAATGGATCCGTCAGTCCGTGGGTTCCTATTCGGCCACCGGTCTGGGCGTGGACATCGGGACCCTGATGCGTTTTCATCTGAACGATCTGTTCCAGTCCGACAAACTCGGTTGGTTTTCGATCGGTCTTCACCTGCAGGACGCCACGCGGACCACAATGCGATGGAACACCCGCCATCAGGACGAAACGCCCAGGAACTGGAAATTCGGAATGGCCTACCGGTGCCCGCTCCCGGTCCGGGACACGGCAGTGCTCCTGGCCTATGACCATGATTCGAGATGGGGGGGAATGGACAGGTCCGGATTGGAATTTCAGGGCTTTTCGCATACGGCGCTCAGGATCGGTTCGGATGACGGCCATCTGACCGCAGGCGCGGGCCTGAAAATCGGGTTCCTGGAAGCCGACTATGCATTCGTTTCCCATTCTTTGAACAGCCTTCACAGGGTCGGTTGTTCGATCTCCTTCTAGACAGGAGGCTTTTCATGAAAACGCCAGCGGTTTTTTTCTTGCTATTGATGCTTATTTTTATTAATTTTAATTGCAAGAACAGTTCCGGTCCAAGCCGAGTCCGGCCTGTCTCGGTACGACTGATACCGGGCGTGGATGACAACAGCCGGGTCGAGGCCGGCATGGACGCGGTTCCGGAGGGAAATACCATCCGGATTGAATGGACGGACAATCATGACGAGAGAACCGAGGGTTATGAAGTGAATCGGTCGGTTTCGCCTCAAGGGCCGTTCTCGAAGATTGTGACCATCCAGGATCCGGGCCAGCGTTACCACGAGGACACGGTCCCTTCGGTCAATCCGGGCGGGAATTACCCCCGTTATTATTACATGGTCTTTGCCATCGATGGCGAAGGGGGGAGGAGCGATCCCTCGGACACCCTGAGTTACAGGCTGATCTGGAAGGCCCAGGATCTTCAGCCGAGTGAATCATGCGGGGACATCCCTGAATTCCGGTGGCGCGATGACAACGACCCGCATGCGAACGAATATATCGTCCGGGTTCGAGACAAAACGACCGGGGATATGGTCTGGATCGGCTCGGTTCAGGCCCGTTATGGAGACGTTTATCAATCCGCGGTCTACAACACGGACAGTACCGCGTCTGTCAGCCGACTCCAATCCAACAGATCCTACGAATGGCGGGTCGACATCATCGGAAATGAATCGCGCTGCGGTTCCGAGAGTCCCTGGGTATCCGTCACCATCCAATGAGGATGTCATGAAAAAAGCGTGGTTGTGCGTTCTTCTGATTTTGCCGGTCGCGGGCCTCTTCTCGCAGGGGACCCCGATGAATCCGTCCATCGACCGTGCGGCGCAGTATTATCTGGGCTCGAGCGACGAACTGCTGATTCCGGTGAACATCTGGGGATTCGTCCAGAAACCCGGTCAGTACATGGTGCCGGACAACACCGACCTCGTCGCCCTGCTGTCATTCGCGGGCGGCCCGAACGAGAATGCCCGGCTCAACGAGATCAAGATCATCCGCAACGACCCCAAACGGGGCAACGTCGTTTACAAGATCGACGTGAAAAAATACGTGGAGACCGCGGACCAGCGGCTGATTCCCACGCTCAGGCCCGGGGACACGATTATCGTCAATGGAACGACATTCCACTGGATCACCCGTTTCTTTGATTTCGTCTCCAAGCTGGCCATCCTGGTACAGTTCTATTACATGTTCATGCTGGCTGATTATTACAGCAATCGGGACTGACCGGACCGGGAAAGGACGGGATCGCGGATGAAAGGCGTTGTGCTGGCGGGCGGACTGGGGACGCGCCTCCTGCCACTGACCAAGGTGACAAACAAGCACCTGCTTCCCATATACAACAAGCCCATGATTTATTATCCGATCGGGACCCTGGTCACGGCGGGCATCCGGGAGATTCTCATCGTCACGGGCGGAAACAACGCGGGTGAATTTCTCCGCCTCCTCGGGAACGGCCGGGATTTCGGGCTGAAGGACCTGCATTACACCTACCAGGAAGGGGAGGGCGGCATTGCCGAGGCCCTTGATCTGGCCGAGGCCTTTTCGGACGGGGAGCCGATCGCGGTCATTCTCGGCGACAACATCATTGAGGCCGACATTTCGGGCGCCGTCCGCCGCTTCTCGGAACAGGATACCGGATCCAAAATCCTCCTCAAGGAGGTCGAGGATCCGGAGCGTTTCGGTGTCGCGGAAATCCGAGGAGACCGCATCGCGGGAATCGAGGAAAAACCGAAGTCTCCGAAGTCCCGGTTCGCCGTCACCGGCATCTACATGTACGACCGCTTCGTTTTCGATGTGATCAAGACCCTGAAGCCGTCGAACCGGGGCGAGCTGGAAATCACAGACGTGAACAACCACTATATCCGAAAAGGCCAGATGACATTCGAAATACTGGACGGATGGTGGACGGATGCCGGAACATTCGAATCTCTTTTCCGCGCCAACTGCCTCATTGCGGAGAAGGAAAACGGAAAATGAGCAGAGGTTCGATGAAAACGATGGTAAAATCTTCTTTTGGATTCGGAATCGCGCTGTCCGCACTTCTCGGGTTCGGCTTTCTGCGGGCCACGCCGATGAACGGCGGCAGGGGGCTGGTCTATGTGCATTCGGCGTCGACCCTGGAGAAGGGAAGGCTTGAACTCTATTCCGGAGTCCGGTACTTCGGAAAAATCGCCAGTTTCGGCGGGTCGAAGCAGGCGTATATGCTGTGGGACGTCCAGAATTCCCTGTCCGTCAATTACGGCGCGGGTGCGCACGTGGAACTGTCGCTCGCGCCCATTCTCTACCAGGATATCAACGGCCGGGGGGGCAATTTCTGGGACGGCCAGGCCAATTTCCCGGATGACATCCTGGCCTCCGTCAAATTCGGTTCCTTCCGGGGTCTGGAAAGCCCGTGGGTGTGGGGAGGCCTTCTCACGCTGCGCCTGCCGACCGCGAAGGTGCACAATGTGATCTACGAACCCTATTCCGCAGGAAACGTCTCGGTTCAGCTGACGGCGCTGGCGTCGTATCACCGGAACGCGCTTTTCCCGGAAGCCGGGTGGTCCTGTCACGCCAATCTGGGATACCTGAACCACAATGACGTCGGCCGCTCCCTGTCCCGGGTTCCGGACGCGCCGTCCGCCCAGCGCATGAGCTCCGAATTCCTGGCCGGGTTGGGTTTTCTATTTCCGTCCGACCCGTTCAGCTTTTCCGCGGAGATGAACGGTCGGGCGTTTCTGACCCGCCCGCCGGATCCTGCCTACAGCCGGGAATATGTGTCCTACCTCACGCTGGGCGTCGCCTACCGTTTCAGGCGCTGGATCAGCGTGGAAATGGGATTCGACAAAAGCCTGCTGACCGGGGAGGACCTCACCGACTACCGTTACGTGAAGCCGAAAGAGAAGAATTTTCCCAACACTCCGTCCTGGCGCGGCATTCTCGGCATCCGGCTGGCCGTTCTGCCCCGTTCTCTCTATCGCTCGGAAAAATCCGGCCTGGAGCAGACCGCCAAGGACAGACAGGCCATTCTCGAGAAGATGATCGAGAGCCAGAGCGACATGGAATCCGCGGAACAGGAGCTGGCCCGGATTCAGGCCGAGCGGAAAAAGGTCGAGGAAGAGCTCGAAAGACTCCGGCTGCTGCTGGAATCCGAGAAAAAAAGCCAGCCGGAATCCGACCGGCCCTGAACGGACCGGCCTTTCCGCGGGACGCGAACGCAATCCCGATCATCCTGAACGGCTCCCTGCGATGACACAACCACAGCCCCATCTCTCCGCAACCGCGCGATGGTTCCTCTTCTTCATCGGCGCAGCCATTGCCGCACACGGACAACCGTCTCAGGAACAGCAGGATTTCGCATACGGCGAACGGCTGTTCCGCGAAGGCCTTTTCGAGCTTTCCGCCATTCAATTCGAAGCGTTCCCGGACCGCTATCCGACCAGCCCGAAATCTCCGGATGCGCAGTGGATGGCCGCGGATTCCTTTTTCCGGCTGAAGCGTTTTGACGCGGCCCGGGAAGCGTTCCTGCGATACACACTCCGGTATCCGGACGCGAAGAATCAGGACCTCGCCCAGTTCCGCGTGGCCGAATGTTTCGAGCTTTCAGGCCGTACCGGCGCGGCCCGTGAGAGCTACCTGCAGGTTCAATTTCTGCATCCGAAATCCAGATGGGCGGGGGAGGGTCTTCTCCGGTCCGCTGTCCTTGCCGCGCGGTCGGACAGCCTCGAGAGCGCGGAGGCCCTGCTGCGGGCCGTTCTGGAGTCTCCGGGTTATCCGGAATCGCGGTCCCGCGCGGCTTTCCAGCTGTCGGACATACTGGTGAAGCGTCATCGTCCGGACGAGGCCATGGGTATTCTTCAGCCCATCGCAGTGCGGCCGGCACGCGATCCGGACCGGTTTGAAGCGTCGCTGCGGCTGGCGTCGATTCATTCGGAACTCGGCGATTGGATTCCCGCAAAAACCCAGTTCCGAGCCATACTGGCCTCTCCCGGGGTTCCGGACAGTCTCAGGCGCATCGCAGGATTCAGGCTTGGCCGCATAGAGGCGTTGACAGGGGACCACGCGGATGCCTGTCTTTCTTTCGAGGCCGTTCTCGCCGCGGGTGTGGAACTCGTGGACGGGGAAGACATCCGCTGGTGGCTGGGGTTGTCGCAGTCCGAATCGGGCAGATCGTCCGAGGCGCTTCAATCCTTTCAGAATGTCGATCCCGGAGGATTCCGCGGACCGTCCGCGGGGTTCGAGGCAGCGATGGGTCTGCTCGGGATGAACCGTCCGGACGAGGCGGAAGCGGCGTTTCTGCGGCTCGCGGAACAGGCGCCTGTGCCGGTCCGTGCCCTATCCAGGCTCGGCCTGGCGGAGTCGCAGGCTCGGCGGGGAGCCGACGCGGAAGCCTCCGCGTCCTACAGCCGCTTTCTTCTTGACTTTCCGGACAACCCCTGCGCCGATCGCGTTCTGCTCCGCAAGGCGGTCATCGACATGGAGCGCACGGGCAGGCCGGAGGAGGCGTTCGGGTCTCTGGAAAAACTCTGGAACCTGTTTCCCGCCAGCCCCCGCATTCCGGAATCGCAATTCCGATATGGCCGCGGTCTCGCGAGGCTCGGCCGTGTCCGGGAAGCGTGCCTCCTGTTGAGGCGGGTGACCGCCGATCAGCCTTTTTCCGCATGGGCCGATTCCGCGGCCGTACTCCTCGAGCAGATCGAGTGGACGAATCCGCTGCAGGGCACCGGCCTCGCGGCCCGGCTCGCGCCCATACTCAACGCCTCTCTTGGAACCCCGTCAGCCGATTTCGAATACGAACTCGGCCTGTTTTATTTTGAATCACTCAAGGATTATTCAGCATCGCAATCCCGTTTTCGGTCCTGGCTGAGAACCGCGACGGATTCGGTCCGGGCAGATTCCGCCCGGTTCATGATCGCGGACGGTTTTTTCAGGCGCTCGGTTCTGGAGCGGAACCCCCCGCTGGCGGATTCCGCGCTGGCCTGTCTCGAACCCTTGAGCGCCCGGCCGCATCCGCTCCGGGTCAAGGACCGGATGCTGCGCCACCGCATCGAGGCCATCCGGGGTTCCGGAGACGCCGGCCGATGGATTCTCGACCTGCCGCCCGCCTGCGTCACGGATCCCACCGAAGCGGTCCGCCTGGCCGCTCTCGCGCGATCCGCACTGGCCATCGATTCAATCGCGGCCGCGCAGCGGCTTCTCGCCCTGTTGCCGGATGGAGGAGGCCGGGACGGAGAAGCGGAATCGGCGGGCGCGACCGCGCTGCTGCGCGCGTTGATTGAAATGAAGCGGGGCCGGACCGATTCAGCCGATTCACTCTTCAACCGAATTTCCGCTTCCGGATTTCCGCCCTCCATTCGTTCCGCGTCCAACTGGTTCCTCGGTCGCAGTGCCGAAAGTTCAGGGAGACTCCGGGAGACGGTTCCGCTGTATCGCACGGCCGCCGGCCATCCCTTTTTTCTGGTGGAATCCGATTCCGTTCTTCTCCGCCTGGGCGACGCGCTCCTGGCATCCGGCGATCCTGACCGGGCGGCCCGTGTCTTTGAGGAGGCACTGAATTCGGACAGCGTATCCGTGTCCTGTTCACGGCTGGGCCTGGGAAACGGCCATCACACTCTCCGGCCCGCGTTTCTGCGCCGTCTCGCGGATGCCTGCCGGGCCACGGGCAGAACCGGCGCCGCGAGAAGCGCGCTGATGCGGTACGGGGCAGCGGAAACCGGGCCTGAAAGCCGCAGAAACCTGTGGGCCGGCCTCGCGTCCCTGGCTGAAGCCGAGGGACAGGCGCAGACGGCCCGTTTTTTCATGTCGCGCCGGGCGGCCGTTGATTCCTCGGCCGAAGGTTTGGCGGAACTGGCGGATCTGGATTTCCGGCTGGGCCGGTTCGCGGATGCGGCCGACGGTTATTCCAGGGCTGCGGATGCCGCCGGAAACGAGAGCCGCAGAGCGGCGCTGACCGCGGGAAGAATCATGTCGCTGTTCCGTCTCGACCGGCCCGCGGACGGCGAATCCGGCCTGAAGGCGTTCGAGTCGCGTTTCAAGAACGACCCCTCCTTCAGGGAGCTTCGGGCCGGGATCCGGCTGGAACAGGGGATGGCGCTGACCCGGGAGAAATCCTTCGAACCGGCCATCGATTGTTTCAAGGACGCCGCGGAAAGCCGGAATCCCTCACTGGCGCTGAAAGCCGAGCTCGAACACGGCCGCGCGCTGCTCCTCATGAACCGGACCGACAAGGGCCTCGGTCACATGACCGACCTGATCCGGCGGAACGCGGAAGCCCCCCTCCTCCCTGAAATCTACCTGGTTCTCGGCGAGCATTACCTGCGTTCCGGACAGACGGACAATGCGCTCGCGGCTTTCAAGAAAGCCATGGCCGATTCCGTGAACCCGGAGATCCACCGCAAGGCGGCGACGCAATGCATCCGGCTGTATGAAGGCCTCCAGATGACGGATGCCGCGATCGCCCTGACGAAACGGTATCTTGCGCGGTTTCCCGGCGCGGAAGACGCCTTCGCCAAAAAAATCCGTCTCGGCATCTATTATTATGAACTGAAAGAATTCGTGAGGGCCATCGCGCAGATGCGTTCGCTCCAGCCCGAAGCGGAACCCAAGGATGAGGCCGAAATCCAGTACTGGATCGGAAAATGTTTCGCCGAGATGGGACGCTTCGACGAGGCCATATTCGAATTTCTCAAGGTCAAGTATCTCTGCCCGCCGACCCAGCTGCCGTGGGCCGCGACCGCCCTGTATGAGGCCGGTATGGCCTATCTGCGGCTCCAGCGGCCGGATTCGGCCCGGCAGATGTTCACGCGGATCGTCCAGAGCGAAGGCGTCACGAGCGATCTGGGACGCATCGCGAAACAGCGGGCCGACGCAATCGACTCGGGCATCCATGAACCGGCGCTTTGAGGCAGACGTGACGGACGCGTTCCGCTGGGAAGCCGTGGATCCGATCATTGAACGGGCGCTTGAAGAGGACCTCGGCACCGGCGACGTGACGACCGACTCCATCATCTCCGCGGACCGTACGGGAACGGGGCGGATACTGGCCCGTTCTGAAGGGGTGGTCGCGGGGCTCCCCGTTTTCAACCGGGTTTTCCGGATCCTGGACCCCAATGTGGAAATTCATGAAGCCGTGCGGGACGGATTCCGGGCCGCGGCCGGAGACGCGCTCGGATCGGTGTGCGGTTCGGTCCGGACTCTCCTGAAAGGCGAGCGGACGGCCCTGAATTTTCTCCAGCGCCTCTCCGGAATCGCGACCCGCACCGACGCATTCGTCCGCGCCGTCGAAGGCACCGGATGCGCGATACTCGACACCCGCAAGACCACGCCCACGCTGCGCAGTCTCGAAAAATACGCGGTCCGGATCGGAGGCGGGCGCAACCACCGTTCCGGCCTCTTCGATATGGCGCTGATCAAGAACAACCATGCAGACGCCGCGGGCGGCGTTTCGACCGCGATCGAACGTTGCCTGCACGTGCTCCGGCAGAGGGGGCTCGGCCTGAAAGTCGAAGTGGAGGCGAGAACCCTGGACGAGGTTCTGGAAGCCGTACGGTTCCCGGTCGACCGGATCCTGCTCGACAACATGAGTCCCGCCGCCCTGCAGGAGGCGGTGGCGCTGATCAACGGACGGATGGAGACCGAAGCCTCCGGCGGCATCCGCCTGGAAAATGTCCGCGAAACAGCGGAAACCGGGGTGAATTTCATTTCCATCGGCGGCCTGACGCACTCCGCTCCCGCCATGGACATCTCTTTCCGCATCACCGTCGGAGGTGCTGGATGATTGAAATCCGTTTTCACGGCCGCGGGGGCCAGGGCGCGGTCAAGGGTTCGGACATACTGGCCATGGCCGCCTTCCGCGAAGGCAAGCAGATTCAGGCCTTCCCGTTTTTCGGCGTGGAGCGGCGCGGCGCCCCGGTCACGGCATATACCCGCATTTCGGACGATGTCATCCGGATCCATTGCTTCATCTACGAGCCGGACGTCCTGGTGGTTCTGGATCCCGGTCTCATGACCGCCGTCCCCCTGACGGACGGGCTGAAGCCCGGCGGCACGATCGTCATCAACACGACGCTGGACCCGGCGGCTTTTCCCGTGAAGGGAATCCCGGATGTCAAGATCGCCACCGTGGATTGTTCCTCCATCGCCCTCCGATACGGCCTCGGCACCCCGGAAGCGCCGATCGTGAACACCACCATCCTCGGCGCCGTGGCGCGCGCCACAGGCGTGGTGTCCATCGATTCCGTGATGGACGCCATACGGGAGAAGATACCGAACAAACCGGATTTGAACGCGCAGGCCGCACGGGACGCGTACGACCGGCTGCACGGATAGGGAGACGTCATGAAGCCGAAAATCCGAAAGGACGGGACCGTTGCCGTCGAGAAAACCGGCGACCTTCCGGACATGCCCGTTTCGATGGGATCCATGAAGAGCAACAAGACCGCCTCGTGGCGTTCCGTACGGCCCGTGATCGTCGAGGAACGCTGCAAACGGTGCATGATCTGCTGGAAAGTCTGCCCGGAACCGGCGATCCGGCCCGGCGATCCGCCCGTGGTGGATCTGGATTACTGCAAGGGATGCGGCATCTGCATCGCGGAATGCCCGTTCGACGCCATCGACTCCGAAAAGGAAGGGAAATAGGGGACCCATGAAGAAAGTCCTCACCGGCAACTTCGCGGCCGCCTATGCCGCGGTCGCGGCGCGGGTTCAGGTCATTTCCGCCTACCCGATCACGCCCCAGACCACCATCGTGGAGATACTCTCCGAACTCGTGGCCCGGGGCGAGCTGGCGGCCGATTTCATCAAGGTCGAATCCGAGCATTCCGCCCTGGCCGCCTGCATCGGCGCGCAGGCCGCGGGCGCGCGTACGTTCACCGCGACTTCGGCGCAGGGCCTCGCGCTCATGCATGAACTCGTCCACTGGACCGGCCGGGCGCGCCTGCCCATCGTTCTCGCCAACGTCAACCGCGCCATGGCCCCGGGGTGGTCCATCTGGGCCGACGCCACGGATGCGGTCTCGGAACGCGACACGGGCTGGATGCAGATCTACTGCGAGGACAACCAGGAAGTCTTCGACTCCATTCTGATGGCGTACCGGATCGGGGAACGCGCCGACATCCTGCTCCCGACCCTGGTCAACCTCGACGCTTTTTTCCTGTCCCACACGTCCCAGGTGGTGGATCTGTACGACGCGGAACGGATAGACGCGTTCCTGCCACCGTACCGGCCGGCCGTCAAGCTCGACGTCGCGGATCCGCGCTCGTTCGGCGCGCTCACGTCTCCGGATTTCTACTATGAATTCTCTTATAAAATTCAAAAGGCGCATGAAGCCGCCGTGCAGGTGATTGTTGAAACCGGAAAGGAATTCGGGTCCGTATTCGGCAGGTCCTACGGGTTGACGGAGGCCTACCGCTGCGAGGACGCGGAAGTGGTGCTCGTCACCTACGGCACCATCGCGGGGACGGCCAAGGTCGCGGCCGACCGGCTCCGGGACAGGGGATTCCGGGCGGGCGTCCTGAAAATCCGTTATTTCCGCCCGTTTCCCGCGGAAGACGTGGTTCGGATACTCGGCCGCGTGAAGGCCGCGGGCGTGGTGGACCGGGCGGTCTCCTACGGCCAGGCGGGTCCGTTCTACACGGAAACCCGGTCGGTTCTTCCCGGCGCAGGCCCCGCTCTGACCGGGTTCATCGCCGGTCTGGGGGGCCGGGACGTGTCCGTGGCCGATCTCGAATCCATGTTTCTGCAATTGTGCGACTCGAAACCCTCGCCGCTCGTCTGGATCGGAGTCAAACCATGAATGCCGCCGAAACCCCGAAGAAAATGCCTTACCGGCTCACCCTGCCCGAGGAGGAAATCCTTTCTCCCGGACATCTGGCCTGCCAGGGATGCGGCGCGGCAATGGCCATGCGTTACGCGCTCAAGGCGCTCGGGCGGAACACCATCCTGTCCATTCCGGCCTGCTGCTGGGCCGTCATCGACGGCCCTTTCCCGTATTCCGCGGCAGGCGTGCCCGTTTTTCACTGCGCATTCGAAACGGCCGCCTCCACGGCCGCCGGAATCACACATGCCCTTTCCCGTCTCGGCCTGGATGAAATCACCACCGTGGCATGGGCCGGGGACGGCGGCACTTTCGACATCGGGCTTCAGGCGCTTTCGGGGGCGGCTGAACGCAACGACAACATGATCTATGTGGTCTACGACAATGAAGCCTACATGAACACCGGCATCCAGCGGTCCTCCGCCACGCCCCACGGCGCCTGGACCACGACCACGCCGACTCTTCAGTTCAAGAAGGGCCCGAAGAAGAACATCATGGAGATCATGGTCGCGCATTCCATTCCCTACGCGGCCACAGCCAACATCGCCTATCCGGAAGACCTGGTGAAGAAACTGCAGAAGGCGCGGTCCATCCGGGGGATGCGTTTTCTGCACGTTTACGCGCCATGCCCGACCGGCTGGAAGCACGCCCCCGGGCTCACCGTAAAAATCGCCCGCATGGCCACCGAATGCAATGTGTTCCCGATCTACGAGGTGGAGG
>CAZNXX010000057.1:9067-16690 GCA_964577095.1 uncultured bacterium | reverse complement strand
TTCCCTGAAGAAGGGGCCGTCGCAGGTCGCGCAGTAGGAAACGCCCTTTCCCCTGAATTCCGCCTCCCCGGGCACGTTGAGTTTCTTCGGATCACTTCCGCTCGCGATGATCAGGGACCGGGCCCGGAATTCGCCGCTGTCCGTGACGACCGTCATGGGCTTTTCATCCGTCCGGACGTCCATCACCGCGGTTGTTTCGATTTCCAGGCCGAAACGCCTGGCCTGCGCCTCCATTTTGGAAGCCAGTTCCGCTCCGCTGATACCCTGCTCGAAACCGGGATAATTCTCGATCCATTCCGTGGAAGCGGCCTGGCCGCCGGTCATCATGCGCTCCAGAACAAGGGTTTTCATCTGCGCCCGGGAGGCATACAGCCCCGCAGTCAGCCCCGCGGGACCGCCGCCGATGACGATCAGGTCATACACGGACATCCAAGAACTCTCCTGGTTAGGCTTGGAACCGGCTGGATAAGGTTATTCGAATGAATGAATCTAAGGGAGATTTGCGCCAAAAGCAAGCGGATTTTATCAGCCGTCAGTCTTCGCTTTTCGAGCCTTTTTTCGGCTCACCGGAAAGACTGGGATCGATGCGCTGGGGTTCGGACGCGTACCGGATGGCCGTGGCTTTGGTGATTTTGCCTGTGCGTACCAGCTGGAGCAGATTGTCGTCGAGTGTCTGCATGCCCATCTGAGAGCTGGCCTGCATGATGGAGGGGATCTGATGGATCTTCTTCTCCCGGATCATGTTCCGGATGGCGACGGTCGCGATCATCACCTCGATGGCGGCCAGGCGGCCGATGCCGGAGGCGGTCGGGAGCAGTCTCTGCGAGACGACGCCGACCAGGGAGCCGGACAGCTGGGCGAGCACCTGGCCCTGCTGTTCGGCCGGGAACACGTCGATGATGCGGTTGATCGTGTCGGGCGCGTTGCGCGTGTGGAGCGTCGACAGCACCAGGTGCCCGGTCTCGGCCGCGGTCAGCGCGAGCGAGATCGTCTCGAGATCGCGCATCTCTCCGACCAGGACCACATCGGGATCCTCGCGCAGGGCGCTGCGCAGGGCGTTCGAAAAGGACAGCGTGTGGTGGCCCAGCTCGCGCTGCTGGATCAGGCAGTTCTTCTTGGGATGCGAGTATTCGATCGGGTCTTCGATGGTCAGGATGTGCGAGTGCCGCTCGGTGTTGATCAGGTCGAGCATGGCCGCGAGCGTGGTCGACTTGCCGTGGCCCGTCGGGCCGGTGACCAGGATCAGCCCCTCCATCGACCGGGCGAGCTTGACCAAAGTCTCGCCGAAGCCCAGTTCCTGAAGACTGCGGATCCGGTCCGGGATGATGCGGAAGGCGATGCCGTACCCGCCCATCTTGGTGAACACGTTCGCGCGGAAATTGGCGACATCCGCGACATGGTAGCGGAAATCCAGCTCGAGGTTCTGCTTGAACCGCTCCATCTGGAAGTCGTCCAGGATCTGGACGATGATGTCCTCCATGTCCTGCTTGGAGAGGGTCTTGCCCTTGAGCTGCTGGATGCGTCCGTCGATCCGGACGATGGGCGTGTACCCCTCGCTCAGATGGATGTCGGACGCCTGGCTCTTGACGGCGTGGGTGAGCAGCTGGTTGATGTTTTCGCGGGTGATCATGCCTGTCCGCCGGACGCCGGCGTGATGGTGGGAGTGATGAAAATCATCAGATCGGTCTGCATCTCCTGCTCGTAATCATGCTGGAAGAGTCGGCCGATGAGGGGCAGACTGCCCAGCAGCCATACCCGCTTGGTGGTCTCGTTCCGGAGCGTCTTCACCAGTCCGCCGATGACCACGGTCTCCCCGTTCCGGACCGTGATGATGCTGTTGACCGAACGCTTGTCCGTGACCGGCGCCTCATTGCCGGCAATGACCTTCCATTCGACGATTTCCTCGATGATGGGGTTCACGTACATGGTGATTTCATCGTTCGGCCCGACATGGGGCGTCACGTTCAGCCGGATGCTGATCTCCTTGTAGTCGAACGTGACCATGTCTCCCTGGCCGCCCATGCCCCGCTGAACGCGCGCCACCGGAACCGTCTTGCCGACGCTGATGGACGATTCCTCGTTGTCCGTCGCCAGAAGACGGGGATTCGAAACAAGCTTGGAATTCGTCTTGGTCTTGAGAAAATCGAGCATCGCCATGTACTGGCTCGCGTTGAGCCGGCCCAGCGTCATGGTGCGGCTGAGACCGAACAGGGGCGTCTCGCCTGTTCCGTTCGTGATCACGGCTGTTTTCTGGTCATCGACCCGGTTCGTGTTGTAGGCCATGTTCAGGGTCTTGTCCCAGTCGATGCCCAGTTCATTTTTATAGGTCGGCGCGACCTCGACCAGCTTGGATTCGATGAGAATCTGCACGGGCGCCCTGTCGAGTTCAGCGACGACCTGGTTGATCTGCGCGACCTTTTCCGGGCTGTCGGTCACGACCAGAATGCTCGAGCGCCGTATCCCCTGAACCGTGCTGAGTTCATAGCCGACACGGGCCTTCCCCGCCTGCTCGAAATCCAGAAAATCGGACGCGAAAGCCTCGACCAGGGAGTCATTGGTGGCGATGCGCTTGACCACCTTGGCTACATTGACCGCGTCGGCGTAGCGGAGGCGGTAGATCTTCGTGATCCGCCCCGCCCTGGAGGTCAGCGCCATGGGACGGACCGTGATGATGTTGCCGTCCATGAAGTAATCACAGTCATTGGTGTGGATGATCTTGTCCATCGCCTGCCGGAGCGTCACGCTCTCCAGCTTCATGGTGGTCTTGCCCTTGACCGCTTCGCTGATCACCATGTTCAGCTGGTTGGAGGCCGCCACGAGCCTGAGCGCGTCACGGACCGGGGTTCCGTTGAATTCGAAGGAGACCCGCTGGTCCCAGGGAATGCCGCTGGAGTCGTTGTCCGGTGCCGGCGTCCGGCTGATGCCGCCGACCGGTTCCGGGTTCTCGGATCGGAACGGCTCGGCCTGGGCCGGGACCGTGGATGCGGCTTCACTCTCCTCCGGAAATCCGTCCGTTGATTCGGCGAACAATTCCCCGCCCTCCGGCCTGCGCGGGCTGTCGAGGAGAAGCGTATTCCCCTTGAGCACAACATTGAACTTGGAATCCGGGAGCACGCCGAGAAGGGCGCGTATGCCGGGCGTCTGGCCGAGAATCGGTGACAACTGCAGCCGCTGAAAGGCTCCGGGCGGAATCTGGGTTTCGCCGGCCGGTACGGCCAGCTCGGAATTGCCGATGAAAAGCGCGGCCGTCCGGTCCGCGTGCCGCGCGAAACCGGACCAGTCGAACCGGCCGTCGAACTGCATGGAGAGCGTCATGCGATCCTGGCCCGAGGACGGCGAAACGGAAATCAGGCGGGCCGTCTGCGAGATCGCGTCTCCGTAGGCGATCTGGGTTCCATCCAGGAGCCGCTCGTCATTGAAGGCCACCACGACATGGCCGTTTTTCTTCAGAATGGACAGGGGCAGATCGGGCTCGTATCCGATGTCCGCGCGGAAAACCGGCGGATCGTC
Source organism: uncultured bacterium (assembly GCA_964577095.1). Taxonomy (GTDB): domain Bacteria; phylum Zhuqueibacterota; class QNDG01; order QNDG01; family DTFT01; genus JAFGAX01. Next base: position 13,180 of record CAZNXX010000057.1, on the reverse strand, counting down.
CGTGACCTGGCGCACCACGATACTGCGGTTGTATTCAGGGTCAATGGTCACCACGGAGCCGTCCATGGGTCCCGCGTCTCCCAGGAAAAAGAGGGTGATCTGCCCCGCGTCGTCCTGGGACAATCCGATCCACACGGCCTTTTTATCAAAGGCGAACACGGCCCATGACTTGTCGCCCCGGTTTCCCTTTTTGATGGATTCCAGCATGCTCTGGGGGAACACGCTCCCCGCCAGGAGCAGGCCGGCGATCACGAGGGAAGAAACGGATTTTCGGTTCATGGCGACTCGCTCCACTGAAGTGTGTACATCTTTCCCCCTTTACGGCAAAAAACCTTGTTGCCCTCGATCTTGTCCACACGAATGCCGTTTTTCTCCTCGCCGACGGCGAGAACGACATCGTTGATCAGAACATAGGGCTTGCCGCTCATCCAGACGATTCCCTTGACACGGATCGGGGCCGCTTCCACTGTCTTGCGTCCGGTAAAATCAAATTCCGGTTTCGAGAACGGATCGCGAGCACCCCAGGTGCGGCCCGCCGATGTATCCAGTTGAACGGCCTTCGGCGCGTCGTTTTTCATGGCCTCAACCGCGGAGTGCACGGCTTTGCCTGCCGTTTTCTGGGCGGTTTTCGCCTTATCCTGAACCTTTTCCTTACCGCCGAAAACGCCGCTAAAATTCAGCGCCAGCAGGAGCGCCGCCGCGCCCCCGCCGAACATCAGCATGTTCTTTTCACGTTTCTGGAGTGCCATATCCGTCCCGGATTGCGGAATCGTCTACCAGGGCCGTATGCCGGTCTGGGAGATTCCGATCATGATCCGATAATACTCCTGGTTGAAGGCGATGCCTTCCACGGACAGGCTGTAATTCTGGGGCAGGTCGTACTGCACGCCGACCATGCCGCCTGTCCAGACACCGCTCTGGTATTTTCCTTTTTGGGTGCCGACGACCGTTTCAGATCCGTCCGTGGCGATGAGCGTCTGTTTCTTGGTGTCCAGCCGCTGAATGGCCCAGACCGCCGCTCCGACGTAGAATTTGAGGGTCTTTCCCGGCAGGAGAATGCCCGCGTGACCCGTGGCTTCCCTGGAGTCGTATTTCAGGCTGAATTCCCGGGTCCAGTAATCGCCGGGCTTCGTGTAAACCGCCTCGGACGGAAAACGGATCACATTGCCGCCGCCGAAAAGGACCAGGGGATTCGAATTCCGGGTACCCCGGGCGTTCCGGACCCGTGTTTTCGGCGCGGGTTTGGCGCCCTGGGCGGGCATTCTAAAACCGAATCCCGCTCCGTACGCGATCCGGTACTTGTCATTCGAGACGGAGAAGCCGGGGCTGTTGTGTTTCATGGCCAGGTCCACAGCACCGATCAGTCCATAGGCATCCAGCCCGGCTCCGAGACCATACTGGGTCTTGAACAGAATGCGCCTCGTTTCAGCGGTCTGTGTCCCCTGCCCCAGGGTTTGATAGGCGCCGCTCAGGGCCATGGTCCACAGGCCCTTGCCCGCAGCGCCCGCCGGATTGCCGCAGGTCTGGGCAAGACCGGAGATACAACCGGCCAGAATCATAACCGCCACGGATCGAATGAAAAGCCATTTTTTCATTGGCATTACCTTGACCGGTTGGAATTTTTGATATTGATCGAGCTCGTCGTCACAAATTTTGTCTGATGTCGGTTGCTCCAGGTGATCGTGATCCCCGTGCTGCCGGGTTTTGGTTCCTTCTGATTGATCGCGTTGTAAATCGTGATATAATAATAACCGGTGCCGAAACCGTTGCTGGTTCTAATCTCAGACCAGCTCAGTCCCGCGTCCGCGGTACTCGACAGGCGAGCCGTAATTATTGTGCCTGATTCGATCGGATTCCCGTTCTCCTCATCCAGTAAACTAAATACAATTGTGGCACTTTCCCCGAGACAGAGGCTGTCCAATCTGCCGAAAACTTCCGCGCTGTTGTCCGCATACTCGACGAATCCGGACATCACCACTGCTGTCCAGTCCCAGGGCCTCGCGGACCGGCCCGAAGCATCCATCCCTTCAGTGTAAGCCATAATTCGGGCGATGCCGTCATTCATCATCGTGTTGCCTTCTGAATTGAAATATCTACCCCCGTAGACGATACCCGGGTATTCCTCACCCGGACGCGCTGATTCCGGAGAAGCATCGAAGTTCGGCAAGAGAAACTGGCCAAGGGCGTTATACCAGGTGGTTCCGAGAAGGATCTCATGGGTGTTGGGATCCTGCATGCCGGGGTAATTGAAAAACCGATCTATTGTCGGCTGGGGATTCCCGCCCTGCAGAAGGACCTGTGCGCGTCCGTATTCGTCGGTGTAAGCTGTGTGCGTGCTGATCACGCCGCCGGAGGTGGTCAGATATACGGCGGTGTTCCTTTCCACTGGATTATTGTACTTGTCGCCCACGAGGATGGATACTTTTGTCGTATCGAGAGTGGACCAGATATTGAGACGTTCTGCCGCTACAGTCAGATGGGTTGTACTGAGGTCATTCACATTTTCGATATAGGGTGGCCCGGCGTGAATGAGCAGATAGGTCGATGTCGCGGAGATAGAAGGCGTCACGGGGACGCCCGCTCCATTGACCACCGTGGCCTTGATACGTACACTCCCGGCCTGCGTGCCGCTGGTGACGCTGATCTGCGCCGTGCCCCCAACGGTCGGAATTGAGCGGCCGGTGCTGAACACACTGCCCAGCGGGCTTCCCACGAACGCGAACTGCACGAGTGTGCCGTCATCCACGGGATTGTTCTTGCTGTCCTTGATGTCCGCGTACACGGTCATGGTCTGGTTCTGGCCCGTGTCGCGTACGCCAATCCACACCGGGTCGAAACGCAGTTGGATGGAATTGGAATTGCCGGCAGTGGCCTGTATCACCACATTACTGCTGAGTGTCTTGTTTCCGCCGAGGCTCACCGATGCGGTGACTGTGGCCGTGCCGACCACACCGCTTGAGAACTGGCCGTAGGCCATGCCCTGGCCGTCCGTCGACGTATTCGGGGTGATGTCGCCGACGGTGGCCGTGAAGAAAACCGTCACGCCTGTCACCGGGTTGCCCTGTTCGTCCAGAACCCGGGCGCTGATATTGGACACTTCAATCCCGTCGGCCGCGACGCGGATCGGCGAGGCGGAAACCAGCACCTGGTACGGCTGGCCCACGGTATACACCACCTGGATGCTGTCGCGGAGCCCGCCCGAGGTGACACGCACCCAGGCATTGTCAGGCCGCGTGCCCGCGGTCAGATAGGTGCTGGCCACGCCATTGGACGTGGTTTTCTGGCGGTCCAGAGTACCGGAGCCACGGATCAGTTCGAACTGGACCAGAGTGCCGTCGGGCACCGGATTGCGGTTCGCATCGCTCACAATGGCCCGAATCTCCGATTTACTCTTGCCGTCCGCGGGCAGAACCGGAGGCGTCGCCGAAACCTGCAGGTAGGTGGGAACCGATTCCTGGAAATTGACTGAGGCACGGCCCGTCAGGGATGTGCCATAAAGAACCGTGACGTGTGCCGTTCCGACTGTCGTACTGCTGGTGAGATTCACCTGGGCCACGCCCTCGGAATTGGTGGAGGCCGAAGCAGGAATGGTGCCCTGATCGGTCGCGAACCGGAGCGAAGCGCCCGTAATCGCGATCTTGCTCGTGCTCCTTTTCATCACCACGCGCACGGCCGAGGTGCTCCGGCCGTCCGCGAGAATGGCGAGCGGCGAAGCCGATACGACCATTTCCACGCCCTCAAACACCACCTGGGCCGACACAGTCTGCTGGTCAAGGGTGGCCGTTACCGTGGAGACCAGGTCGGTCGTACTTTCACTCGAGGTCAGCGGCACCGTGGCCACGCCCATGGCGTCCGTTGCGTCCTGGGTCTGAATGACGCCGGAGGAAGCCGCGAAATTGACGGAGGCGCCTTCCACCGGACGGTTTCCCGCGTCCACCACCTTTACGGACACGAAAGCCTGGTCCTGTCCGTTGGCGAGAATGTAGCCCGGGCTTGCCGCGATCTGCTGGATGCCGGATGCGGTCTGCGACCCGAACTGGACATTCACGGTGTCGAGAAACACATTGCCGAACCGCGCCACGACGCGCGCCGTGCCCTGAACCGTACTGCTTG
>CAZNXX010000057.1:0-8967 GCA_964577095.1 uncultured bacterium | reverse complement strand
AACACATTGCCGAACCGCGCCACGACGCGCGCCGTGCCCTGAACCGTACTGCTTGTCAGCAGGGCCGCGGCCACGCCCTGAACATCGGTCTGCACGGAGCCGGGGATGGTGCCGAGATTCGATCCGAACTGGACGATGGCTTCGCCGATTCCGATGCGGCTTGTGGACTCACGTACGTAGGCTGTGATTTTCGCCTGGCTGACACCGTCCGCGGTCAGATACCGGGGATCGGCCGTGACTTCGAATTGAATTCCCTTGAATTGAACAGGCAGGGTCTTGCTGATGCCCTTTACCGTGACCGTCACCGTGGCCGTCTGGTCCACAGCCGAAGCGATTCCGACCAGAGTCGCCCCGGTCACGCCCTGGCTGTTCGTTGTCGCGACGTAATCGATGTCTCCAACCGTGGTTGCGAAATAAACAGCCTCGCCGGAAAGCGCCTTGCCGTTCTCGTCCTTGACCGTCACACGAATCTCGCTTTCATCAAGCCCGTCCGCGAGTATGGCTTTCGGCGAAGCGTCGGTCTCCACGGAATAGGACGGCGTCTGAAAGGTCACGCGCACCGTGTCGAGAAACGTGCGGCCGTACCGCGCGACGATCACCGCTGTGCCGGTCGCGGTTCCACTCGTCAGTTGCACCGTGGCGATGCCGGACAGGTCGCTTAACGCCTGTGCCTGTATGGTGCCGAGGGTCGAGCCGAACCGGACGGTTTCTCCCGGCAGACCGATTCCCGTAGTCGTCTCCTTCAGCACGGCCCTCACCGTTGCGATGCTGGCGCCGTCCGCGAACAGCGCCAGCGGTGCGGCTTCCACGTCAAAACGGACTCCCTTGAACAACACGTTCACCGTGACTTCCTGGTCGCCGTAGGCCGCGCTCACGGTGGCCATGACATCGACCGGCGACGCGACGGATGTCAAAACGGTCTCGGCATTACCGTCCGAGTCGGTGAATACGGACGCGGGCAGAGTTCCTGCCGTGGTCGTCAGCGTGATTTCGCTCGCGGACAGAGATTCGGACCCCTTCGAGACGAGCTGCAGATTCAGTGTCGCCGTGGAGACGCCGTTGGCGAGTATCTCCTTCTGTTCCGACTCCATAAGCAGGATAACACCCGAGGTGTCGGTGGCGCCGGACACGAATTCCACGTTCACGGTCGATGTCACGGACGAACCGTACCGCGCCGTGACGGTTGAGGAACCCGCGGTCGTGCCGCTGGTCAGTTCGGTCGAAACCCATCCCGTTGAACTGGTCTTCGCGGACGCGGGCGTCAGCGTGCCCATCGACGTCTGAAAGCTGACCGTACCGTTGGCGATGGGCTGGCTGTTCTCGTCCATCAGACGGACCATAATCTGCGACTTCACGCCCCCGGTACGCACGCGGTTCGGAGAGGCGGACATGTTGACCAGCAGGCTGAGTTTTCCGCCGAGTGAACCGGTCGGGTCCAGCGGATTCTGCTGGGAGCAGAAGAGACCTGCGAGCAGGATCAGAGATCCGAGTGCGGCCTTCTGCAGGGTTTTTCGTGTAGAGCGATGCAATGACATGGAATCCTCCGAGTCGCGGTGCGTTCAGGCCCGCGGGTCTCGCGTCGCGTTTCAGGTTTTCGGCTGTTCAGCCGGGACCGGAGCCGTCCGCGGTTTTGGAACCGCTGTCTCTTTTTTCAAGAAAATGACCCCCTTGATGGAAAACAGGACGGTCGATTTGGCGATGTCTTCCCTCTGCAGGTCGAATGCGTCCATGCGGATCACAAAGGGCCATTCGTTCTGCTCGTCGATCAGACGCTTGAATCCCGAATACCGTCCCTTGACCACAATGGTCATCGGCAGTTCCGCGATTTCCGACGTATCCCTCTGGGCTTGCTCGATTTTTTCATACATGGGATTCAGGGATACCAGAGTCAAATCATATTTATTGATGGCATCCTGCACACGCCTGCCCAGAAGAAGAAAATCGGACATCGGGTAGATGCGGGTTTTGCGCCGCTGAAGCGAGGTGACCAGACTGTCGGTTTCCTGTTGAACTGCCAGAATCCGCTCCTCCGGTATATCCTGCCTGATCTTGCGGTCCAGAACAGCGATATTCGCGCGAATATCGCTGATCTGTCGTCTCGCAGGCGTATAATAAATGAAAAACCAGACAATGGCGCCGATAAAAACGATCAGAAAGAACAAAAACCCGATGGCTGTATTTTTTTTCATAATAATCAGTAGTTTAGCTTTGCGGTGACTGTAAAAAGGTATTCATCGGTCTTTTCAATCGCGTTTTCATCTTGCAATTTAACATCTGTTAAATAACCTGACTTTGACAAATCCAACAAAAATTGTGCCACTGACATTTTTATATCCGGAATGGACATCCGGCTATCTCCTTTGATGGTCAAAATCTTAGGTGCCGCTTCAGGCGCCGCTGCCGTTTTCGAGTCAGCCGGTTTGGCGACAGGCGGTTTACCGCCTTTCTTTGCCAGCTCGGGTTCAGTTCCGATGGCAACTCCGGACAAAGACAAGGTTTTCGGCAGAGCGGCAGTTATCGCCCTGAGAAGGTGGATGTTTCGAGGATCCTGTTTAATTTTCTCCTCGAATTTGGTGACCCCCAGAGTCGCCGTGTTCCGCAGGGTCAGGTTCTTCTCGTACCGGGCCAGTTTGCTGGCAACGATGTGAGCCTTTTGTGTGCGGTCCTGCTCCGTTGATTTGAGCTGTTTGAGCTGAAAAAAACTGGTGATGGAGAGCGCCGCCAGAGCGGTTATCATTAATACCGCGGCCCAGTTGAGATAATACCGGATCTGCGAGAGCAGGTGAATTTTCTTGAACTTCGCGGGAAGCAGGACGCCTTGCGACCGGGTCTCAAGGGCCTGTGCCAGTGCATTGGCGTATTCGAGAAAGTGGGCCCTGAATTTCTGTTCCTGTTTTTCGCCGCCTGAAATGCGAAGCTGGGCCGGCGGTTTTGCCACAGCCGTCGGTATGCCGAGGCGTTCGGTGAGCGCGTGGGACAGATGCTTGAGCTGGGCCCCTCCCCCGATCAGAATCAGGTTCGAAACCTGTTCCCCTCCGGACTTGTCCTTGTAAAAGCCTATGGAACGGTGAATTTCGCCCGTGAGGCGCTCCATCACGGGCCTCATCATGGCCCCGATCTCGCTGAGAGGCGCGCCGCGAAATGTCATGCCCTCGGAGAACCCGAGCGGATACCCGTATTTGTACTTGAATTCGAGGGCTTCCTTGGTGGTGAACTGAATGGCCCGGCCCTCGTGAAAAATCGTGCCTGTGATGGCTTTGGTGAAGTCGTCGCCGCCGATGACCAGATCGCGCTGAAAGTCGGCCTGGCCGTCACGGAAAAAGGCGAGAACACTGCGGGTGGCGCCGATGTCCAGCACGCAGAAGCGTCCGGCCGGCATACCGTCCGGGAATTCCGCGAGCAGGTTGGCGAGGGACAGCGTGTTCGAAGTGATCTTGACCGGAATCGCACCTTCTGCCGCGAATACATTGGCCCGCTCCGAGACGAAAGACTCTTCTGCGCCGATGCACAGATACTCCGTATTCTCCGGAACCGCGGGGTCCTTGCCGACCGCCGAAAAATCGGATACAATGACCGAATCCCCGCCTTCGCGGTCCAGATCTTTCTGCAGGCCGAACAGCACGGCCTGCTTTATTTCCTTGGACGAAAGCGGCGGCAGGGATTCCTTCTTGAGCACCAGGCGGTCGGTGCCCAGCCCGAGAACGAGCTTTGCTTTTCTGGCTTTCTTTTCGCGGAGGAGGAGTTCGTGCACGCCCTGCACGGCATCGTAGAACGATTCGGGGCCTTCGGCGGTGATGGCAATCTTGCCGAAAAGATCGACATAGGTGCGCGAAGCCGCGGTTCTCCGGATCAGGACATACTTGATGCTCTGGGGCGAACCCCAATCCACACCGAGAACCAGCGGCCACGGCTGCGTGGTTTTGATTTTTTTCCCCATAAGGCGATTTCTCGTTTAAGCGTGAACCGGTATCAGATATATACCCAAAGCGCCATCAGATCCTCGAGTTTGTCGCTGTATTTCTGGAAATTGTCGCAGAACACGTTCATGTACAGGGGCCGGTGCATGACATTAGCGTGCGAGCCCGTGCCCTTGATATAGCCATGGCTGATCAATGCGCCTTGAATGGAGTTTTCCGAGGGTTTGCCGCCGCCGTGAATGATGGTGGAAGTCGGGTCCGGCAGATAGACGATGCCCTTGATCCGGTCGGAACCATTGACGGTCACAGTCCCCTTCACCACGAAGATTCCCCCCTGATCTTTCTTGCCGCTGACGGTATAATTGCCTGTAATCCAGTAAACGTTCGGCGTTTTTCCATCCGCCTGGAAGAAACTGTTCCCGACATCGGCGTCGCTCGCGTTTCCGGTGATCACGTGCCCCTGTCTGGTGGCCCAGGCAAGGAGAGAATCCTCCTTGATGCCTGGGATCGAATCGGCGTGCTGGACCAGCCGGTTGGGGTCGTTCCGGTTCAGGGAGTCGCGGGCCGAAACGCCGTTGTCCACATCCGTGGTTACAATGGCTTTATCCCGGAGCCGGATGGCGAGAGCAAACTCGATGTACGCCTCGCGCTGTATCCCCTGGTAAGTCGAAATGACATCCAGCCTTAGCATTTTCTTGGTTTTGAATGTATCGCAGTTCACGGTGGCGCCGCCGATGGAAAGGGGGGTGCTCTCGGAATTCGAGTCGAAAGTGCCCTTGAACATGGCATTCAGCGCATAGTAGCATCCCGCGGTCAGTGCGGATTCGGCCTGCATTGCCTTTGTTTCATTGGCCAGGCTGACCGATTCGGTGCGCATCAAGGTGTAGGCGCCCATGCCGAATAGGCCGAGTGTGACCAGAAAGATCAGAAACACGGCCGACCAGAAGCCCTTTTCCCCCTTCAGCGACCGGATCGTGTTTTTTCGACTCATGACGCACCTCAGCCGTTGACGTATGGAATGATTTTCGGGTGAATGTCCTGCGTATAGGTCACCGCGTCACTTCCGGTACCGACGGTCATGATCAGCCTGATCCGCCAGATATCCTTTGAAGTGGTGACCGCTGCTCCGTTTTTGTCCAGATAGGTTATCGTGAAGGCCGAGACATCCTTCACCATGGGGTATTCCAGCATGTCTGCGGTCATGACGTTCCGGGTAATGGTTTGGCTGGCCGCGTCATAGGTGTACTGGATGACATGGCTGTACCAGTCGTCGTTACGGTAAAACGCGGGCTCGAACTGTACCTGGTTGGTGCCCAGTATGAGCACGTCATTCGCGTTCTGGATGCGCTTCATCTCCGAAACCATGCGGCCGAAACCGATGCGTGCCATGTCGAGGTCTTTCTTGCCTTGCTGAACCGTGATGAAGGCATTCAGGTTGACCTTGATCAGCGGCGTGATCGCCAGAATCAGTATGGCTGTGACGATCAGGACAATGACCAGTTCGACAAGCGTGAAACCCTGCCGCCGGCCGCATTTTTGCCCCTGCTTCGGCCTGATCGATCCTGAACTGCCCATTTGACTCTCCTGCGCATTAAATATAATAAAAACGTATGTATTTAGCAAATGAAAAATTACTGTTTCGATATCATTGTGGTCAGCGACATACTGCTCTTCAGCGTTCCTCCGGACAGAGTGACCGTGACTTCCGAGCAGGTGATCCCGTGAATCACCACATCCGGCTTGAAAGTGACATGATAATTGAAACGACCGGAACTCGTTTTGCCGGTCTTTTCCTGCCATCCGGTTTTGAGACCGTCAAATCCAAGAGACGAAAAATCGGCCAGCACCTGTTCCATCTGGCTCTGCAGATCGAACTGGGCTTTCTGTATCTGGGAATATTCGGCAAGGCCTTTGAGATTGGCCTTGGCCAGTCCCATGAGCGGGTAAACGACAATGCCCAGCATCACGATGACCACGATGATCTCGACCAGGGACATGCCGCGTTCTGAAAGTCGGTTTCTCTTGACTCGAACCATGGATAACCTCCCGGAAGTCCGTTTATTGGACTTCCGAATAACCGGACGGCTGGAGAACGACGCTCTTTTCGCCGTTCAATGTCATGATGGTGACCGGCCCAGCCAGATCTCCGCCCGCCGGATAAGGGGTGTAGGGTATGCCGTCCGGGTTGAAAGTCATGCTCGCGTTCGCCGCTGTGATGGAAACGCCTTTGCTTTCCTTGGTGCCTAGCGTAATGCTCAGGCCCTCGGCCGGTTTCAGGGGAGATTTCAGAAGCGTGCCTGTCCCGGAATAGGCCGCTGAATACGAATTGGCGCCGGAATTCACGGTGAATGTCACATCCCGGCGTTCAGTCATGGCGGTTTCCTGCGCGTAACGCAGGTCCGAAAGGGCGTTCGAAGCGGCAACCGCGATGCGGGAATTTTTATTGATCGCGCTGAAAACCAGTCCGGCCGTGGCAGCGATGACTCCCATGACCGTCACCACGACAATGACTTCAACCAGGGAAAAGCCAGGGCTTCCCCGCATCCCGCAGGAATGAAGTTGAATTGAGTGACTCCTTTTCAACATGCCTCCTCCGATTCACAGCCGAGCCGATCGGGCCGAAGCCTCGGGGGAAGGAAGGTTGCCCTTCCTTCCCCCGGACTCGGGGTTGTGTCACTCAGACCGGACCACAATTAGTACTGATCTACCGGGGATGGGTGACGCATGTGCAGGTGCCATCACCAGCCGCACCGCCGCTATATGTAAGAGCAGCAAGTGTGACGGGGCAAACCGGCATCTCACTAATCAGGCCCATGGATTCCAGTTCCGCAAGCTCCGGATAGCGGGCATCATCGTTGATGGCCAATCTGGCGTATCCGATGGAAGCTGCGGATTCGACAGCGGTTTGGTTCTGGATGCACGCCGCAGCCTTGGAAGAATCGCTGAGATCCAGGAATTTCGGAACGGCCACGGCGGCCAGGATGCCGATGATCACGATCACGATGATGAGTTCGATCAGGGTGAAGCCCTTCTGATTTCTGGTAAACATGGTGTTTCTCCTTTTAAATTTCCGTTTAATGGGAGTGGATGTTGCCATCATCCATTCTTTTCCTCTTCATCCCGCAAGCCTTTCGGGTTCAGCGATATACCTCGCCTCCTTTCTGTCTCTTTCTTTTTCTATATTCCGCAATTTCTTTTTTTCTGTCTATAAACCCGGGCTCAGGCGACCCATTCGGCAGTCGGCCGGTCGGATCATTTCACCAGGTTTATCATGTTCCACATGGGCAGAAAGATGCCGAGCATCAGCACGACCACGGCTCCGCCCATGACGACCGTCAGAATGGGCTCGATCATGCCGGTCAGGGACTTGACCGCGTGTTCGACCTCGAGGTCGTAGTGACCCGCGATGTTGTCGAGCATGTTGTCGAGCGAACCGGATTGTTCGCCGATCGCGATCATCCGGTTCACCATGGGCGGAAACAGGGTGCTTTTCTTCATGGATCCGGAAATGCCCTCCCCCTTTTCCACCCCAAGCGCCACCTGCTGAATCTGCTTCTCGATGACCGTGTTACCGACCGCGCCTGCCACCGTGGTGAGGGTTTGCAGAATGGGCAGGCCGCTCCGGTTGAGGGTTTCGAACATGCGCGTGAACCGCGACATGGCGCTCTTCAGCACTACATTGCCGATGAGGGGCATTTTGATCAGCAAGCCGTCAAACCAGAAACGGCCTTTCGCGGTGCTGGTATAGGTTTTGAATCCGATGACTGCCGCGGCGGTAACACCGACCACGATCAAAACGTTTTTCTGCATAAACGTGCTGAGTCCCAGCATGATCTTGGTCGGGAGCGGCAGTTCCATGTCGAGCCCTTCGAACATCTTCGCGAAATTCGGAACCACCTGGGTCATGACCACGACGAACGCGACACCCATTGCGGCCATGACGAAACTCGGATACTGGAGCGCCGCCTTGACTTTTTTCTTGACTTCCTCGTCATGCTTGATCAGCGCGCCCATGCGATCGAGCACCAGGTCTAGGGATCCGCTCATTTCACCGGCTTTGACGGAGTTGACGTACAGTTTATTGAACACTTTCGGATGCTGGTCCAAAGCCTGGGAAAAACTCTTGCCGGACATGACATCCACGTAGATCTTGTTGACGGCCGGCGCGAAAGCCTTGCCGCTCTGGTCCCGAAGAGCTTCGAGCGCGGTGAGCATGGGCACACCGGCCCTGAGCAAAGTCACGAGCTGGCGAGTGAACATGATGATCTCGTCCGGTTTCACTTTCGGGGCGAAGAGCTTGATTTCCTTGCCCATGCCGGTGCCGGCCGCGGCGCCCGTCCCGGACGCGGCCTTGCCGCCGGACACGGCTTTCAGCGAGATCGGCCTGTAGCCCTTCTGTACGAGCTCCTTGGACGCGGCCGCCTCGCTGGAGGCGTCCAGGGTGTTGGAAATGATCTGGCCGGTTGAGGTGACGGCTTTGAACTGAAACGACGGCATGACTCTTTCCGCATTCCTTTCGCGGGTTCGCCCGATCAGGTGATATTGGTGACGCGCATGACTTCTTCGACCGTGGTGAGGCCCTTCAAAACCTTGATCCACCCGTCCACCGCGAGCGGCCGCATGCCTTCTTCAATGGCGGCCCGGTTCAGGTCGTCCGCGGACCCGCCCTTGAGGATCAGCTCCCGGAGCTTCTCAGTCACGGGGAACACTTCGATGATGGACATACGGCCCTTGTACCCGGTTCCCTTGCACTTCTTGCATCCCTTGCCGTGAAAGAATTTCATGGTTTTCAAATCCACGTCGATGCCGAAGCGCTTCAGGTAATCGAGGTTCAGGTACGAATAATCTGCCGTGTATTCTTCGCGGCACTCGGAGCAGATCTTGCGCACCAGGCGCTGGGCCTGCACCCCGAGCACGGCCGTGGAGATGAGGAAGGGCTCGATGTTCATGTCCGCCAGGCGGGTCACGGCCACGGCCGCGCTGTTCGTGTGCAGGGTCGAGAGCACCAGGTGGCCGGTGAGCGCCGCCTGCACGGCGATCTGTGCGGTTT
>CAZNXX010000056.1:0-16881 GCA_964577095.1 uncultured bacterium | reverse complement strand
CGGGAATTGACGGACGGCTCGGCCGGGTACGGGGTCGCGGCCGTGTTCACGGGCAAAGGCATGCAGGAGTTCTACGTCAATCCGACCATCACGGTGCTGAAAAGGCTGGAGTGACGGAAGGGCGGGGACGTTGGAACGTTTGAACGTGTAAACGTTCAAACGTTAACAGAGGCCGTGATGCCGGGAAGTACAAGGTGACCTCCTTATGAATAAGGTCACCTTTTTAATTGAGAAAAGGTCATGGATACGGCATGGATGAAAAACGCGCATCTGATTCGTTTTCGCCAAGAAACCGTGCGCAAGTTCTTGTTCCCAAATCGGAGATATCCGCTTAAGTATCTGATTAATATGGGCATGGCTTCGCGCCAAATATGTTTCCGCTGATGGCATTCCTTTTGCGTGCCAAGGGCTTGACCTATTCCAAAATGAAGCAGAACTGAGGAGGATTCGGTACCATGTTCAAATCCGACATCCGCGCCATGACTTTTTTGCGCGCACTTCGCGTGTACGGAATGGTCTTGCTCTTAGGGGGGCAGATCTCCGCACAGGTCAAGAGAATTCTTCCGATCGGTGACTCGATCACCTGGGGCAAGGTCAATCAAAACCCGCCGCCGGCCGGTTCCACTGGATACCGGGGCCTGCTGCACCAGAAACTGACGGATGCCAGCCTGAGCACGGTATTCGTGGGCACGGATCCGGACAACACGGACCTGAACCGCGGGTATTACCTGGACGGCGCCAGAATCGGCCAGTTTCTCGGAGCGGACAGCGCGAAAGGCGACATCGCGGCCGTTCTCGACGGCGCGGATTTTCAGCCGGACATCGTGATCCTGCACGTCGGCACGAACAACATCGGCAGCGGCCAGGCCATCGGCACGTACAATACGCCGAATTCCATGATGAATCAGCTCTACACCATGGTCAAGAAGATCACGGACAATTCCTACGTCGACAACCTCCTGCTCTGCAGGGTGATCCCGAAATACAGCACGCCCGGCACGGAAACCGAGACCCAGGCGTTCAACAACGCGCTCGAAATCATGGTGTCCGAGCTGACCGCCATGGAGCGCGCCAAGGTCACGATCATCGACATGTTCACCGCGTTCGCGGCCAATTGGACCACGTATTATAACTACGACATAGACCGGGTCCACCCGAACGCCTCCGGGTACGAAGCTATGGCCAATATCTTCTATCATTACGTGTCGCAGATTCTGCAGCCTTCGTACACGGATGAATTCAACCGCGCCGCGATCGGGGCCGAATGGGCCGTCCGATCGGGCGTGCAGATCGTCAACACGGGAGAGGCGCCCACAGGCGGCGGCCTGAAATGCACAACCGTGGGTTCTGACGACTGGTACCATAGCGCAATCTGGTCGACTTCGAAGAACCTGACCACGGTCTCGATGAGAATCCACCCGTCCACCACACCCGCGGAAACGGACAAAGTCGGGCTCATTGTCGGCCTGGACGCGGCCAGCACGACTGCCAACGGATACCTGGTCTGGGTGTATAACAATGCCATACGCATCAAGACCATGGTCGGCGGCCGGGCGGGCTGGGGATACGGACAGGACGTCACCAACTGGCCGCTGACGAACCTTGCGCCGGGCGACGTATTCAAGGTCAGTTACCGCCAGGCGACGGACGCCAATTATTTCACCATTGTCGTGAACAATGATGAGGACAACGCCATTGTTCTGCGCGACCGGTTTAAATTGACCGGAAACACCGCGGACCTGTACTCGGGCATTCTCTTCAACCAGAATTCGAGCGGAACAGCCTACAATGTGGTGATCGACAAGTTCATGGTCGAATCCCAGCTTCCGGACATTATCGCGCCCTCCCGCATCGGCGATCTTTCCGTGGAATTCACCACCAACACGTCCATCACGCTCGGATGGACCGCGCCCGGAAACGACGAATCGATCGGAACGGCCTCGAGCTACGACATCCGGTATTCCACCAGCGCGATCACCAACGAGAACGATTTCTCGAGGGCAAACATCGTGTCCGGCGTCAGCGCGCCCAAGGAATCCGGCACCTGGGAAGTGTTCTCCGTCACCGGACTTCAGTCGGGCACAGGCTACTATTTCGCCATGCGCGCTGTGGACGGATGGGGCAACAAGGGCGACCTGTCGCCGGCCGTGTACGCGCGCACCAATTCGGCCGGACAGATCGTCGAGACCTTCAACCGGCCCACTGAGCCGGACGGGACCATCGGCCCGGACTGGCTGATCGACGGCACCGAATACCGCATCGACTACAATTCCACGACCAAGGAAGGCGAGCTCACCAATTACCAGATGGACGGCAATTGGGGACGCGTGGCCGTGTACCAGGGCCGCACCAACCCGTCCATCGTGAAAATGGTCTGGGGCCGGGCCTCGACCACGGCCGGCATCGGCCAGGCCGGGTTCGCCCTGATGCTCACCGCGCCGAGCATGGCCGCGGACGGATACCTGCTCTGGGTGCGCACCCAGTCGAACCGGGTTTTCCTGTACAACATCGAGAACGGCGAGGTGGACGGCTCCGCGAACGGCCAGGTCGACGAAGTGCCCTACACCCTGCGGGACAACACGGGATCCCTCCGTCCGCCCAGGGCCGGCGACACGCTGGCCGTGGTCATGGACTGGAATTTCGAGGGCGGACACAAGTTCGACGTGTACCTCAACGGACTGCCCGTGGCGGACCGCGCCCTGTTCGACCCGGACATCCGGCACAACAGCACCACCAAGTACGCGGGCCTCATGCTGGGCCGCCTCAACCAGATCAACAATGTGACCGACTTCATCACCGTGGCCGAGGCCACCACGGCCTCGCGCGTTCAGAAAGTCGGAGGCGACGGCCAGTCCGCCGTGGTCGGAAGCGACCTGCCCGACTCGCTGAAGGTGCAGGTATTCGACGCAAACAACACGCCCCTGCCCGGCGTTCCCGTGTTCTTCAACATCAAGGCGCCGACGGACGGCGCCGTGATCACGGCGCCGCCCGAACCCATGGAGCGCCTTCCCATCGAGGCGGAATGGGCCATTTTCTCGGGGCCGTACTATGTCCGCACGGACAATCCGGGCGCATCGGGCGGCAAGTACATCGTTTCGCCGATACGCGGCGGCGAAGGCAAGGCGAGTTTCACTTTCTACAGTCCCAAGGACACCACGTATTATTTCTGGATACGCGTCATCGTGCCGGACGGTTCGCATTACGCCCTCCAGTTCCAGCTCGAGGAGTCGGGCACGCCGTGGACGAACAACCTGTTCCAGAGCTCGCCGTCGTCCCAGTGGCAGTGGGGCCGCATCCGGAACGGCAGCGGCACGGTCGCCACGGCCCGGCTGTCCAGGGGCCTGCACAAAATCATCCTGACCAGCCTGCATGAGGACCTCGCGGTCGACAAGATTCTGCTGACGCCGTCGGGCACCTATGTGCCGACCACCATGGAGGCGGTGGACATGCTGTTCACCGACCCCAGGGGAATCGTCGGAACCAAAATGACTTTGGGCATCAAGGCCAAGGACTATGAAGTCGACGCGCGGCCCTTTGGCGTGGCAGAAGGGGACGGAGCGGTGTTCACGGAGACGGGGCTCGCCGCGACGCCCGTGGCCATGTTCAAGAGCAATGACGAGCAGTCGGGCGTGGCGCGCGCCGTTCTGCCCAAGCCGTTCATCGTCACCCTGTACGACACCTACGGCAACAAGGTGCCGAACGTCCGCGTGACCTTCCAGATCACCGAGGGCGACGGCACGCTCAGCGCGGCCGCGGACACAACCGACGCCAGCGGCCAGGCCAAGACCACGCTCACGCTCGGCGTTCAGAGCGCGACAAACAAGGTCAAGGCTGCTTTCACGGGGTATACGGGCACCGACGTCATCTTCTCGGCGCTCACCACCACGGGTCTGGTCAAGACCATTCAGAAGATGACCGGGGTCATACCTGCCGGGAGGCACTATGTCGGCGACATCATGCCCAATTTCATCAAGGCCAAGGTGCTGGACGACGCGTCGCTGCCCGTTGCGAACGTAGGCGTCACCTTCCAGGTGACGCAGGGCACGGCGCTGCCGGGCGTGAAACAGCCCAAGATGACGGACGCGGCCGGCATCGTGCAGGACACCCTGAGACTGGGCGACACGGCCGGCATGGTGCAGGTCACCGCCCGAATCGGCGCCCTGCAAAAGGTCGTGGCCACGGACTCGTGCTTTTTCAAGGCGAGACGGGTTCAGGTCGCGGGCAGCAACCGGCAGAACGCGCCTATCTCGGATTCCCTGCAGAACAAGCTCCGGGTCTGGGTGACGGACCGCTTCGGCAATTCCGTGCGGAACCAGCCTGTGGTCTTCCGCTCCTATGGACACGGATTCTATTTCCGGACCGCGACGGACAGCACCGATTCCATCGTGGTTCTGACCGACGCGAACGGCTGGGCCTCCACCAATGTCCGGACCGGGCCGATCTCCGGCTCCTACGCGGATATCGTGCAGGCCAAGGTCACGGACGGCTTCAAGCCGGTGGACGGGTCGCCCGTCAAGTTCACGATCCGGGCCTATTCCAAGGCCGTCCGGCTCATCCAGCTCACCGGAGACAACCAGACCGTCGTGGTGAACGAGATGGCCGACGATCCGCTGTCGGTTCAGATGGTTGACGCATCACGCCTGCCCGTCATGGGACAGCCCGTGGAATTCGCCATTCGTCCCGGGGGATTCGGCCGCTTCACCGGCGATCAGGCCCCGAAGGCGACCGTGTACACCAACGAGAACGGCATCGCGACGGTCGACTACATCGCGGGCACCAAGGCCGGCGTGGACAATGTCATCGAAGTCAACGCGAACAACGGGCTGAACGTGCTCACCGATTCCACGGGCACGCCCATCGTGTTCCACATCTGGAGCAAGTCGTCCGACGCGGATTCCCTCAAGCCGGCCTCGGCCGTCCGGCGCACCGGCATGGCCGGCAAGCCGCTGGCCGTTCCCGTATCCGCGCAGATCGTCGACGCCATCGGCAACCCGGTGGGGAACGACAGTATCCGGTTCACGGTGGTGCTCGGAGACGGCGTGCTCGACGGGACCGCGGCAAAGACGAAGACCGTGTACACCGACAACGCCTTCGGCACGGCATCGGTGACCTGGACCCTGGGACCCAGGGCCGGGACGGACAACAACGTGCTGTGGGCCACGGCCTTCAACGGGCTGGACTCCCTGCACGGCTCGCCGGTGGTGTTCACCGCCAGCGCCACGTCCGATTCGGTCAGCGTCATCACCTCGACCGTGACCGCCACCGGTCCGGTGAAGGCGACGGAGCATGACACGAGCCGGATCACGATCACCCTGCTCGACGGATTCCTCAATCCCGTGCAGGGAAAGCGTGTCCGGCTCGAGGTCACGGGCGGGACCAACAATTTCCCGCAGGACCCGACGGTTCCCACCAACGCACAGGGAAAGGCTTTCGGTTATCTCCGGTCCCTGTCCGCGGGCCAGAAAATCATCAGGGCCTATGTGGTGGATGACGCCAAGTGGCTGTTCCAGCGCGACACGGTCATGTTCGAGAACGACAGGGCCTACAAGATACAGGCCCACTCGGGCGGCGGCCAGTCGGGTAACGTGGGGACCCTGCTCCGGGATTCACTGGTGGTCAAGGTCATGGACGTGAACGGCAACCCCGCCAGCTTCGGCCCGGTTCATTTCGAGGTGACCGGCGGCGGAGGCCGCATTTCCGGCGACACGGACGTGCACAGCAACACGGACGGCCTGGCATGGACGAAGCTCATTCTCGGCCCCAACCCGGGCGAGAACGTGGTGCGGGTCACATCGGGCACGCTGGTGGGCAGTCCGTTCTTCTTCTCCGCCACGGGCAAGACCGGCACAGCCGTGGCCATGCGCATGGTGTCGGGGAGCGGGCAAAACGGCCCGGCAGGCGATCCTCTGCCCCAGCCCCTGATTGTGCAGGTGCTGGACAAGGAACTCAAGCCGGTGTACGGCGTTCCCGTGACCTTCACGATTTACAGCGGCGTCGGCACCATCCTGACGCCCCAGCCTTCGATCACCGACGGCTTCGGCCACGCCAGCGCCGTCGTGCAGACCGCGTCGCAGGCCGGACAGACCTGCTGGATCCGTGCGGAGAACGCGGCCCTCAGCAACTCGCCGCAGCTGTTCTCGGTTACCAGCGCAGCGGGCACGGCCCGGAGAATCGCCCGCGTCTCGGGCGACGGCCAGTCCGGATTCGTCGGAGAAACCATTCAGAATCCGATCGTGGTCTCGACCACGGACAAATTCGGCAACGCGGTCAGCGGCGTGGCGGTTCTCTTCACGGTCATTTCCGGGGACGCCACGATCGGCGGCCAGTCGTCCGTTTCCGTGGTCAGCGACGGGGCGGGCAGGGCCTATGCCAGCGTCCGGCTCGGCCAGACGAGCGGCCCGGTGCTCATCGAGGCCACCAGCCCCTTCCTCGAAGGGTCTCCGGTGACGTTCAACCTCCTCGGCAGGACCATCAACGCGGCGAGCATCGAGAAGTTTTCGGGGGACAACCAGAAGGGCCGGCTGGGCATGCTCTTCGTCGACCCGCTCCGGGTGCGCGTGCTCGACGTGTACGGCAACCCCGTGCCCGGCATCCAGGTGGTGTTCGAGAAGTATTCGGGCGGCGGCACCGTGGTCGAGCCCCAGCCCGTGACCAGCGACGCGGACGGCATCGCGGCCGTGCATTTCATCGGCGCGAGCACGCCGGGCGTTTCTGCGGTGCGGGCCTGGTGGGGCACCGGGACCACGGTGACCTTTACGCTCGAGTCCGTGATCAATTCCAACAGTCCCCTGCTCAGCAAGGACCTCATCCAGGACAGCTACGACCGGTACGAGATGGAAGACATCATGATTCCGCTGGTCGGCACGGATTCGGACGGGGACGTGATCGCCTTCCAGATCGGGAACCTGTTCCCGCCGGAAGGGGCCGTGATCCAGCCCCTGACATCCGGGCCGGGCACGGCCACCGCGACATTCCGGTGGACGCCCACCTACGAGCAGGCGGGCACCTACACCTTCGCGTTCCGGGTCGTGGACGGCAAGGGCGGCGTGGACACCGACACCACGGTCATACGCGTGGCGAACGTCAATCAGGCGCCGGTGGTGCTGGGCAAGATCCCCGTCGCGAACGACACCACGTGCAAGGCGGGCGACCGGCTGAGCTTCCAGGTGGACGCCCGTGACCCGGACGGAGACGCCCTGCATTACACGTGGCAGTGGGACGGAACCGCCGTCGGGTCGGATCTCCGATTCCTCGAATACAAACCGAGCGAAACCAATCTGGGGTACCATACCGTGGACTGTTTTATCAGCGACGGATTCATCCTGGTGTCGCGGCGATGGAATGTCAAGCTGGTCGCCATGGCTGTGGAGATGGCCGCGATGGCGGCCTCCTTCGACGAGGAGGAGGTCTATATCGCAGTGGAGTGGTCCACGGCCAGCGAGACCCATACGGCCGGATTCGAAATCGGACGCGCGACTTCTCTGGACGGTGAATACCGTATCATCACACCCGACCTGATTCCGTGCCGAAGCGACCGGGAATACCGGTACGAGGACTTCCAGATCCAGGTGGGCCGCAATTACTACTACAAGATTTATGATGTGGACGCCTATGGCAACCGAAATGCCAACGGTCCGGTCACGGCTTCCGTGCCTGTCCCGAAAAATTTCGGGTTGACCCAGAACTATCCCAACCCATTCAACCCGGTGACCACGATCCGGTACCAGGTCACCAAACGCCAGCGCGTCACCCTGACCATCTACGACGTCATGGGCCGGTGCGTGGCCGTGCTGGCGGACCGTGACCATGACGCGGGCTATTATTCCGCTGAATGGGACGGCCGGGACATGAGCGGCAAGGAAGCGTTCACGGGCGTGTACATCTACCGGCTGTCGAGCCCGGATCAGCATCGGACACTCAAGATGGTCAAGCTGAAATAACCGGGCTTCGCGGCATCTTCAAACTTGATTTGTCGCTCTCAGTTTGATAAATTGGATGCTCTGGCCGGAGGCGGAACGCCTCCGGCCAGAATCCGTCTATCGGACGGACCGGTCCAGGCCGTTCCACGAATAGGATCAGACTCGGGCCGTGCGGCATTCAACCTGATTATAAGGAACTGATAATTATGCGGAAGCAGGTGTGGGTACGGTTTTTTTTGTTGACGGTCATTTTCGGGTTGTTCCGGCCGGCGGTGTCGGATGAACGGTGGCGTCATGTCGCAGGGCCCGCGTACCGGGCCTTTGATCTCAGTCGCGATCTGTGGGATCGTTACTGGAATTATGAAGAGATGATGCGGATTCTCTACGAACAGAATGGCGAGGTCCGGATCGCGCATGTCGATTCCCGCGCCCGCGGACGGGGGGACGGCTCAGGGTGGCTGGACGCTTTCCACTCCATCCGCGAGGCCGTTATGGCCCTCGGTGAGGAGGGCGGATGGATCTGGGTCGCTGAGGGCGAATACCGCGAATCCGTGGACCTGCCTTCCCGCGTCTGTCTGTTCGGCGGATTCTGCGGGCTGGAAGACCGCCTGGAGGACCGTGACATCGAGCGTTACAGTACCGTGCTGACGGGCGATGGAACACGGTCCGTTGTCACCATGGCGCACTACACCATTCTCGACGGATTCACCGTACGGAACGGGGGAGGCGAAACCGGAGCGGGCGTGCTCACCGGCGGCTGGCTCAGCGTGATCCGGAACAATGTGATCCGCGACAACGCCAGTTCCTGGTCCGGGGGCGGCATCCTGGTCTCCGGCGGAGTCGGAAGCGACGGCGCATACGGCAGCGTTGACGGCATGGGGCCGGTCATCGAGCGGAACCTGATCGTCCACAACTCCGGGACCTGCGGCAGCGGCATCACGACGCGGTATTCCCTGGCGATGATTCTGAACAACACGGTGGCCAACAACGGAGGCGGCGAACGGGCGCGGGGGCTGGAGATTCTGATGCGCGCCGCGGCGGAGCCGACCGTGGTGAACAACATCTTCTGGAACAACGGGGACGATCTGTACTTTCAAGTGGGAAACACGGGCACAGGCGTGTTCCGGAACAACTGTGTTCAGGACGAGACGGACTGGCACGAGGGCATTGTCTATGACGACCCGCAATTCGCCGACTCCGGAGCCGGAGACTACCGCCTCGCGAAGGCGTCTCCCTGCGTCGAGGCCGGGGTTCCGGATGTTTTCCCGGATCCCGACGAATCAAGGGGGGACATCGGCGCTTACTTTTTCAACGTTCCCTCCGGGAGCGGGGGCACGGCCGTCCGTTTCGAGTCATCGCCCGTGCCGGATGTGTCCATCCGGATCGACGGCTCGGACCGCAGGACGCCGCAGAGTCTGAACTGGCCTGCCGGTTCCGCGCATTGGGTCAGACCCGCGGCGTATCACCCCGTCGACCGGGGTATGTCGTACGCGTTTACCGGATGGGACGACGGCGGAGACCGGATACGCCGCATCCTGACCGACCCGTCCGCAACCCTGTACACGGCCCGGTACGGACTCCGGTATCTCCTCGAGATCAGCGGCGAGCCGTCGCCGGAAGCGGTTCACGGGGAAGGCTGGCATTTCACGGACGCCACCATCACCGTGTCCGCGGACACCGTAGTTGCGGACGGGACGGGCTCTCGCCTGGTCTTCAGCGGTTGGACGGGCACGGGCGCAGGAAGCTACACCGGCAATCATCCGTCCTTCCAGACGATGCTCGGCGGACCGGTCACCCAGACGGTTCAATACGAAACCCAGTTTTTGCTCACGGCCCGTGTTCTGCCGGACACGGTTCCGGGCCTGGTCATCCGCACCGATCCCGCCGGTCCCTGGTTCAAGGCCGGCCGGACAGTGAAACTGACCGCGGAATCGGGCAATCCCCTGTATCGATTTTCAGGATGGGACTCCGGGACGCCTGATGCGGACGGCAGTTTGACGCTGACCATGAACGGTCCGGCCGCGGTGACGGCTGTGTTCGAGATGATAGTCAGGCATCCGCCTGTCGTCGCGACCCTCTCTGACACCACGGTGCCGGAGGACGGCGCCCTGGTTCTGGCGGACGCCTGGATCGCGGAACGTGTTCGGGACGACGGCGATCCGTTCAACACTCTCGCGGTGTCCCTGACTGCGGCGTCGCCGCTCCAGGTTTTAAGGGACGCGGCGGCCGGCGTATTCCGAATCGTACCGCCCGCAGACTGGAGCGGCTCCGGTTCCGTTCGGCTTCGCGCCGCGGATCCGTCCGGTGATTCGGACGAGAAGACATTCATACTGTCTGTAACACCCGTGCCTGATCCCCCCGGTCCATTCAGCCTCATCACTCCGGAGGATGGCGCACAGGCCGCAGATTCAGGCGCGGTCATGCGTTTCGCCTGGACGGAATCGTACAACGTCGACTCCGGAGATACCGTCCGTTACCGCTTCACGCTCGACGCCGATTCTCTCCGGCTGGCCGAGGGCGCGGCGGTCGACACGATTCTCGACGGCACATCCGTCGACTTGTCCGTGCCGGAGGGTCTCCTGTATTTCTGGACGGTCGAAGCCTTCGACGGCCAGGGGCTTTTCGCGCCGGCTGTGACAGCCCGCAAACTGGTACGGACTTCGGGCGTTTCCGCGAGAGGGGACGGATCCGGCGGTCCGGTCCGGTTTTCGGTGAGTCCGGGATTTCCGAATCCCTTCAACCCGGAGACCGCGTTCGAGATCGTCCTGCCGTCCGATGCGACGGTGCGGGTTTCGGTTTTTGACAGCCGCGGCGCCAGGGTCCGCACATGGCCGGCGACCCGTTTAAAAGCCGGCATTCATCGCATCGCCTGGGACGGACGCAGCGATGCAGGCGAAACCGCGCCGAGCGGCGTGTATACGGTGCGCGTCGAGCAGGGCGGCCGAGCCGTGCTTCGCAAGACGACTCTGATCCGATGAGCTCATTCCGAGACCGGAGATTCAGATGACGAGAAAAGTTTGGATGGGACTCTTGATTCCGGTGTTCGCAGCATCACTGCAGGCGGCGGTCAACGTGTCCATCCCCAACACCAGCGTCGCTCGGGGCGCCACGGTCGAGATTCCGCTCCAGACCGCGGGGTACACGCTTTCAGCGTCCGATTCGCTCGTCGCCTATCAGGCGGCCGTCCTGTTCGACCCCACGGCCGTACAGGCGGTGGGCGCCACGGGCTCGGGGACCATGACCGCGAGTTGGGGCGCCCCCACGGTGGGCGTGAAACCGGACAAGCATACCTCGGGCGTCAGGCGGGACACGCTGCTCGTGGTCGGCTTCACCACCAACCAGCCCGGCAAAAAGACCGTGCAGGACGCCTCCATTCTCGTCAAGCTTCAGTTCCTGATCACGGATACCGTGGGCCAGACGAACACGCTCGTGCTCCACGATGTACGGATGTTCAATCTGCAGGGCGCCATGACCATGGGCGCGAAGACGAACGGCGTACTCACGGTCACGGCCGGTTCCTCGCCGAAAACCGTGAATCTCCAGCTGGTTCCCGGAATCAATTTTGTGTCATTCCCGGTCACGCCCGCGAACGACGCGCTTCCCGGGGTTCTGGGATCCGTCCCTGTCAACTATATCTGGGGCTATTATTCCGGATACCCGAAGAGCTGGCAGCTGGGCCGGCCGATCAATCCTCTCTCCCGGCTTGACGGTCTGCACGGATACTGGATGCGGCTGAACGCGGCCGTTCATTACACGCTGACTCTGACGGGTCCGGAGATCGCAGTGACCACGCCCATCCAGATGATCAAAGGGCTCAATCTCATCGGGTATCTGCCGTCGAGTCAGGATACCATTCCCCATGCTTATGCATCTCTCGATACGAACTACTCCTATATCTGGACCTACATCGCCGCAACGGGATCCCCGCGGAGCTGGCAGAGACGCCGGACGATTAATCCGCTTTCGAAATTCACCCCCCTGCTCGCCTACTGGGTCAGGATGTCGAATTACGGCACATTGATTTTCCCTTCCTCCGGTTACGTGCCGAAGATTTCCATCAGGAGGCCCACGGCACCCGCCGATGAAACACCGCCCGCGGTGACCTCGGAATGGTGCGATTTCTGGGGGCAGCAGCCCGGCGGGCTTCAGACCGGAGACACGATACGCGTGTACGACCAAGCCGGTGTTTTCTGCGGAGACACACTCGTCGTCGACGGCGGCATTTTTCTGGTTTCCGTGGCGGGAGACGATCCCATCACGCCGGACATCGACGAAGGCGCGAGCCCGGGCGAGGAGGTCCGCTTCACGGTGAACGGCATGCCGGCCGCTGTTGCGGGGACGTCCCTGTGTTATGAGCCGGAAATTATCCCGGGCGCGAAGCCGTTCTGGACGGCTCAGGGATCCTACCGGGTTGAATTCACGGCTGACACTTCCGGGTTCCGCGATCCGCGGGGAGAAAATCCCGCGGCCGACTGCATCCGGCTCGTCCGGAATTTTCCGAATCCTTTCAATTCAAGAACCGAGTTCACGTATGAGCTGTCCGTCCGGGCCGACATCCGGCTGGATGTGTTCGACGGCTTGGGCCGCCGCATCCGAACGCTCTCGTCCGGGTCGCAGGCCCCGGGCCTCCATGCCCTGTCGTGGGACGGGGAGGACGACCGGAACCGTCCGGTATCGAGCGGGGTCTATTTCTATGCGCTGAGAGCCGGCCGCGATGTCCGCACCGGGAAATGCCTGTTGCTTAAATAAAGTCGGGGTTCGTCATGTCGAATAAAAAATGCATCCCTGCATTGATCGCATTCCTGGGGGTTCTTCTTTCCGAAGCCGCCCTGGCCGTTCCGCAGTTTTGTGAATTCAGCGGCGTTGCCACTTATAAGGGAAGGTATGTCAATTCAGGCGATGTCATGCGGGCCTATGATTCGGGCGGTCAGAACTGCACGTCTGACGTGTATCTCGAAGCGAACGGTACTTTTCTGATATACGTCATTGGGGATGATCCCGAAACGCCGTCCGTCGATGAGGGCGCACCGGCCGGGGGAAACATCACGTTCACAATCAACGGTGAAACCGCGATCCCCACGGGGAGTACGATCTTCGTCCACCTGACAACTCCCAACGTCAACCTCGATGTGCCGGACCTGCCGCCCGAGGCGGTTCCGGGAGGCCCCTACAGCGGAAACGAGGGAAGCGCGGTCTCGTTCAACGGATCGGGCTCCACGGGCGCGGTCTCGTACCTCTGGCGTTTCGGTGACGGCACCACGGGCACGGGCGTGACGACCACGCACGCGTACGCGGACAACGGCACCTACAACGTGAAGCTTATCGTGACGAACGGCAGCGGCGTGAAGGACTCCTCGTCGACGACCGCAACTATCGCCAATGTGGCGCCCATACCGACGGCTTCGTCCAACGCGCCGAAAGGCGAAACCGAGACCGTGACCTTCACGGGCGGCGCCACGGACCCGGCCGGCGCCGCGGATCCGATCACGTACAGCTGGGCTTTCGGGGACGGCGGCACCTCGACGCTTCAGAATCCCACGCACGCCTACGCGGACAACGGCACCTATTCAGCGATTTTGACCGTGAGCGACGGGGACGGGGGAACCGGCAGCAAGACAATCTCGGTCGTGATCAACAATATCCTGCCGACCGTGACAGCCTCGTCCAACGCGCCCAAGAACGAGGGCGCGGCTGTCGCCTTCACGTGCACAGCCACGGATCCTGCCGGCGCGGCGGATCCGCTGACCTACAGCTGGGCCTTCGGCGACGGCGGCACCTCGACGCTCCAGAATCCCACGCACACGTACGCGGACAACGGCACGTTCAGCGCGGTCGTGACCGTCAGCGACGGAGACGGCTCCACGCCGAAAACCGTGTCCGTCGCGGTCAACAACGTGGCGCCGACCGCGAACGCGGGCGGGCCGTATTATGCGGTGGTGAATTACGCTGCCCAGATGCACGGAACCGCGACGGATCCGGGGTCGGCGGACGTGCTGACCTACACCTGGGATCTCGACAACGACGGCCAGTACGACGATTTCACCGGTCCGAATCCGTCGAAAACCTGGACCGCGGTCGGCACCTACCCGATCGGGCTCAAGGTCACGGACGACGACGGCGGATCCGGGACGAACGCCACCACGGTGGAGGTCGGCACGGGCATCCCCGTGACCTTCCAGACCAGTCCGGCCGGACTTCAGGTCAAGGTGGACGGCGTCCTGTACGCCACACCCAAGACTTTCTATTGGGGCAACGGCACGACCCATTCCATCGAAGCGCCGCTCATCCAGAACATCGCCGAAGACACCCGGCATTTTTACACGCACTGGAGCGACCTGGGGCTCATCGCGCATAACATCACGGTGGGCACCACGCCGGTCACTTATACCTCCCATTACAAGACACAATACTTCCTCGGAGTTCTGGACGGCGGGAAAAACGCGCATCCCGTGGGGTCCGATTTCTACGACGCGGGCACGCAGGTTCAGATCTCCGTGGACGCCACGGCCCTGGACGAGGCGGGCACCACGCGCTATCAATTCGCCCGATGGCAGGGCACGGGAAACGGCTCCTATTCGGGCACCCAGCTGAACGCCACGGTCACCATGAACGGCCCGATCACCCAGGAAGCCTTCTGGGGCGCGGGCGAATACTATGTGCGCGTCACCAGCCCGTACGGAACCACGACCGGATCGGCCTGGGTCGCGGCCGGCGGCACGGCGACGTTCTCCGTGACCACGGATGTCTCGACCGGACCCGGACGACGCAACC
Organism: uncultured bacterium; assembly: GCA_964577095.1. Taxonomy (GTDB): domain Bacteria; phylum Zhuqueibacterota; class QNDG01; order QNDG01; family DTFT01; genus JAFGAX01. Next base: position 2,191 of record CAZNXX010000056.1, on the reverse strand, counting down.
GCTTCGTGCGTTGGGTCGGAACCGGCGCGGGATCCTACACCGGCGCGCAGAATCCCGCCACGATCACGGTTCAGGGGCCGGTCGTCGAAACAGCCGAATGGAGCGTGGAATATTTTCTGGATATCGTGTCCGAGCACGGAACGCCTTCCGGTGAAGGCTGGTACGCGGAGGGCGGCACGGCCTTGATCGCCTGCGACTCGACCGTCGCGATTCAGACCGGCAAACGCGTCCGGTTCACGGGCTGGTTCGGAAGCGGGACCGGCGCCTATTCCGGGCCGCTCCGGGAGAAAACGGTCACGGTCAACGGGCCGATCACTGAAACCGCGCAGTGGGGCACGCAGTTCCTGCTGGCCGTTGTTTCGGAGTTCGGCTCGCCGAAAGGATCCGGCTGGTACAACGAAGGGGCTCGGGCGCAGTTCTCCTGCGACACGCTGGTGCAGAGCGGTCCGGATGTCCGGAACCGGTTCGCCGGGTGGCAGGGAATCGGATCCGGGTCGTATACCGGGTCCGAGGCCGCGGGCGAGGTCCTGATGCTGAATCCCGTGACCGAAGAGGCCGAATGGAACCAGGAGTACCGGATCTCGATCGCCATTGACCCGGCCGGAACCGGTTCGGTCATGCCATTCACCTCCGGATCCGGATGGAGCAGGGCCGGCGGGAATGTCGAGCTTCGGGCCGTGGGGCGGGCGGATCTCGGATACGGTTTTTCCCGCTGGTCGGGTGCGGCCACGGGAACGACCAATCCGCTGGTGCTGGCCGTGGACGGTCCCAAAGTCCTGACCGCTCATTTCAAGCAGGGCAATGTGTTCATCAACACGGATCCGACGGGCCTGGTGGTCATGGTCAACGGCGTCGGTGCCGCGGCGCCGGTCGTGTTCGACGAGACGGCCGGGACCCAGATCACGCTGTCCGTCGACTCCCTGCAGGGCGACGGCGTGTCGACGCGGTACGCCTTCCAGGGCTGGAGCGACGGCCTGCCGCGCAGCCACACCATCACGGTGACAGGTTCGACCCAGCGGATCACCGCCACGTTCGGCGCTCAGTATTTTCTCGATGTGCAGTCCGATTACGGAGCGCACACCGGCGAGGGATGGTACGCCTCGGGCGCTTCGGCCACGGTGCGCATCGACACAGCCGCATCCGTCACATCGGTCACGCGCCAGCGGTTCGCGGGATGGACCGGAACGGGCCCGGGATCGGTGACGTCAGCCTCGCCGGAGATCCGATGCACGGTCCAGGGCCCCATCATCGAACGGGCCCGCTGGGACGCCCAGTGCCGGGTGCAGACGGCCGTTTTTCCCGCTGAGGTGCCGGGAGCGCGCATCGTACGGTCGCCTGCGGCCGACTGGTACACGCTCGGCGCCAGCCTGACCCTCACGGCGATTGCCGAGGATACGGCCCATCCGTTCCTGAACTGGCGGGGAGACATCACCAGCGCGGACAACCCGCTGACCTTCACGGTGGCAAAACCGATGTCGATCACGGGACGGTTCTACGTGCCGGACGATCCGCCCGTGGTCAGCGGATTTCCCGATCTGATCCTCAAGGAGGACGAACCGCAGATCTATTCCTTCAGCTGGCTGGCGCAGTATGTCGAGGACCGCAATGACCCCATTGAAACCATGGTTTTCGATTTCAGCGGTGCCTATCATCTGTTCTTCGACGTTGATTACGCGGAACGGACCCTGACGGTCCGTCCCGGCAGGGACTGGAACGGGACGGAGGTCGTGGTGATCACGGCCATAGACCCCTATGGCATCAGCGACGCAGACACCTTCACGGTCAAGGTCCTGCCGGTGGAGGATCCACCGGAGCGATTCGCCCTGATCTATCCCCAGCAGGATACGACACTCGATTACTGGCCCATTCCCCTCGAATTCCGGTGGCGCGCGGCGCTTGACCCGGATCACGGGGACGGTGTGAAATACAGCTTCCTTCTCACCACTTCGCCGGATCTGACCGGCCCCGGCATCTTCAAGATGTCGCTCATTCCGGACACGACGCTGTTCGTGTCGCCCCGTTCCGAAGGGGATTATTACTGGGGCGTGGTGGCGCAGGACAGCAAGGGGAATTCAACGGTGTGCGATTACGTCCACCATTTCCGCTTCAAGTCCGCGGCCGTGGAAACCCGGCGGGAAGCGCCGGACCGTTTCGGGCTGGAGCCGAATTACCCGAATCCCTTCAACCCGTC
>CAZNXX010000055.1:9916-16915 GCA_964577095.1 uncultured bacterium | reverse complement strand
GGAAGGAAATCGACGAAGCCGTCGACCGGATGCTGAGCCTGGTTCAGCTCGAATCGCAGGCGGACAAGAAGCCGGGGCTCCTGAGCGGCGGGCAGAAACAGCGCGTGGCCGTGGGCCGCGCCCTGATCCTGCAACCCCAGGTGCTCCTGCTGGACGAACCGCTGGCGGCGCTGGACCTGAAGCTGCGCCAGAAAATGCTCATGGAACTGGACCTCATCCATGACCAGGTCGGCATCACCTTCATCTACGTGACCCACGACCAGGGCGAGGCCATGAGCTTGAGCGACCGGATCGCCGTGATGAACAACGGGCGGATCGAGCAGGTGGGGAAACCCGCCGAGATCTACGAGGCGCCCCGCAGCAGTTTCGTGGCCGCCTTCATCGGCGACACCAACTTTTTCGAGGGCCAGGTGCTGGAGCTTGTGGGCGACGAGTACTCGCGGCTGAAGATCGCGGGATTCTCGGACCTGGTGTGCTTCAACGACAAAAAGATTTCCGCAGGCAACCCGGTGTTTCTGAGCATACGGCCCGAAAAATTCCACATCGGCCGGAACCGGCCTGAGCTGAGCCCCAAGCACAACATCGTCCGCGGCCGAGTGGAGGACATCATCTATCTCGGCGGGACAACCAAGTACTGGGTTCAGGCGGAGGGGCACAAGATTTCCATCACCCGCCAGCACGCCCGCTTCTTCCTGGACGAGGAGCCGATCCGCTGGAACGACGACGTCTGGGTCTGGTGGCACGCGGACGACGGGTTCATGCTGGAGCGGTACAGCGAGGCCGACGAAAACCTCGTCAGCCTCCCCCCGGACGCGTCCGGGACCGCGGAGACGGCGCAGTGACCGGCGGCCGGAAGAACGGCGAATGGGCGGTCACCGCGCCGACATTCGCCTGGCTGGTTCTGCTGTTCGTGATCCCGACTTTTCTGGTCTTCACGATCATGTTCAAGCCGTCCGACCCGTACGGGGGCATCGGATCCGGCTGGACGCTCCGCACGCTGTTCAGCCTCGGCAACCCGAATTATCCGGCCATTCTCTGGCGCACCGCGTGGCTCAGCGCCCTGACCACGGCGCTCTGCCTGGCGCTGGCCGTGCCGACCGGCTACTGCATGGCCCGGACCGACCGCCGGTTCAGGAACACGCTGCTGCTCCTGGTGATCATCCCCTTCATGACGAGTTTTCTCGTCCGCATCTTCGCCTGGAAAGTGCTCCTGCATCCCGAGGGCCTCATCAAGCGCGGCCTGGTGCTGCTGGGTCTGGCGCATTCCGACACGTCCCTGCTGTACACACCCGGGGCCGTGCTCCTGGTGATGGTGTACACGTCCCTGCCGTTCGCCATCCTGCCGGTTTTCGCGGCCGCCGAGAAGTTCGATTTTCACCTGATCGAGGCGGCCCGGGACCTCGGCGCGACCCACGCCGGGGCCTTCTTCCGCGTCTTCATTCCGGGCATCAGCCGCGCGCTCTTCACGTCCGTCCTGGTCGTCCTGATCCCGTGCCTGGGGTCGTACGTCATCCCGGACGTCGTCGGCGGGCCCAACAGCGAGATGCTCGGCAACAAGATCGCCCAGCGGACCTTCTCGGACCGGAACCTGCCGCACGCGAGCGGATTGGCGGCGATTTTGACCCTGGCGGTCCTGATTCCCATGATCTGGGTGGTGCTGTCTCAGCGGAAACGCGAGACGGGCGGCGGCGGATCCATTCTCAAGGACATCGTATGAAGCGGAGCCGTTTCCCCGTGGCGGTCACGGCCGCGGTGCTGGTTTTCTTCTACCTGCCGATCGCCGTGCTGGTCGTCAACTCCTTCAACGCCTCCGTGTACGGCGGCCGGTGGGAGGGCTTCTCCCTGCGCTGGTACGCGAAACTGGCCGGCCAGCGCGAGATCCTCCACGCGCTGGAGAACACCATTCTCATCGCGGTGTCCGCGACCCTGGTCTCCTGCGTGCTCGGCACGCTGGCCGCGTTCGCCCTGCACCGGTACCGGTCGGCCCTCCAGCGCTGGCATTTCACGCTGATCTACACGCCCCTGGTCGTCCCCGAAATCCTGATGGGCATGAGCCTCCTCCTGACCTTCGTGGCCGCCGGCGTCCGGCTCGGCCTGTTCACGATTTTTCTGGCGCACGTCACCTTCTGCATCAGCTACGTCGCCATGGTGGTGCTCGCCCGCCTGCAGGACTTCGATTTCTCGGTCATCGAGGCGGCGCAGGATCTCGGCGCGAACGCCTGGGTGACGGCGCGCCGCGTTCTCGCGCCCATGCTCGCTCCGGGAATCGCCTCGGGCGCGCTTCTGGCCCTCACTCTGTCGATCGACGACTTCGTGATTTCCTTCTTCGTCGCGGGGCCTGGCTCCACCACGCTCCCGATCCGCATCTACAGCATGATCAAGTTCGGGTCGCCCGCGATGCTCAACGCGCTGTCGACGCTTCTGCTGGTCGTCACGTTCACGCTGGTCTGGACCAGCCAACATCTCATCACGAAAGGGGAACAGGCAAAATGAAAAAAGCGCTGTTTCTGCTGCCGCTGCTCGCGTGTCTGGCGGGATGCCGGTCTGGGGTGAAGACCCTCCACGTCTACACCTGGGCCGACTACATCCGGCCCGACCTCATCACGCGCTTCGAGAAGGAGAACAACTGCCGCATCGTCATCGACACCTTCGACAGCAACGAGGCCATGTACGCCAAGCTCAAGGCCGGCGCCTCCGGGTACGACATCGTCACGCCCAGCAGTTACATGGTCAAGATCATGCACGATCAGGGCATGCTCCTGGAGCTGGACCACGCCCGTCTGCCCAACCTGAAGCACATCGACGCCGCCTTCCTCGGAATCGCCGTGGACCGCGGGATGGAGCACAGCGTCCCGTACATGATCACCTACGCGGGAATCGGCTTTCTGTCGGACCGGGTGAAGGACGCCAAGCCGACCTGGAAGATGCTGGACCGGGGCGACCTGAAGGGCCGCATGACCGTGCTCAACGACATGCGCGAGACCGTGGGCGCCGCGCTCAAGTCGCTCGGCTACAGCCTGAACACCGTGGACGAAAAACAGCTGGCCGAGGCGCGCGAGACGGTCATCCGCTGGAAGAAAAACATCGCCAAATTCGACAACGAGCAGTACAAGATCGGCCTGGCGTCGGGCGAGTTCCTCCTGGTCCACGGCTACAGCGGCGACATCCTGAAGGTGCGCGAGGAGAACGACCAGGTCGCTTTCATGCTCCCGGAGGAGGGGTTTTCGCTGTCGTGCGACGACCTCGTGATCCTCAAGGCGGCCAAACAGGCGGAACTGGCGCACGCCTTCATCAATTTCCTGCACCAGCCCGATGTGGCCGCGGCCAACACCGAATTCATCCTGTACCTGTGCCCGAATTCCTCGAGCTACGCCATGCTCGGCGACTCGATCAAGTCGGATCCGGGCGTGTTCCCCAGCCCCGAGACGCTCGCCAAGGGTGAAATCATCGTGGATCTGGGCGAGGACAACGCGAAGTACGTGAAGATCTGGGATGAGATCAAGGCGGCGGGGGACTGATTCAGTTACTGCCGGGATACGATAACGCTCCGGGAGGTTGGGAACCTCCCGGAGCTTTTTTTTTTCATGGATCCCCCGGGATATACCTGATGGTCCCAGGGTTCAACCCAGGGGCCATCAGGAGCCGGAATCAGGCGCCCGGTGCCGTGCTGGCGCCGGGCGTTTCATTTTTTTTACCACAGGAAAGCGAGGCTTCGCTTTCCCAGGATCCGGTCGTCGAATGCCACGCGGCCCGGCCTGCCGGCCATGGCCGCGCAGACGTGCAGGGGCAGCAGGTGTTCCTCCCGCGGGTGGCAGTACCGGCCGGAAGGCGCCTTCTGCCATTCCCTCAGGCGTGTTTCGCGTTCGGCGGGATTCAGCGGACCCGCGCAGGTTTCGATGAGCCAGTCCTGGAACGCGTCATTGGACGGATCCGGACTGGCCTTTCCCTCCCAATCGAACGCGGACATGTTGTGGAACGAGAACCCGGAACCCACGATCAGCATGTTTTCATTTGACAAGCCGGCCAGTGCCTTCCCCATCGCAAGGTGGCCGGCCGGATCGAGGCCCCGGATGAGGGAAAGCTGGAGACAGGGGATATCGGCTTCAGGGAACATCATTTTCAGCGGAATGAAAAGGCCGTGGTCGAACCCCCTCTCCGGATCCACTGCCGAGGGGATTCCCCCCATTTGGAGCATGCCCGCGATCCGTTCCGCATCGGACGGACTGCCCGGCGCCGGGTAGGTGATCTCGTATGCGGCGTCCGGAAACCCGTAGTAATCGTAGAACATCGGGGGTCTCGGATTCCCCAGCAGAGTCGCCTTCTTCTCTTCCCAGTGGGCGCTGATCACGATGATCTTGTCCGGCCTGGGGAGCCCCGAAGGAAGCGCCTTCATGAAATCGATCATGGCCCGGTGGGAGGCGTCGCCCAGGATGGGCAGGGGTCCCCCGCCGTGGCTGAAGTACACGATGCGGGCTTTCACTTCAACACTCTCGCTTTTTTTAAACAGCTTCAACTTCTCGCAGTTCGCACCGAACCAGCCGAAGACTCCGGACACTCAGCCTTCCGATTTCCCTCCGTCCATCCTGAACCGCACCCCGAACATGGACGTGATGACCAGCGGCACTCCCGGGATGAGCGACCACTGCAGTTCCGTCCGGTCATTGATGCGGCGGAGGTATTCCAGCTCGAGCGCTGTCATGAACAGCCGGTACTGCCAGCCCTTCCAGACGCGGTCGCCGTAGAACTCGTCGTCGATGTATCCCTCGAACCGGTGCCAGTCGCGCCTGAAACTGAAGATCGGACCGATGCCGACATTGAATCCGGATCACCTCCAATATCCCTGAATCCGCGGCCCCGCGTGCAGGCATCCGGCATTGACAAAGGCGCAGTCGCGGTAGAAGGAAGCGGTGAAGCGGAAGAAGAACCGGTCATTCAGCCTGTAGTCCGCGTTCCCCGCCGCGCGCACGGACAGCACGAGGTAGGCTTTTTTGTCGAGTTTCAGCGGATACACCTCCGGCGTGTTCCCGCCCTCCGGGTGCAGGGTCAGGCCGAGGTACTGCGCGGACAGGTGCCAGGGGGACGGTTGCGGGCGATTCGGATCCGCGGACCCGCAGGACGAACCCGAGGGCCGCAGGAGCACGGCGGCAAGAAGCAGGAATGGGAAGGATAACCGGTCCCGTTGAAGGGGGAATAGGCTCGCTTTCTGGTTCATCGTTGCGTCAGCCTTTCGGGGTTTTCTTTTATTTTTTGCGGGCTGGCGATGGGTCAACTCCCCCGTTCAGGCGGAGACCATTCAAGTCCGCAGGAGCCGCATCGATAAAATGTCTTGCGCATGTAGTGTTTCAATGCGCCCGCGCACCGGATGAAAACGGAGGAGGCAAACAGGAACAGGATCACGCAAAGGCCGCCCGCGAGGTCGGCGCCCCTGCTGAACAATACGAGCGAAAACGCGAGGATGCATCCGCACAGGCAGAACAAGGCCGTCAGGATAAGGCGGGCCATGCCCGGCGAAACCCATTTCCAGAACGCGGGCATTCCGAGCACCCGGACCGGGTATACGTGATCCACTCTCGAAACGGATGCGTCCGTTCCCCCGCATTTGAGACATATCATCGGATATTTTTTCTCCTGTTTGGAAGGCCGCTCGCGATCGGTCAGCACGATCACCGCACCAGCAGGACCTTCCCGGCTGCGGCATGCCCGGCGGTGCGGACGTGCACGAAATACAACCCCGCGGCCAGGCCGGACGTATTCCACTGCAGACGGTTCGGCCCGGCCGCGAAACGGAATTCTCCGATACGGGACACGGTCCGTCCGAGCACGTTGAACACGGTGAGGCGGACGTCGGCGGTGGACGACAGGTCGACCCTGATTTCCGCGAGACCCGATCCCGGCCTGGAAAACGCGGACACGGCGCAGGGCGCGGAAGCGCGTCCCAACTCGCGCGAACGGCGGACCGACGTGGCCGAGGCGTATCCCTCCATCAGCGCGTCCAGCGCACCTGGGTCATAGACGGAACCGTCGTTCCGGTTGAACAGGGTGAAGGTGTTGTTGCCGATGTAACCCGCGTCCCAGTAGACCGGAATCAGGCCGTGCCGGACCATGGAACCGGTGACGTACCGGTAATAGTGCTCCCGCGAGGCGACGTGCAGGTTCAGGTCCTCGCCCGTCAGGGACGTGCGCTTGACCACGCCGTATTCCCCGAGGATCACGGGGATTCCCCTGTCCACAAATTTCGTTTTCATCTTCTGGAAATACAATTCCACCGCGTTCTCCTCGCCCCACGTGGCGTTCCGGTCCGGCGAGGTCGTCGAATGATAGTCCTTTCCCCAGAACCAGAACATCTTGCCCCAGGTCTCGTCCTGCGTCAAGCCGCAGAAATTCCACGGCGTGTAGTAATGCACCTCCGCCATCAGACGGTTTTCGATGACGTCCGCGGGCCAGGCGGACATCAGGCTGACGGTCTTGTCGATGTCCGTGGACGGGCCCTGGATGACCAGGACGCGCGACGCGTTGTTGCCGCCCGTGGCGCGCACCGCGTCGACGAAAGTCTGGTGATAGGTCATCAGAACGGCCATCTGGCCGGCATTGTCCACGTTGGGCTCGTTCGCCCCCGCGAAGAGCAGTCGCTCGTCGTAATCCCTGAACCATTCGGCGATCTGCGTCCAGTACGCTTCCTGCTTTTCGTTGACCGATTCCTGCCTGTCCGTGGTGACGTTGTTCTCCAGCCAGCCTCCGTCCCAGTGGCAGTTCAGGATCACCCACAGATTGTCCTCATAGCAGTAATCCACCACGGCCTGCACGCGGCCGAGCCAGGTCGGGTCGATCTGCAGGGTCGACTGGTCCGCGTGGCTGTCCCAGGCGACCGGGATGCGGATGACGTTGAAACCGGCCTCGCTGACCGCGTCGATGAGTTCCTGGTCGATTTTCGGATTGCCCCAGGCGGTTTCCCCGCCCGGCGGCTCGAGGCTGTTGCCGGTGTTCCAGCCCATGGTCATC
>CAZNXX010000055.1:0-9816 GCA_964577095.1 uncultured bacterium | reverse complement strand
GTTTCCGAACCGGTTTTTTCATTTTGGGCTCCGGCAGCTCCCGTGCGGTTCTCCGGATCAGTTCGGCCATCCACTCGCGGTCATCGATGCGGTCCTCGATCAGAAAGTAGTTTTTGGCCCCCGGATACGGCGGTGATTCGAGCACGTCTTCCATGAAGGATCTGCCGGATTCGGTCGGCTTGACATAGAACTGGTTGTCGCAGATCAACGCGATCACCTTCTGATCGCAGTATACCGCGTACTCGCCGAACATTTTCCTGTAGGAAATGGCGCCGGCATTCCCGATCTGATCGACGATGAATTTGACGAATTCGATGTCTGATGCCATCAGATATCCCGTATGAGTCGAGTGAGTTTCCGTCCGCGACAATCGCGGCGATGCGGTAGTTCATGGAATATAATAAAAAATCATCTCAATATCTCCGACAATCCGCTCCGGCCTCGGGTTCCGGCCGCGAACGCATTGTCTTTAAAAAGGATTCCGGCCTCCAGGGATATGAATAAAAACCTCCCGCAGGCTTTTTCCCGCCTGCGGGAGGTTGCTGAAAATTCTCCCAATCGAGAGGAAAGTTTACTTTCCGGCCCCGGCCGCCTTAATCACCGCGTCGAAAGCGGGCTTGGGTCTGTACTGCCGGTCGAACAGGAGCGGATAATTCGTTCTGCCCCGCACCGGGAAGAAATCGAGCCAGGAATGGCCGTCATCCACGCCCCACAGGGTCACGCGTTCCACGATGTCGTCGTACTCCCTGAAAATCCCGAAGAGCTCGGCGTACCTGGCCGCGAGCTTCGCCTGCACCGAGTCCGGAAGGCCTTCTTTGTAGGGATTCGTGCCCGGCAATTCGTCGAAACGCTTTCCGATGTCCGCGCCCTGGTAGTCCCAGGGATTCGGGAGCACGCTGATGTCCATCTCCGTGATGTGCACCTTGATGCGGGCTTCCCGGAAGGCCTGGAGCATGGCCCTCAGTTCCTCGTTCTTGGGATAGGTGAATCCCCAGTGCGCCTGCTCGCCCACGCCGTCCACGCGGACGCGCCCGGCGCGCAGCTGCTTGACCAGGCTGACCACGGCCGCGGTCTTCCCGGGTTTCCAGACGTTGTAGTCGTTGTAATAGAGCTCCGCCTTCGGATCCGCCTCGGCGGCGAATTCGAACGCTTTTTGGATGAAATCGTCGCCGATGCCGTTGAGCCACGGGCTCTTCCGGAGCGTGCCGTCGTCCTCGAACGCCTCGTTGACCACGTCCCATCCGTGGATGCGGCCCTGGTACCGGCCCGCCACGGTCATGATGTGCTGCCGCATGCGGCTGAGCAGGGTGTCGCGGCCGGCCTTGCCCTCGCCGTCCTGAAACACCCATCTGGGCGTCTGGCTGTGCCAGACCAGCGTGTGCCCGATGACAGCCATACCGTTCCGCGTTCCGAAGTCGACAAATTCATCCGCACTCTTGAAATTGTATTCCCCGGATTTCGGATGGATGGGGCCGAACTTCATCGCGTTTTCGGCTGTGATGCTGTTGAACTGCGCCTTCACGATCGCGGCCGCGGCGGAGTCCTTGCCGCTGACCACGTTCGGGTTCAGGGCCGCGCCCACGAGGAAGTGCTTCTGCCAGGCCTGGCTGAGCGTCGGCTGGACGGTCTGGCTGCCTGCGGCTGCCCACGCCGCCAGGCACAGGACGGCGGCCGTCGTTCGATGAAGTCTGGTTTTCATGATTCTCCTTTCGATCTGGATATTTTATCTTTAAAAAACCTGGTAGCCGCGGGCTTCAGCCCGCGTTTTTTTCATTATCACGCCAGGGTTGCACTCCTGACGCAGGGTACTAGATTATCATGATATCCCGAATAAATCAAGTAATATTTTGTCACGGATGCCGTTGCCCGAGGATGCGAAAAAACCTCCCGCGGGTTCGTTCAAAACCGCGGGAGGTTTCACTCTTCCGTTTCCGGACGGCATCAGCGATCGCCCCGAAGTTGCGTACCGGGGCGTGATTCCACTCATTTCATCAGTATCGCCTTGAACGTCTGAACCCCTTCCCGGGTCTCGAGCCGCACCATGTACATGCCGGACGGCTGTCCTGGCGCATCCCACGACACGTGGTGCCTGCCCGCGTCCCGGGTTTCGTCCAGCAGACGCTCCACAAGACGGCCCCGGCTGTCGTAGATATTCACCTGCACAGCCTGCCGCGATCTGAGGTCAAAGACACAGGTGAGTCGGGAATTGAACGGGTTGGGGAATGCGGAAAGCAGGCTGAAACCTGCAGGCGCTTCGGTTTGAAACGCGACCGCCCTGGGCTCCGTCCCCGTTTTCAGGACCCAATTCATCGGGTCAATCTCGAAAACATCCTGATCGAGTTCGATCCGCCCGGATCCGTCCGTCATGATCACGCGCTGCGTGTTTCCGCCGATCTTCACGTCCACGGGCATGGGAAAAGCGGCTCCGGATTCGGTGTGCCAGGTCAGAAAAAGCGTGTCGTCTTCCACACGCGTTCTCAGCTCCGGCAGGGCTGTCTGCCTCAGGTACACGTCGAAAAACCATCCCAGCCCCAGACCCGATATCCGTTCCGCAACCGCGATGAACTCCTCGCTGTCCACGGTCCTGCATTGGCCGCCGGTTTTGACGCTTTCCGATTCAGGCGTCGGGTACAGCATCCGCCTCATCGTCCGGAAGAACAGATCGTCCCCGACCAGATAACGCAGAGTGTGGAGTACGTATGCGCCCTTGGTATAGACGTCTCCGGAATAGATGCCGTCGATGCTGGTGGGTTCCTCAGGAGCGAGCGGCATGCGGTTGTCCATGTAACGGAAGTTGAGCGACACATACTCGTGAAGAGATGCCGCGCCGTTCAGGAACTCCGAATACAGCGCCTCGGTGTATGTGGTGAATCCTTCATGCAGCCACATGTCCTTCCAGTCGCTGTTCGTGAGCATGTTGCCCCACCACTCGTGGGCCGTTTCATGAAACAGCAGAAAATCGAATCCGAAGTCATTGAACTGAAACGCCCCGCCGTACGCGGTGATCGTCTGATGCTCCATGCCCGCGAACGGTGTCTGAACGACGCCGTATTTGTCGATCCGGAACGGGTATGGCCCGTACAGCGACTCCAGAAACACAATCGTGTTTTTCATCTGTTTCAGGAAGCGGGTACCCTTCGTGGCATAGTTCGGCAGCAGATAAAGCCGAATCGGCAGGGTGTCGCCGCAGGCGAGGATCATGGAATCCTCAAAGACACGGTAGGGTCCCAGGTTCACGGTCACATTGTATGCGTTGATGGGTGTGCCGGAGAACCAGTGCCAGGTTTTGGTGCCGTCTCCGTTCTCATCCACCGACCTGAGCCGCCCGTTCGACGCGCAGACCAGGGTCTCGGGCACGCGAAAATGCAGGGCCATGGAATCGGGCTCGTCCGAAGGATGGTCCTTGCAGGGCCACCAGATGTCCGCGCCTTCGTTCTGGCACGCAACCGCCACCCACGGGGTTTGTCGGCTCGAGTGTTTCTGCCAGACAAGCCCGCCTTCCCAGGGCGGGTTCAGGGCCTCGTGCGGCGTTCCGCCGTAATACACCGCGATCCGGAGACTGTTCCCGGCAGGAAGCGTTTCGCCCAGGTCCGTCCAGATACGCAATCCCCGCCTTTCGAAGAACAGATCCGTTTCCGTTCCGTCCGAATTGATCCGTGCGACCCGCGACACATCAAGGGGATCATCCAGGTCCAGAACGAACCATCTCAGGGGTTCCAGAATATCCGCCTGCACCGTCAGCGCGCCTTCGAGGGTTTTGGAATCCGGCCGGATCGTGAGCGCCAGGTCGTAGAAGGTCACGTCGTAGGCCGCCTGCTCCGGCATCAGGGGCCCGCCGGAGTCCGTCGCCAGGGCCGGTCGGGTTGTCAGTACCGCCAGACCGGTCCATAATAACAATGACATCCGTGATAAAATGAACTGATCTTTCATTCGCATGGATCACTCCGCATTCTGGGGGTTATGTTCTTATACGGAGAATCACATGAAAAGATTCAATTTAAAAATACCATTTGGATGATTCCTGCCCGTCTCTGCCGGAACGATAAACCTCCCGCGGGTTCGCTTCAGCCCGCGGGAGGTTTCATGTTTTGATCCTGAATCCCGGCGAGAGCCGGTATCGCAACCCTGGGCCGCAGGCGGCCCATTCCGGGCCTGCCGCTCCGCTCAGGATAAGCTCCATCGAGGCACGAGAATATCCTTCCTACTCCGCCTTCTCCCAGCCGCTTTGAATGCCATGCTTCGCGATATACCCGATGGCCTCGATTTCGTGGATCCGGCCGTTCCGGATCTTGAATACGTGCGCGGCCGGCAGGTCGAATGCGCCGTAGGGGTTGGCCCGTTCCGTGATTCCGGGCACGCCGGTGATTTTCATCACCTTGGGATTTCCGTCGTGCCGGAATATGGAAAAGGCGAACACGAGCCCCGTCTCCTCGTCCACCGCCAGAAGTCGGCGGTCCGTGATGTCCGTGATGTAGCTCATCACGCCGGTGCTGAGCTGGGCGCTGCACGACATCTTCCGATACACGGAGAAATCGTCCTTCGCGGCCTCTTCCGGGGTCTGCGTCTGATCGTTCGCGGAGATGCCGCCGTTCTCCCGCCTTTCGCAGTCGTCCGCGAACGGCGCGAGCGTCCCGTCGTCCCCCGTGATGGCCTCATAGTACAGATTGGCGATTTTCAGCATCTGATCCCGGGGGACGCGTTCGGAGGGTTTCACCGGCTCAAGCAGTCCCGGCCTGACCTTTGACATGTTGGGGTTCAGCCCAGTGCCGTAAGGAGGAATCACCAGGTGATCGATTTCCGTGATTTTCCCCTTCTCCACTTTCAGCCGGACGGCCGCGATCGTCGGCCGCTTCCGGCTTTCAACGACTCCCATGAACCCGACCTGTCCGGCCGCGGGATCGGCCACGACGATCCTGAAGTCCGCGGGCCCCGCTGTGGCGGTTTCCCACAGGCCCTTTCCGACCGGGATCGGCTCCGTGTTCTCCACGAGCTTCACGTCCGCGGCCAGGGGCACGCCCGCCGGGTCATGCGCCGCCAGGGCCGCGAGATACCGGTCCATGAGGGAGATCAGGTCCTGGCGGTTCGATGTCCGGCCGCAGTTCAGGACGCCGAGCAGAAGAATCAGGACGAAAACCGGGTATCGTTTTTTCATGGAACCGCCCTTCCTTTGGATTTGGATGACCCTGTGCGGCATTGTTCCGATCTGAAAAAGCTCTCCACGGGCTCCTTCCCGAGGAAGGCCTTTTCCTCCCCGCGTCCCCTGAACCGGATTATCGGGACCCCTCCCTCCGATACCGTATCAGAAAAGCGAGGTTGAAGACAATCGACAACCCGATGAAGAGCCCTATCAGAAACGACACGGGGGCGGTTTCCCGGACGAACCGGTCGAGCAGAAGGCTGACGGCCAGGGCGAGTTGCCCGAAAGCGAGGAAAAGGCTCTTGTTCCGCATGATTCCTTTCATGTTCACCTTCGCCTGATCGGTTTTTCCGAAGGTTCACCCGGAGGGCATGCCCCGGGGCGCAGAACCGGGAGGGCTCCGGTCCTCCCCGAATATCGACGGCCCCCTAATGAAGGGGCTTGATCAACCCCATCAATTCCCTGTCGTGGTGATGGACGATCCTGCATTCATTGTCAAACACCATGGTCGTCCCGTTTCTCACGGTGTACGGTTTCCACTCGGGCAGTTGACCCTTCACATTGGGATTCCCTGTTTTGGCGAAGTTGAGCCACGCGGAGCTCATTTTTCCGGACAGTTCCCAGGCTTCCCTCGAATTGCCCGTCCAATCCGGTCTCAGATCGACATTGTTGAACGCCAGCGGGATGTCCAGGCCGTGAAAGGATCCCCTGGAGGCGCTGTCCACCGGGCTTTTCCAGGCCAGTAAATAGACGTATAACGGAGCGCCTGTCTGGGTCGCTCTCGCGTCCGCGGTTCTGATGGTATAGGGCCGGAAAACCGTGTCAATGGAAAGAAGATCCTGCGGCGTGTGATCGGGATAGGCCCTGCCGAACAGATCGATGACCTGATCCGTTCTGCCGCCATACTCCTTTTCCATCCGTTCTCTCGCCTTCTCCATGGTCAGGTCTTTTTCGCCGTACACGGTTTTCATCAGCTCGTTGAGCGTGGTCCCGATCAGCAGGGGGACGTCTTTCGAAAGCTCCGCGAATCCGGGGCTGAAAGGCTGCTGCAGCAGAACCACGCCGTCCGCCGAAGGGGCGAAACCGAACATCGTCGGCGACCCCGGTTTCCTGGGGCCGGAAATTCCGGAGATGGCTTCATTTCCCGCTTTGACAAGATCAAGGTAGGGGATCGTATCCAGTTTTTCCGCATCTTCCGGCGTCAGGCCCAGTTTTTCGAGCACGGCCAGGCCCAGGGCCTGTGATTTTTCCCGGGTCATCACGTTCAGAAGGGTTCCGCTCTGGATGATCGCCTTGTGAAACAGGCCTTTCGCCGCCGGCATGCACATCAGCGTGCCCACCTTGCCGCCGCCTCCCGATTCTCCGAAAACGGTCACATCAGAAGGGTTCCCCCCGAAACTCCCGATGTTTTTTTGTATCCACTCCAACGCTTTGACGATGTCGAGCATGCCGACATTGGCGGATCGGGCGTATTTCGGGCCGCACGCCGACAGGTCCAGGAAGCCGAGAATATTCAGCCGGTGATTGACGGACACGATGACCACGTCCCCTTTCTTTGCCAACGCCTTCCCATAGGTCATGGGATCGTTGCTGCTGCCGACATGAAATCCGCCCCCGTGCAGCCAGAGCATGACGGGCCGCTTCCGGCCATCCTGTATCCCCTGTGTCCACACATTGACGCTGAACAGTTTTCTTTCGTCCATGGTGGAATCGGGGATCCAGGCGACGATTTGTTTGGCGACCGGCCCGAAGGCATCGCATTCGAGGACCCCATCCCAGGCATCCGGCTCCTGCGGCGGCATGAACCGGCCCGCCTTGGCATAGGGGATGCCTCTGAAGGTGAATATTCCGTCATCCACGCGGCCCGATACGAGGCCGGAGACGGTTTGAACGATCGGCTTTTGATATGGATTCGGGCTGGTTTGCGAATGGCACACCGTCGAATAAAAAAGGATCGATACCAAACAGGCGAAAACCGATTTGGATGAGTGTCTCATCGGAAAATCCTCTTAATTATTTTCTCAACTCATAACGGTTTGAGCGACCGGCCGGACGTTTTCCGTGGATCCGGCATTCATCTCAACAGCAGCATTTTGTTGGCGGATGTAAATGCCGCCGATGTGATCTGGTAATAATAAAGGCCGCTGGAAAGCGGGTGACCGCTGTCATCGCGGCCATCCCAGGTCAGCCGATGCGTTCCGGAACCGGATGGACCGTTGAAAAGGGTTCTGACCAGCCGGCCGAGGCTGTCCAGAATCTGAATCTCGATTTTCGAGTCCCCCTTCAGGCTGTATTCGATGGTCGTCGACGGGTTGAAGGGGTTGGGGTAATTTGAACCGATCCTGTATTCCGACGCGGTGCCGCCCTCCGGGTCATCCACCGCGGTGATCCCGGATATCGTCCCGAGAAATTCGATCATCATTCCATAATATTTGTCCAAAAACATGTTTGTCCCATGCTGGGCATTGGGAATCAGGACAAGCTGACTCGGCACATTCGCCGTCTGCAGAGCGTCGAAAAGCAGTGTGCCTTGACAGCTGGGCACGGTCTGATCGGCATCCCCGTGAAGAATGAGAAACGGGGGGTCGTTCGCGTCGATGTAAGTGATGGGGTTCGCCAGCGTCGCCTTGTCCCGGTTGTCCTGAACCGATCCCCCGATGAGGAGCGATTCGGGGGAATTGGCGCCGTCGTTCAGCGGGGTGCTCCTGCAGGAATCGAGCACCAGCAGGTCGGTCGGCCCGGACCAGTCCACCACCGCGTGGACCGCGCTGCTGAAGGCCGTATCCGGACCGACATGGCCTTCCAGATCAAGGGTGGTTGCGCCGGCCGTGTATTGCCTGACCGAACCGGAAGTTCCGGCCAGGGCGGAAAGGTGCCCCCCCGATGAAAAACCGTTGATTCCGATGAACGAGGTGTCCAGCTGATAGGTTGCCGCGTTCGCCCGGATGAATCGGACGACTGCCTTGATATCGTGTATCTGCGCGGGGAATTTCGCGTCCATGCTCGAGCGGTGGTTCGGAGTCACGACGGCATAACCGGCATCGAGCAGCGCTTTTCCGAAAGTGCCCAGGTCGCTCGCTTTCATGTTGTTGGCGAGCCACGCGCTTCCGTAAATTGAAATCACCACGGGATAAACCGGCTTTTCTTTTGCGGGAAGATAGATATCCAGCCTGTGATACTGGAACGAATCTCCGGCGTAATTCAGGTCTTTCCAGCTTTTTGAAACTTGCTGGCCGAAACAATTGACACAAAGCAAGGCGAGGACTCCGACTGCAAAGCGTTTCATATTTCCTTCCTTTTTGGATTTGTCGACTGAATCGACGTGAAAACATACGACGTCAATGTGGTGCCGGCACCGGGAGATTCGGGATGGCGCCGCGCTCCGGGAAAGGGCGACCGATCAGGCCGCGGTCACGTCCGCGCCGTTGACGGGTGAACGATTCATTTCTTTCCTGCAACCTGTTCTTTAATAAATGGACACTGATTTTGACTGTTTTGTCTTGATGCTAGTCTTTTCGAGGAATCGGGTTGAGTTGTTTTAGGGCGGATTTACTGAGAGAATGTAACGCAATATGGCTATGATGTCAAGATGCTTTTTCCGATCGCATGCGCCTGACCCGCGAGGCGTCCATTGTCACGGTTCCTGCCGGGCGAAGCGATGGCGCAAACCGTGACAATGACCGGGCCGGGTTGGGGCGGGGATCCCGTCAGAATTCCATTCTCATCCGGATCATGTCCCTGCATTCGATTCCGTTCTCAAATATCCTTTCCGCGTGATTTTTACGGAAATAATCGAATTCGACTCCAACGATCCGGAATCCGCATTTTTGATAGAGCATCATCTGTGTCACCCCGGGATTGCCCGTGCCGATTTCCAGCGTTTTCATCCCGCTTTCTTTCGCGTACTCGACCGCTTCACGGATCAGCCGCTTGCCGATACCCTTATTCTGATACTCCTCGTATACGGACACATTCATGATTTCCATCGTCCTTGGCCTTGTCTTCAGAAGCAACAGGGCGCCGACGATTTTTTCGCCCAGTCTGGCGACAAATCGAGTGCTTGAATGGATATATTCAGCGATCACCTCTTCGGAAGGATCCGACAGGAGCAATAGATCATTCGGCAGGGGTTCCATTGTCTGTTCGATCACCGCATCGGTCATTGAAATTCTCCTTGAAACAGACGGGATGGAATCGAAACGTGATTCCATCCCGAATCACCGCTTGTTCCCAGCCGCCTTGAAGAACGTATGCCGGAACACTCCGTCCGGTTCGGATGTCCGGCACAGGTTCTGTATGCCCTGGTCGAACTCCTCCCGTTTCATGAGGCCGGCGGCCAGTGCGTTCGAAAACAAGGCCCCCGCTGGCAAAGCGAGGGAGCCGGCCTCAGGACGACGATCGGGTTCGCCCCCATGGCTCATTCCACCCGTATGCCGTACTTCCCGAGCAAGCCGGTCACGTTCTGGAGCGAAAAGCGGGCCTTTTTCAGTTTGTTCCTCTCCGGATCGATCGAGAAATTGAATGCGGTCCTGAAGTCGGCCTTCTCCAGGTTGGTCCTGCTGAACACGGCCCTCATGAGATCGCAGTTGCCAAACGACGCGCCGGTTAGATTCGCCTCGATGAGATCGACCTCCTTCATGGAGCAGTCCTTGAACTCGGCATTGGCCAGTTTCATCCTG
>CAZNXX010000054.1:12048-16989 GCA_964577095.1 uncultured bacterium | reverse complement strand
GGCTCGGCGCCATCCGCTATCAGGCGGACAAATGGTCTCTTCAGATCGGCCGGGACGCGGTGCACTGGGGACCGGGGTTCACGGGATCGCTTCTCACATCCGGATTCGCGCCGGCCCTGGACATGATTCGGTTTTCCGCGGACATCAGACGGTTCCGCTTTCAGGCATTCAATGCGATGCTGATCCGTGCCGGCAGACAGGAAGGCAGGGACAAGCTGAACCGCTATTTTTCGGGCCACAGGCTCAGCGCCCGTTTCGGCCGCACGGAACTGGGGCTTCACGAAACCGTGATGACGGGCGGGCCCGGGGAAGTCATTCATCCCGCTTTTTTCAATCCCCTTTTCCCCTATTATTTCTCGGACGTCATGCAATCCGAGGAAAGGGGCGACAATATCACACTGGCTTTTGACGCGTCATTTTATCCGGCCCGGACTTTCCGGATATACGGCCAGTTTACTGTGGACGAGTTCTACTATGAAAAAGAGCATTATCCCAACCGCACCGGCTGGCTGGCGGGTTTCGATTGGATGTCGCCTTTCGGCAGAGGCTCGGGCATTCTGCACGCGGAATACGTGAAGATCGACCGTTGGGTGTACAATTACGAGTTTGAATCGTACTGGGCGCGGCTGAATTATTTCAATTCCATTCTGGGGCATCCGATCGGTCCGGACGGGGATTTGCTGGCATTTCGCCACGAATCGTCGCCCGCCCATGATGTCTACGTGCAGGTGCAGGGGGGGGTGCGCAGAAACGGAGAGACCACCGTATTCACATACCTGGATACGGATGAACAACTGGAACAGCACCATCCGCCGTTTCCTTCCGGCATTGTCGAAAAAACGACTTATGGGGGCATCGATCTGGAATGGAGGATGTTCAGAAATTGCCGGATAACCGGACAATGGCGTGGTGACTGGATTTCCAATTTTGGCCACGCGAAGGGCAGGGATAAAAATGAAAGCAGGTGGAAGGCGGGGGTGGTGCTGGATGTGGGGGGGAGTATCTGATCGCGGCACGGAGGGAACGGTGCGAAGTGAAGGTATCGGGCGGGAAACGGAAAACAATGGGCTTTTGTGCGATATTAAAGAAAACGGCATATCTTTTGCAGTTATAGTAATCGAAAAGGCCATAGACCGACATTAATTACATTAATATCAATAATTTAATTTAGTTCGGTCTTGACTAAAGAACGTTTGAATTAATATCAAATGTCTGTTTTTCGGACAGTTTTAATCTAGTATGAAAGTATAGGATTTGCCGGTATGCGGTTGGGGCTTGCGATCAGAAAACGCTTGGATGCAGAGGGGGAAACCATCCCGGCAGGGAAAGTGATGAGTCGAATCAGGGACACTCTTCTCGATACCATCGTACGGGAAAGGAATACGGTCAAATTCCTGGCGGACGGCCTGATCCTGATCGGATGCTATTTTCTGTCGTTCCAGATCCGGTTTGATTTTTCGGTTCCATCCGATCATCTTATCCTGATGGCCCGTTCGTTTCCGCTCGCGGTTCTCGTGCCACTCGGTTTGTTTCTTCTGTTCGAGTTTTACAGCACCCTTTGGGGCTTCTGGAGCCTGCGCGAGCTGAGAAATCTCGTGCTGGTGTACGCCCTGTCGATCGTGATTCTTCTGGTTATTTTTATTTCTCTGTGGTTTTTTGTTCAATTTCCGCTCGTTCCCCGCTCGATACCCATCATCTACTTCGTGCTCGGCATCGTGTCTCTGGGCGGGCTGAGAATGGCGTACCGGCTTTACAGCGAGCGGTCGGACACACCGGCGCATACGGCCAAGCGCATCCTCATCGTGGGAGCGGGCCAATCCGCTGAAATGCTCCTGAGGCAGATTCAGAAGGATCCCAAACTGCATTACCGCGTGGTCGGTCTGATCGACGACGACACCACGAAAATTAAAAGTAAAATTCACGGGGTGCCTGTTCTCGGATCCAGATCCCATATCCCGGAAGCCGTCCAATCGAAGGCCGTGGACGAGATCGTCATCGCCGTGCCTTCCGCGACATCGAAACAGATGCGCGAAATCGTTCGACAGTGCGAGTTGAGCGGCAAGCCTTTTCGCACGCTGCCGGGCCCCAAGGAACTGATGGACGGGAATGTGGTGGTCAGCAAACTCCGGAAGGTTCAGATCGATGATCTGCTCGGCCGGGAGCAGGCCATCATCGATGAAATGCGCGTGAGGGCCCTGATCGAGGGCAAGCGCGTCATCGTCACGGGTGCGGCCGGGTCCATCGGATCGGAACTCTGCCGTCAGATACTCGCCTACAAACCCGAATCCCTGATCGGCATCGACAAGGATGAGAACGGATGCTTTTACCTGGGAACGGGTCTCCGGCCGATCGGCCCCTTCCAGTGCGTTGTGGCGAACGCGGCCAACAGCAGAAAAATGGAGTATCTGTTTCAGAAGTACAGGCCCCAGATCGTGTTTCACGCGGCCGCGTACAAGCATGTGCCGTGCATGGAAATGGTGCCGGACGAAAGCGTGCTGAACAACCTGGGCGTGACCAAGAACGTGGCCGACCTGTCCGCGAAGCACGGCGTGGAGAAGTTCATTCAGATCTCGACCGACAAGGCCGTGGAGCCCAGCAATATCATGGGCGCGTCCAAACGCCTGTGCGAGCTGTACGTC
Source organism: uncultured bacterium (assembly GCA_964577095.1). GTDB lineage: Bacteria > Zhuqueibacterota > QNDG01 > QNDG01 > DTFT01 > JAFGAX01. The sequence continues at coordinate 14,350 of CAZNXX010000054.1, read as the reverse complement.
AGGAGCCTGTCCGACAAGGGCACAAAAGGGTTCATGTCCGTGCGTTTCGGCAATGTGATCGGAAGCCAGGGTAGCGTTTTCACGATTTTTGAAAAGCAGATTCAGGAGGGGAAACCCATTACCGTGACACATCCGGACATGGAGCGGTATTTCATGACCATTCCGGAAGCCTGTCGTCTTGTGCTCGAGGCCGCGACACAGGGCCTGGGCGGTTGCACTTTCGTGCTTGACATGGGCGAACCGATCAGAATCGCGGACCTGGCCAGGCATATGATCGTGCTTTCCGGGTTCAAGCCGGACGAGGACATTCCGGTTCAGTTCACGGGCCTCCGGCCCGGCGAGAAACTCGAGGAAAAGCTGTGGTATGATTACGAACGGCCGGTGAAATCGGAGAATCCCAGGATTCTCCTGACCCGGACCAACGGGGAGATGCCCAAACATCTGGATGTGAAAGTGGACGAGATTCTGGCCCTGGCACAGGATATGCAAATCGATAAAATGCTGTCAAAAATCAAGGAAGTCATTCCGGAATACAATCCTTCGGAGTTTGTGAGCAATTGATCTTTTCAATTTGTTTTCGGGACCGGGATTTATGAAGTCGTCGGATATCTGGGCGTTGATGAGCCGTGAAGAGCATGACTGCCGCAAGTCGGCGCAGGTGCTGGCATTGCGAGCCGGTGTGAAGATCGAGGATTCAGGACGCACGGTGATGATGGTGCAGGACGGCAGAGAGCAGGTGCTGTGCACGCCGTCAGCGGACAGGCGCAGGTGGCGGGAGACCTGGGCAGAGCTGAGGAAGCGGTTTCCGTTGCTGGCGGGGTTCTGAGTTCGTTTGGAATGGGACACGGATTGGACGGAATTTTGGGGAGTTGCACGGATAGAGCGGGGGGATTAGGGTAATTCTTTGTTTTTAATCGTGTCTATGGCGGCCTGGGACATTCAATGTCCTGGGCCTTTGTGTTTTTGGAGGGGTGAGGCGATCCAGGCTTCAACCGGAATACGCTCCGGGAGGCTCCAAGCCTCCCGGAGCGTTTGAACGCGAAGAACCTGAGAAATTGTAAAGTACAGTTTGCAATTTCTCAGGTGATTTTGTACAGTGCACTATACAAAATCACAGGTGTTTTTGTAAGGTGCTGTTTATGATGAGCATGTTTATGTAGGGGCGACGCGATGCGTCGCCCCTACGTTAAAATGGTTAACTTAATAACCAAATTGATAGTAATTTGGTTAATTTAGTGACCAAAATATGAAATTATTGCATTTCTCCCCGCATGGGCTCACGCCCCTGCGGGGAGAAACCTAAAGGCCACATACATCATTGCAAACTAATTAAAATTTTAACCCGATAAATTGCATACTTGAGTTTAGAAAAAATCGGGTTAATCTTGAGGTTTCGGAATACGCTCCGGGAGGCTGGGAGCCTCCCGGAGCGTCGCCCCTACCGATTTTTTCCATTTTCTGTTGATTGATAAATTAAATATTAGTATATTTTGTATGCAGATTAATCGGAGTCAGTCATATGAATGTTATTAGAAAAACACAAAAAATCCAGTCCACATCTCTCAAAATTGAAGAGTTAAGCGAGTATATCGGCACTGTGGTTGATATCATGATTCTTCCCCATGGAACCGATGTAAAAGTGGATAAAAAAGCGATCATATCCTTTGCTGGATCCACACCGAGGATTCCGGATCCATTAGAAATCCAGAAAAAGCTTCGTGAAGAGTGGAGTAATCGAATTGAATCTGTTTCTTGATACAAACGCAGTTCTATACTTTCTGAAGGGTGATCCCAGAGCTGTTAAAATTGTTCGCGATGCAGAATCATTTGGAATATCATTCATTACCGTAGCCGAGCTCCTCTCGTTTGACTGTGATCCAGCTGAACGACACTCCATTGAACAACTCATTCGGTTGTTGAAAGTCTATTATCCCGATTCCGAAACAACGCCAATCATTATTGATCTGCGTAAAAACCACAAAAATCAAATTGCCGGATTGTATTATTGCGGCTCAAGCCAAACAGAACAATCTCACCCTGGTTACTTTCGACAAAGAAATGATAGAAAAAATCAGCAAAAAGCTGCCGATTTATCCAACCGATTGAATTATCAAGCAAACGACTATTCTGTAAGTTATTGTTTTTTGCGGGGGACATGAGGTGCCCCACTTCAACGAAAAACCTTGACTTTCCATAGAAATTCCTTAAATTAAAAGGCTGATTTTCCTGAGTAGCTCAATGGTAGAGCGGGTGGCTGTTAACCACTAGGTTGGGGGTTCGAGTCCCTCCTCAGGAGCGGAAA
>CAZNXX010000054.1:0-11948 GCA_964577095.1 uncultured bacterium | reverse complement strand
AACGAAATCAATATATTAAGGTCATATGCCACAGAGCCACATCCGAAATTTCTGCATCATCGCGCACATCGACCACGGCAAGTCCACCCTGGCCGACCGACTGCTCGAGCTGACCAAGACCGTGTCGCCCCAGGACATGATGGCCCAGGTGCTCGACAACATGGATCTGGAGCGCGAGCGGGGCATCACGATCAAGGCCCATGCCATCACCATGCACCACAGGGGCAAGGACGGCACGGACTACATGCTGAACCTCATCGACACCCCGGGCCACGTGGATTTCTCGTATGAGGTGTCGCGCAGTCTCGCGGCCTGCGAGGGCGCCATTCTGGTGGTGGACGCGTCGCAGGGCGTCGAGGCCCAGACCATGAGCAACATCTACCTCGCCATCAGCAACAATCTCGAGCTGGTTCCCGTTATTAACAAGATAGACCTGCCCTCCGCGCAGGTGGACGTGGTCAAGAAACAGCTCGTGGACATACTCGGCGTGGACCCGTCGACGATTCTGCTCGCGAGCGCCAAGGCGGGCACGGGCATCGAAGAAGTTCTCGACGCGGTGATCGATCGCGTTCCGCCGCCGTCCGGCAATCCGGACGGGCCGTTCAGGGCCCTGATCTTCGACTCGTCATTCGATTCGTACGTGGGCGCCATCGCCCTGGTGCGGGTCGTGGACGGGTCGGTGAAGATCGGCGACGCGATCAAGTTCCACTCGAGCGGCAAGCAGTTCGAGGTGGACGACGTCGGCCGGCTTTATCTCAAGCGAAAGCCGACCGGGTCGCTCAAGGCCGGCGAGGTCGGGTACCTCATCGCGGGCGTGAAGGTGCTGAAGGACACCCAGGTGGGCGACACGGTCGTGTCCGCGTCCGATGAGGGCGCCCAGCCCCTGCCCGGGTTCCGCGAGCCCAAGCCCATGGTGTTCTCGGGTATGTTTCCGGCCATCGCGGAGAACCTCGAGGAACTGAAAGACGCGCTCGAACGTTTACAGCTCAACGACTCGGCCCTGGTGTACGAGCCGGAAAGCTCCGTGGCCCTGGGCTTCGGGTTCCGCGTCGGGTTCCTCGGCCTGCTCCACATGGAAATCGTGCAGGAGCGGCTCGAGCGGGAGTATCAGCAGAACCTGGTCAACACCATCCCGAACGTCGAGTACCGCGTGAAGCGAACGGACGGGAAGGTGGTGGTCATCGACAACCCGGCCGAACTGCCCGAGCTCCACAAGATCGAGCACATCGAGGAGCCGTTCATCACGGCGCAGATCATCGTGCCGTCGGAATATCTCGGCAACATGATGACTCTGGCCCAGGAGAGGCGCGGCGAATACAAGAACACGTCGTACGTCGACACCACGCGGGTGAACCTGCACTACGAGTTCCCGCTGGCCGAGATCATCTTCGACTTCTACGACAAGCTCAAGTCGCTCTCGCGGGGATACGCGTCGTTCGACTACGAACCCCTCGAGTATCGCGTCTCGGACCTGGTCAAGCTGGAAATTCTGATCAACGGCGACCCGGTGGACGCGCTGTCCATGGTCGTGCACCGCGAGAAGGCGTACGAGTGGGGCCGCAAGCTTTCGCACAAGCTGAGGGAGCTGATTCCGCGGCAGATGTTCGAGGTGGCCATTCAGGCCGCGCTGGGCGCCAAGATCATCGCGCGCGAGACCATCTCGCCCCTGCGCAAGAACGTGACCGCCAAGTGCTACGGAGGCGACATCTCGCGGAAGCGGAAACTGCTTGAGAAGCAGAAGGAAGGGAAGAAACGGATGAAGCAGTTGGGAAGGGTGCAGATTCCGCAGGAGGCTTTTCTGGCGGTGCTGAAGATTAAATAGAACGCCGTATACCAGGGTAAAACCAATGTCATTGCGAGCCCGCCCCGGATCAAGTCCGGGGCAAGCTCTGCGGGCGAAGCAATCTCGGTTTAGGTTTTCAACCCGAGATTGCTTCGTCGCCCCGCCCAGCGGGGCTCCTCGCAATGACAGCAAGGATGATGGTTTCCTTCCTCCGAGAGGGAAAAAATTCTGAATGAGGTGAAAATGAGCGAGAAACCGGGCAAGCCGGAAGAAAAGAAAAACGAACAGCCGGGCGGGTTCAAGTCTTACATGCACTCTTTTCTCGTTGCGCTCGGAATCGCTCTGGTCATTCGCGCGGTCGTCATCTACCCCTTTCGCATCCCCACCGGGTCGATGGAGGACAGCCTGCTCGTCGGCGATTTTCTGCTCGCCAACAAGTTCGTGTACGGCCTGCGCTCCCCGGACTGGATCGGCATTCCCTACACCAAGATCGGGTTCAAGATACCGTTCTTCCGCACGCCCGGCATACGCAAGCCGGTCAAGGGCGACGTGGTGATCTTCAAGTACCCGCGCGACATCACGCTCAATTACATCAAGCGGTGCGTGGGAGAGAGCGGCGACACGATCACGGTTCGCGACAAGAATCTGTTCGTGAACGGCAAACGCATGCCCGACGCGCCGAAATCGAAGTACATCTACGACCTCTACCCGGCCGGATACAGCGAATACGCCATATTCCCGCCCGGCTCCGGAAACCGGGACAATTACGGGCCCGTGCGCGTGCCCGCGCCCGGAGATACGTTTTCGTTCCCCGCTTCGATGAAGGACCAGTGGTTCGAGCGGCTTCAGCTCATGCTGTACGAGGGCAACAAGCTCGAGGTGCGCACCGGCGGGGAGGGCATTCTGCTCACCGTGGACAACCAGGCCCAGTGGCCGGGCGCCATCTCCAGGCTCGAGGCGTCCGACTTCTATCTCAACGGCAAGCCGCTGGCCGGAACTGTGTACACGGTGAAAAGCCCGCATTACTTTCTCATGGGCGACAACCGCGACAACAGCCTCGACAGCAGGTACTGGGGATTCCTGCCCGAGCGGCTCGTGGTCGGAGAGGCGCTGATCATTTACTGGTCATGGGACCCCGAAGTGCCCCTGTACCGCCTGTTCCACAAGCTGAGATGGGGAAGACTGTTGAATTTGATACGGTAAAGGACGCTGTTTTTAATGTTGTTCGTTGTTTACCGTCCTGCGATTAAAACCATTTCCCCACCCCGAGATCCCTTCGCGGCCACCAGAGCAAGGGGGCTGAACTCGGGATGACATCGTTTTTATTGTGGATGGTTTTTAACCCGAAACTCATGATTCGAGCAATTTAAGTTTACAGCGGCCCAGGGAGCGGCAATGGCCGGCATTTATGTGCACATCCCCTTCTGCGGCCGCAAGTGCGGATACTGCGATTTTTATTCCATATCCGAAAGGAGCGGAGACATCCGCTCCTTTTGCTTTTTGCTCGACCGGGAAATCCGGGATTTTACCGGTTCGGCTGCCGGGTTTTCAGCGGATACGATATTTTTCGGCGGCGGAACGCCGTCTCTTCTTGATGCTTCGCATGTTTCCTCTTTACTGTCTTCGATCCGCTCCGGTTTTACCTTATCGGGCAGGCCGGAAATCACTCTCGAAGCCAATCCCGGGACCCTTTCTCAGTCCAAGCTGGACGGATACCTGAAAGCAGGCGTGAACAGGCTGAGCATAGGCGTTCAGTCTTTCAGCGATTCCGAACTGAAAATGATCGGCAGGTCGCATACCGCTGTTGACGCCTCTGAAGCCATCCGGCATGCGCGTACGGCCGGGTTCGACAACATAGGCGTTGATATCCTTTTCGGTCTGCCGGGGCAGTCTTTGTCCGATTTGCGTTTCACCCTGGAACGCACACTGGAGCTAGCTCCGGATCATGTTTCAGCTTACAACCTGACGGTGCACGAAGGAACACCTTTCTTCGAGCGTGTGCGTTCCGGATCGGTCCAGATGCCTTCCGAAGAAGAGTCCGCGGACGCTTTTCTGCTGGTGTCGTCCGTTCTGACCGGGGCAGATTACGAGCATTACGAGATTTCGAATTACGCCAAACCCGGCATGCGGTGCAGGCACAATGAGGCATACTGGACGCATGAGTCTTACCTGGGTTTTGGGCCTTCGGCTCATTCCTATTATAATGGGATACGGTGGTGGAATGTGTCTGATCTGGACGTGTATTCGTCCCGTGTCGGGTTAGGTCTTTCTCCTGAAGCGGAGAGGGAAATCATCGATGCAGAGCGTATGAGAGTCGAGGCGGTCGGGCTCGGAGTGAGGCGTTCTGAGGGTGTGGGCCTGGCTCTGTGCAGGAACCGGCCGGATTTTCTGGAGCAATGGGTTCAGGATGGGCTGGCTGTGGTTGCCGGCGGCCGCTTACAGCTCACTGAGCGTGGGTTTCTGCTTGCGGATGAGATAGCCGGGGAGCTGGTGTAAAAAGGCATGGAACACGGATTTAGCGGACGCCGCTGGCGGCGCGGATTTGCACGGATAAAGAATGATGAATCGGGTAATTCTTTTATTGTCATTGCGAGGAGCTGCGTTTTTCGCAGCGACGAAGCAATCTCCGGTGAAGCGGTCTAAGCTGAGATTGCCACGCCCCGTCCTTAACAGATGGACGGGGCTCGCAATGACAAACCGAAAAAACGCCCGGGGTGGATACCCCAGGCGATTGAAATCTTACAGGGGCGAGGCACCGCCTCGCCCCTACGGGAAAAGAAAAATGCCCGGCACCTTGGAGGTGTCGGGCATTTTAATAGAACTATTCCCCCTTTGAAAAAGGAGGAAGCGTCGGTCCGCGAAGCGGAACGACGCAGGGGGATTCAAGTTAATGTCCACCCCGAGATCCCTCGCGACCACCACCGCAGGTGGGCTGAACTCGGGATGACACGAATAATAGTCACCTACAGCTTCGCGAGCATCTCCTTGGCTTCGGCCTTGAACTCGTTGTCGTCCTCCTCAACGGACGGCAGGGACAGGGCCTTTTCCAGCGGGGCCTTCATCAGTTCCTTCTTGCCCCAGAGCTTGTAGGTCCGCGCCAGCTCGAGATGATGCTCGATGTGGTTGGGGTTGATGGCAATGGCTTTCTGGAAAGCGGCCACTGCTTCCGCGTTCGATCCCGGCGGGACGCCGCCGAACACAACCTTGGCCACGGCCTTGAGCGCCCAGCTCAGGTTGCCCAGATCCTGGTGCCACCGGCCGATCACGTGCCAGGCCAGGTCGTTCTGCGGGTTCAGCATGAGGGCCGTGTCCGCGCTGGCTTTGACCTTCTTGGCCAGGTTGATCTTCTCTTTGCCGCCCCGGAACAGAGCCAGCCTGCCGTAGGTCACGGCGAGCCTGAAATGACCCTGGTCGCCCTTGGGGTTGATCGCGATGGCCCTGGCGCAGAGCTCGCTCGCTTTTTTAAAAGAGGCTTCCTTGGCGGCCTTCTGGCCGGCCGGAAGTTTGTTGGCGTATTCAGTGGTCTGGTCGCCGGCTTTCCAGGCGGCCTCGTAGGAGTTCGGATTGAACTCCAGGGCCTTCAGGTAGGCGTTCATGGCAGCCTGATGGTCCCATTTGTCCGCCAGGGAATCCCCCAGCGACATGGCCTGCTCGTAGGTCGCAGGTCCGGCCCAGGCGGCCGCGGCCAGCCCGAGCAGAATGAAGCAGAACACGCGCGCTTGCTTCATGCAATCCTCCTCATGGTTGATCGTTGATTTTCCTCTGGAAGTCGGCTGTTTTTTTGTGTACATTGCGTTTTGCCGACATTGTGATCCATCACTTATTTAATCAACTTTTTCCCAAAAAACAAGACCTTTTTCAGCCATGAACAACTCCAACGGTCTCGTGATTCGCGGCGCACGCGAACACAACCTCAAGAACATCAGCCTGACGATTCCCAGGGACAAGCTGGTGATCATCACCGGATTGTCCGGGTCGGGCAAGTCGTCCCTCGCGTTCGACACCATTTACGCCGAGGGCCAGCGGCGGTACGTCGAGTCGCTGTCCGCTTATGCCCGGCAGTTTCTCGGGCTGATGGAAAAACCCGACGTGGACTCGATCGAGGGCCTGTCTCCGGCCATATCGATCGAGCAGAGAACCACGGGCCGGAACCCCAGATCCACGGTCGGCACAGTGACCGAAATCTACGATTACCTGCGCCTGCTGTTCGCGCGCATCGGCGTGCCGCATTGCCCGTCCTGCGGCAAAAAAATTGAAAAACAAACTGTTCAGCAGATCACGGACGCAGTGCTGGCCATGCCGGAGGGAACCCGCATCCAGATTCTCGCGCCCGTGGTGCGAGGCCGCAAGGGCGAATACCGGGACCTGTTCGAGCAGATCCGAAAGGACGGGTTTCTGCGCGGCCGCGTGGACAAAAAGCCCGTGGAGCTGGATGCCCCGCCGAAGCTGGAGAAGAACAAGAAGCACGACATCGAGGTCGTGGTCGACCGGATCGTGGTGGGGCCGAAGATCGCGTCGCGGCTCACCGATTCGCTCGAAACCGCGCTGAAGCTCGCCAACGGCCTGATCATTCTGGACGTCAACGGAAGCGAGGACAGGCTGTTCTCGGAGCACTTCGCGTGCGTGCACTGCGGCATCAGCGTGGAGGAGCCCACGCCGCGGCTCTTCTCGTTCAACTCGCCCTTCGGCGCGTGCCCGGAGTGCGCGGGCCTCGGCACCATCATGAAAATCGACCCGGACCTGCTCGTGCCGGACCCGTCCAAGTCGCTGTCCGAGGGCGCCATCATCCCGTGGGGCGAGGACCGGGACGGCTGGTATTTCAGCATGTTTAAAACCGTGGCCCGGGAATACGGGTTCTCGCTCAGCACGCCCTTTCGAAAGCTCACGGCCGATCAGAAAAAGGTGCTGATGTACGGGTCTGGCGGCGCGGAGCTGAAATTCGAGTACAAGTCCGCGAACCGAAAGGCCCAGGGCAGTTTTGTGAAGGGGTTCGAGGGCGTGGTGCCGAACCTTCAGCGGCGGTACAAGCAGACCCAGTCGTCGTACATCCGCGAATGGATCGAGGGCTTCATGCGGGTTCTGCCGTGCCCGGTGTGCGAGGGCAAGCGGCTCAAGCCCGAGGCCCTGTCGGTCACGCTCGCGGAACGTTCCATATCGGACGCGACGCATTTTTCCATACGCGGGCTGGCCCGGTTCTTCGACGGCCTGACCCTGACGGAGCGCGAAAAGACCATCAGCAAGGTCATTCTGAAGGAGATCCGGGCCAGGTTGAAGTTTCTCTCCAACGTGGGTCTCGACTACCTGACCTTGGACCGTGCAGCGCAGACTTTGTCCGGCGGCGAGGCCCAGCGCATCCGGCTGGCCACGCAGATCGGATCCCAGCTCGTCGGCGTGCTCTATATTCTGGACGAGCCTTCGATCGGCCTGCACCACAGGGACAACGAACGGCTGATCGACACTCTGACCACCTTGCGGGATTTGGGGAACACGGTCATCGTGGTCGAGCACGACCGCGACACCATACTCGCGGCGGATTACGTGGTGGACCTCGGGCCGGGCGCAGGCAGTCACGGCGGCCACGTCGTGGCCATGGGCACGCCCGAGGAGCTGATGAAGAACGATGCATCGGTCACGGGCCAGTACCTGTCCGGACGCAAGGAGATACCTGTGCCGAAGGAGAGGCGCAAGCCCGGAGGCCGGTTCCTGAAACTGACCGGCGCGTCCGGGAACAACCTCAAATCGGTGGACGTGGAAATACCGATCGGCCTGTTCACGTGCGTCACTGGCGTGTCCGGGTCCGGCAAATCCACCTTGGTCAACGAAACCCTGTTTCCGATTCTCATGAAGCATTTCTACCAGTCCAAGGACGTGCCGCTGGCGCACAAGTCGGTGCACGGCCTGGGGAACATCGACAAGGTCATCGACATCGACCAGTCGCCCATCGGCCGCACGCCGCGGTCGAACCCGGCCACGTACACGGGCCTGTTCACTCACATCCGGAACCTGTTCACGGAGCTGCCCGAGTCGAAGATACGCGGGTACCAGCCGGGCCGGTTCAGCTTCAATGTCAAGGGCGGCCGGTGCGAGGCGTGCGAAGGCGACGGCATCATCCGCATCGAGATGCACTTTCTGCCAGATGTGTACGTGCCCTGTGAGGTGTGCAAGGGCAAGCGGTACAACCGCGAGACGCTCGAGGTGAGGTACAGGGGCATGTCCATCGCGGACGTGCTCGACATGACGGTCGAGGAGGCCCATGAATTTTTTCAGCGCATCCCCCTGATCCGGCGGAAGCTCGAGACTTTGCGCGACGTCGGCCTCGGATACATCCACCTCGGTCAGCAGGCCACGACATTGTCGGGCGGTGAGGCCCAGCGCGTGAAGCTCTCCACGGAACTGTCCAAGGTGGCCACGGGGAACACGCTGTACATACTCGACGAGCCGACCACGGGTCTGCATTTCGAGGACATTCAGATGCTGCTCGGCGTGCTGAAACGGTTGATCGAAAAGGGCAACACCGTGCTGGTGATCGAGCACAACCCGGACGTGATCAAGACCGCGGACTGGATCGTCGACCTGGGGCCCGAGGGCGGGGACGAGGGCGGCCGCGTGGTGGCATCGGGCACGCCCGAGGATGTGGCCAAGGTCGAGGCGTCGTACACGGGGCGGTTTTTGAAGAAGATGCTGTCTGGAAAAAAGAAATAGAACACGGAAAAGTGCCACGCACCTGCGAGGTGCGTGGCACTTACCTGGCCGAGATTGCCGCGCCCCGCGGAGTCTGCCCCGGACTTGATCCGGGGCGGGGCTCGCAATGACGATGATTATCTTTCATTGTAAGTGCTGTCATTGCGAGGAGCCCCGCCTTGCGGGGCGACGAAGCAATCTCTGGTGTGGCAGTCAAATCCGAGATTGCCGCGCCCCGTCCTGAAAAGCGGACGGGGCTCGCAATGACAGACCTCTGAATCAACATACGCTCGAACGTTCTTGTCCACAGGAGGGTCTATCATGCCATCCCTGATTGAATCGATCCAAAAACGCAAAGTGCTTGTCTCCGACGGCGCGTGGGGCACCTTCCTTTTCGCCAAAGGCCTCAAGCCCGGCGGATGCCCGGAGGAGTGGAACCTCTCGCACAGGAGCGACGTGCTCGACATCGCCCGAAGCTACGCGGACTCGGGCGCGGACTGCATCGAGACGAACAGCTTCGGCGGCACGCGGCTCAAGCTGAAGCATTACGGCCTGGACCGCCAGGCTTCCGAAATCAACCGAATCGCGGCAGAAATCTCGCGCGAGGCGGCCGGAGACGACCGCGTCGTGCTCGGCTCCATGGGCCCGACCGGCCTGTTTCTCATTACGGGGGACGTGACCGAAGAGGACATGGAGGACGCGTTCCGCGAGCAGGCCGTGGCCCTGGAAAAGGGCGGAGCGGATGCGGCTTGCATAGAGACCATGTCCGCTTTGGACGAGGCCCTATGCGCGGTTCGGGCAGTGAAACAGAACACCGGGCTGGAGGTGGTCTGCACGTTCACATTCGAGAAGGCCGCGGATGGGTCCTATCGGTCCATGGCGGGGGTCACACCGACGGCCATGGCCGAATCCCTGATCGCGGCGGGCGCGGATGTGATCGGCACGAATTGCGGGAACGGCATGGCCGGCATGGTCGGTATCGTGAAAGAGATCCGGGCGTTTGACAGCCGCATCCCGATTCTGGTGCATGCGAACGCCGGGCTTCCGGAGATCCGGGACGGAAAGACGGTTTTTCCGGAGACGCCCGAGGACATGGCGCGGATCGCGCCCGAGCTGGTGAAGGCAGGCGCGTGCGTGGTGGGCGGGTGCTGCGGCACCACGCCCGCGCATATTTCGGCGATCGCGGACGCGATCAAATAGAACACGAATTGGGCGGGATAGACTGAGATTGCCGCGCCCCGCGGAGCCTGCCCCGGACTTGATCCGGGGCGGGGCTCGCAATGACGATGATTATCTCTCAATGCAGGTGTTGTCATTGCGAGGAGCCGCGCTGAGCGCGGCGACGAAGCCTGCCCCGGACTTGATCCGGGGCAATCTCTGGTGTGGCAGACAAAGCCGAGATTGCCACGCCCCGTCCTGAAAAGCGGACGGGGCTCGCAATGACATGCCTCTGTATCAGGAATCAACCATGACTCCCGACGAAATCAGACAGTATCTCCTTCGAAGCTACACAGCCGTGGACGGGCTGTGGTTCGTCAAGACCGAGGAGCGCTTCGGATTCGACGCGGCCCTGGACCTGGACGCGGAAGTCTGGAAAGTCATGCCCAAAATTCAGGCGCGTCAGATTCGCGCCTTTTCTTCAGCGGAGAACGGTCCGGAAGGTCTCCGGCTGTGCTACACGCAGAAGCTCGATGTTGACGGATTCAAGTATGAAGTGACTGAAAAACCGGACGGATTCGAAATCCATGTTTCTTCGTGCCCCTGGTACGACAAAATGGTCCGTTCCAACCGGGCGCATCTGGCGGCCCGGATCGGAAACCGGATATGCCCGGCAGAGTACGGAACCTGGGCAGAGGAGTTCGGTTGCGGGTTCGGTTTCGGCGAAGGCTCGAAGCTGTGCGAGGGAGGGACAGCCTGCGTGCTGAGGTTCAAGAAATAAAAGTGCCGGACACCTTGTAGGTGCCAGGCACTTGCCTACGCTCCGGGAGGCTGGGAGCCTCCCGGAGCGTATACCCTGCATTTACAACTGCAAACTCACCCCGATCGACGGCAGAATGCCGATGTCCCCCCGGGTAGACACTTTATCCTTCCAGAAATCGTAATTCGGCTTCATCGGGTACTTGAAGTTGTAGACGTTCTGCACGTCCGCGTACAGTATCAGGGTCAGTCCGGGCCGGTTGAAGGTGCGGTCCACGCGGATGTCGAGCTGGTGCCCGGGGTCGAGCCTCGAGGACAGGTATTCAGACGGCAGGTTCTGGATGGAACCGGGTCTTCCCGGATTCGCCGACGGCCGGTAAACCGGCGTGTACGGCACGCCCGTGAAGTAACGGAATTTCCCCGACACCTCCCACTTCGAGTTGAACACGTATCCGCCCGACAGATTGACGATCCATCTCTGGTCGAACTGGCCCGGATAGGTTCTGCCGTTCGGCGCCGTCACTTCCGACTTGTTGTAGGCGAGGCTGAACAGGCTGTACAGCGGAACAGCCGAGAATTTCTTCTGCACGGAGAACTCGGCTCCGTCCGACCTTCCCTTTCCGATCGAAGCCAGCTCGAAAAAACCGAAGGACTGGAAGTCGTCCTCCCGTCCACCGTATGAGGCGCCCGTGTTGCTCATCACCAGATAGTCGTTCACGCCCGGAATCACGCCGGCCGGAAGATTCGAATACCGCTTGGCATAAACCTCGACCGTCATACGCGTGTCGTCGCGGAGCAGGTGATCCCAGCCCGCGACAGCCATCCGGTTCCGCAGGGGTTTCAGGTCGCGGTTCGCGGGGTTCACGACCCAGATATAGGCCGGGGACTGCAGGTACTCGCCCGCGGCGACGCGGAAGGTGTTGAGAGCGCCGGCCTGGTATTTCACCGCCAGCCTGGGAGAACCGGCCCAGGGCCTGTCGATGAAATCGAAATAATCCTGCCGCCACCCGGCGGTCACCTGAAGTCTCTCGACGGGGTTCCATTCGATTTCCGCGAACCCGGCCCATTTACCGCGCACCGCGTCGAGCTTCGTGTCCGCCGCGATGCCGAGATCCGAAACCGCGACGCGGTTGCCGGACCGGTCGTAGATGGTGTCCGCGAATACGGTCCGGTTCTCGTTGCGCACGGCCTTGGCCGATACGCCGGTGTTCACGAACAGGGAGGGAAGCGCCCGCATGGAGTGTTTCAGGCCCGCGGCGTATTCCCACTCGTCCGCGTCGCTTCTGAAATACTCCTCCTCATTCTCGTTGATCTGCCGGAACTCGTAGCGGTTGAGATCAACGCTGACGGTCGCCTCGAGGAACCCGTTCGACAGAAGCCTCTGGTAATCGAGACCCGTGACGCCCTTGTACTGGGTGTTGTCGAGCAGGCCCGCGTTGGTGACTCGGTTTTCGAGCGAACTCTGGTCGCGGTCCACGATGTCGGTGGCCGACAGGCCGACGAAGAAGAGCCTGTCCTTCGGGGACAGGTCGATGTTCATGAGCACGTTGTAGTCGATGTACACGGG
>CAZNXX010000053.1:0-17277 GCA_964577095.1 uncultured bacterium | reverse complement strand
GGCATGTTGATCTGAATGGGCAGGTACATGCCCAGCGCGAAGGCGAGCGGGGACACGCCGAGCATCTCGATCATCAGGGCGCACAACGCGCCGAGGCCGTAGAGGCCGTAGGGGATCTGCGACTCGACCATCAGGGACTGGATGATGGTCGCCATGAGATTGCCCTGCGGCGCGGATATCGCGGGATTCGGCACGCCGCCGTCGAGTATCCCCTTTCCTCCGACCGTGAAGCCGTACGCTTTTTGGATGAGCAGCAGTGCGAGCGATACGGACAGGGCCGACACCACGACGCCGAGGAACTTCCATCTCTGCTGGTTACGCGGCGTCGCGCCCAGCCAGTACCCGATCTTGAGGTCGGTGATGAAACCGCCGGACATCGAAAGGGCCGTGCATACCACGCATCCCATGACCAGCACCACGGTCATGCCCACTGCGCCCGTAAGGCCGATCGACACCAGTGCCAGGGAAGACAGGATCAGCGTGATGAGCGTCATGCCGGAGACCGGGTTCACGCCCACGATGGCCGTGGCGCGCACCGCCACAGGCGTGAAGAGAAAGGCGAGCACGGCCACGATGCCCAGGCCGATGGCCGCGACCTGCAGCACGAAGGAGGGCTCCCCCGCTCCCGACGCGAAAAGCGCGAACGCGCCGAACACCGCGGCCAGGGTGAGCAGGATGAAAGCCAGGTTGTATTTCATGGAGATGTCCGTGTCCGTCCGAAGCGTCGACTTTGGAGCCCCGGTCGTGCCGCGGAAAATCTCGCGGACGCCGACGGAGAAAGAGGACACGATAATTTTCGCCATCTTGAGAATACCCAGAACACCGGCCATGGCGATGGCGCCGATGCCGATTTTCTGCGCGTAAGCCGAGAAAATCTGGCCGTCCGTCATCTGCCCGATCGGCAGGGCGCCTGGGATGACGATGGACGGGAGAGCCTGTCCGAAATGCCAGATGAGGGGGACCAGAACGAGAAAGGAGAAGACGGATCCTGCCGCGATCACGGCCGAATAGCGCAGGCCGATGATGTACCCGAGCCCGAACAAGGCGGCCGTGCCGTCCAGCTTGAAAACCCACCTTG
This sequence comes from uncultured bacterium, assembly GCA_964577095.1. Classification (GTDB taxonomy): domain Bacteria; phylum Zhuqueibacterota; class QNDG01; order QNDG01; family DTFT01; genus JAFGAX01. The sequence goes on along the minus strand of CAZNXX010000053.1, from coordinate 16,199 downwards.
CTTTTTCGGACAGGGCGGCTCCGAATTTGCCGAGCAGAACGTCGGTCCGCAGGGTCTTGGGCCAGGCCTGAAGCGCCTCCACGAGAAAGTCATAAATCCCGCCGACCGCCATGGACAAAGCGAGGATTTTCGCGGACTTGCCGCCCCGCTCGCCCGTGGCGAGAATTTCCGTTGTGGCCGTGGCCTCGGGGAACGGAAGCTTGCCGTGCTCCTCGGCCACGAAATACCGCCGGAGCGGGACGAGAAAGAGGATGCCGAGGAACCCGCCCAGGCAGGACGCGATGAACGTGTGGAGCAAGTTGACTTCGAGTCCGAGTATGTACAGCGCGGGCAGGGTAAAAATGGCGCCTGCAACGACCAGGCCGGACGCCGCTCCGATGGATTGGATGATGACATTCTCGAGTATGGAGCTTTTTCTCGCGTAGAGACCGGCAAGCCCCACAGCGAGAATGGCGATGGGAATGGCCGCCTCAAAGACCTGGCCCGCGACCAGGCCGAGGTAGCAGGCGGCAAAGGAAAAGAGCACGGCCATGAGAACGCCGGTGAGCACGGACCTGCGCGTGACCTCCGGTATTGTTTTGCCAGCGGGAACGAACGGGATGTATTTTTCCCCGGGTTTCAGGGGCGTGTAGGCATTGGCCGGTATGCCGGCCGGCCCCTTCGGATTTGAGGCGCCGCCCGGTTTCACAGGCGCGGCTTTGGACGGTTTGCGGGTACGGACTGCCATTCGTCCTCCGACATTGGGTTCTTTTCGAAAAAGATACGGGAAAGGGGGGACAAAGGCAAGGGGGAAAACGACAGTAGACCGCGATTTCTTGCTGTGTGGTAGCCGCAGCCCTTCAACCAGCAAAAATCAAATAGCTTGGTCCAGCCCTGCTAGGCTTCAGGCTGCGCATTGGGATAGCCTCCCGCAGGTTTATAACAACCTGCGGGAGGCTTTGGATGACATTCAGTCGAAAAAACCTCCCGCGGGTTGTTACGAACCCGCGGGAGGTTTCTACTGATTGGAAACTGGTTTGTCTCACGCAACCTGAAGGCTGCGGCTGCCTTACCTTCCTGAGCTCTCGGTAGCCGCGGGCTTCAGCCCGCGCGTTTTTACTTGATAATCAAATAAAATCAACATATATTATTTTACTGGAAGTTTAAAATATTGGTAAGTACGGCATTTACTCCCAGATAGGAGGCCCTCATCATGATTACAAAATATATTTATTATCAGGACGAAAATTTGTACATCGGCTGGCTCGAGGAATTCCCCGACTACAGGACCCAGGGGGAAACGATCGAGGAGTTGACGGAAAACCTGAAGGATTTGTACAAAGACCTGACGAGCGGCCAGATTCCCAATATCCGGCGTATTGGCGAGCTTCAGATCGCATGAAACGCGTCGACCTGATCCGTTCTCTTGAACAGATGGGCTGTGTGCTCATCCGTCATGGCGGGAAACATGACTGGTACCAGAATCCTGCTACCAAGGCATGTCAGCCCTTACCCCGTCACAGGGAGATTGCGGAAAGTCTGGCAAAACATGTCATTAAAATGTTGAGTTGATCGTTATCCTTATCCGGCCATGACTTCTCCACGCTCCTCCATCGTCCGCCGTTCCTGGTATTCCGGTTCTCTTTCCGACTTTCAGAAGGCTTCGGATGACCATGTTCTGTCTGAACTCGTCCGAGGCAGCGAATTCCCCATTCAGCAGACACAAAGAGATGCATGGCTTTACGAATTACCTCTTCTTCGAAATGCCCTTGTCGGGCACGAAGGACGGATCTATCTCGAATTTACAATCCCCAGAATGGGTCATCGGGTTGACACCATCATTTTAATAAACGGGATTCTGATTGTCGTAGAATTCAAGGTAGGGGCCACACAGTTCCACCTCGGCGACATCGATCAGGTATATGATTATGTTCTTGATTTGAAGTATTTTCATGAGGGCAGCCACGATCTGACTGTCATACCGCTGGTTGTGGCCACACATTCGACCATTACCCCGGTCAATCTCGTACCGCATCAACGGATTCAGGGTCTATTCCGGACTATTTGCATCAATGCGGACGGGCTAGCGTCCACAATCCGAAAGATCGTAGACGGACTGCCCGAACAACCGATTGATCAGAATGAATGGGAATCATCCAGATACTGCCCCACTCCGACAATTATCGAAGCCGCCCGGGCTTTGTATTCGGGACACAACGTCACGGACATCTCCCGAAATGATGCCGGCGCGAGCAACCTGAGTGATACATCCGATAAACTGGATGAGATCATCGAGAGAACACGAACTGCCGGTCAAAAGGCCATTTGCTTTATTACCGGAGTTCCTGGAGCGGGAAAAACCCTTGTCGGCCTGAACATTGCTACCCGATACAACGACCCCACAAGCGAATTGCACAGTGTTTTTCTGTCAGGAAATGGGCCGCTTGTTGATATTCTGCGGGAGGCACTGGCCCGGGACCACGTGAAACGTGAAATCAGTCTGGGTAAAAGACTTCGAAAATCAGAAGCTCACACCCGCGTCAGGGCCTTTATACAGAATGTGCACCACTTCAGAGATGAATGCCTTCGATATGCCTCCCGACCGCCCACCGATCACGTGGCCCTTTTTGACGAAGCCCAGCGCGCCTGGGACAAAGAACACACATCAGCTTGGATGCGGCAGAAGAAGAAAATCCCGGATTTCAACGCTTCCGAACCCGAATACCTCATCTCCTGCATGGATCGAAGGAAAGACTGGGCTGTCATTATCTGTCTTGTTGGAGGCGGTCAGGAAATCAACACAGGAGAGGCGGGCATCGGGGAATGGCTGGAGTCATTGCGACAATCATTCGGGAACTGGCATCTTTACATATCTCCTTTTCTTACAGACAGTGAATATAACACCAAGGCCATTCTCGACTCCATACGGGACCGCGCTGGCATCCATTATGAATCCAAGCTTCATCTCTCGGTATCGATGCGTTCTTTCCGAGCTGAAACAGTTTCGGAATTCGTGAAAACAGTTCTGGATTGCGATACAGACCGGGCTCGTCTTTTATACCATGATCTTGAAAACCGGTATCCGATTGTTCTGACCCGAAATCTGGAGTCTGCAAAACAATGGCTCCGCAGCAAGGCCGCCGGAAGTGAACGATATGGCATCATTGTCTCCTCTCAGGCGGAACGTTTGAAACCCTATGCAATCGATATCCGGACTCCGGTCAATCCAGTGAAATGGTTTTTAGACGGGAAAGAAGACATCCGTTCATCATATTACCTGGAGGATGTAGCCACTGAATTTCATGTACAGGGGCTTGAGCTGGATTGGACATGTGTTTCCTGGGACGGTGACTTCCGGTTCAGCAACAACAGCTGGGAGCATTACTCGTTCCGGGGTACCAAATGGCAGAATATCAAGAAAGAGACGAGAAAGACCTATCTGAAAAATGCCTACAGGGTCCTTCTGACACGAGCCCGACAAGGAATGGTGGTTTTTATCCCGGAAGGAAATAAAATGGATCCAACAAGAGATCCATCTTTCTATGATTCCACATTCAACTACCTTCAAACAATCGGCTTAAAGCAAATCTGATCATATTTATTTAGAAAAAAGACCTGTTTCACGCGGCCTGAAGCCCAGCAAGGCTGAACCAAGCTCTTTTATTTTTGCTGGTTGAAAGGCCGCGGCTGCCCTGTCCGCCTCAGGCTCCTGGCCGTCCGACCCCGGGGTCGACCCCGGGGTCGGAAATCATCCCCTCCCCTGCTTCCTCCTGTACCCCCGCGCCAGCTCCATGAAAATTTCCAGTCCGGAATCGAGGTCAATGGGAACGCCGTCGAAATAGAAGATCCGGACCGGCATGCCGCCGAAGTCGCGGCTGACATGCGGGTACACAGCTTCGGTGACAATGCCGTTCATGCAGGTGAACGGGCTCGCGTCGATCACACCGTCGCAGGCGGCTTTCTGAAAGGCAATGACCTTGCCGGTGTTCAAAGTCATTTCGCCCATTGCCTTCTCGTGAGGCAGGTAGGGCCGGCTGTATTCAAGCAGTTTCTCGACGGACTCCTCCTCCCGGCCGCGGAATGTCCCGCTTAGCGGGGCGAGTATCCCTTCCTCGTCGTGTTTCTGGACCCACCGACGGATGCTGGCCGCGGCCATGCCCGGGCTGAAGGACCGGCCGGCCTCTCGCAGACGCCGCTCGCGTTCCGTGTTCGTGTACCAGACCCACTCCGACACGTCCGCGATCCAGGCTTCCCCTCCCTGCGCCTCGATGCGCCGCACCAGGTGCTGGTTGCTCTCGCTGTTGAAACGGATGAAAATCTCGCCCACAATGCCGATGAGAGGACGCGTCCCCAGCTTCTCCTTCAAGGCTGTCGAGGCCATCCGGTCGCGGGTCTCCTCGAAAATGCCGGACAGCATGCGGAGCTGGCGTCCGAGCCTCAGGTCCGGATTCTCCAGAATGGCGCACAGGGATTTCAATGCGTCGTCCGCGATACGGTCCATTGCCCCGGGTTCGGCCTCATAGGGCCTGTGCAGATACGTCATCTTTCGAAGCGCGTCCGAGGCCACGACCGCCCGCCAGGCCGTGCGCTTGAAGCGTGTGATGTTACCGGCAATGCCTTCGTACTGGTCCGTGGACGTCGGGGAGAAGACCAGCGCGTTCTCGTGCCCGAGTTCCTTCAGTATCTTCCGCATGAGGTTGGCGTACTGGCCGAACCGGCAGGGCCCGGCCGAGGTGGGCATGAAATAGGCCGCGTGGTCCCGGTCGAATCCGGGTTCCGACATGGCTTCGAAGAAATCCGCCAGCGTGACCCGCTGGGGCAGGCACTCCTCGCCCGTGATGAACCGGCCGGTCATGGCCATGCTCTTCTCGCCCGCCCGCGGCGGCACGACCGCGTCGATGCCGAAGGACCGGAGCGCGGCCGACAGCGCTTCGGCGCCGACCGTGCTCATGCGGGGCACGAGCATGCGGCGGCCCTGGAGGGGGTGGCCGGAATCGGATTTGGATTTCATAGTTTTGGGTTCATGGTATATGTGTTCCGGGTTCTGAGTTCCGGGTTCCGAGTTGAAAAATAGACGACTCTCCGTTTGTCTTAACTCGGAACCCGGAACCCGTAACTCGGAACTGTTTCAAAGCAGCCCCCGGCTCTCCAGAAACGCCTCCACCCGCGTGAGGATGCCCGCGTCGTTCGAGTGGCTGTCGAACTGCAGAAAGAGAAACGGCTTTCCGGCCGCCTCCTCGACGTAATGCCGGATGTACGAGTCGGGTCCGCATTTGAAGTTCGACAGATAGATCAGGTGCGCGTTCGGCAGATTCCTGCTGTACTGCGCGGCCTGCAGGATGCGCCGGCCGTAATTCCAGAACATATGATCGTGCACCGGGCGGATGTCCACGCCGTCGAGAGGCAGATAATCCATCGGCAGCACATTCGCGCCGTACAGCTCCACCAGCTTCACCGGCACGTTCAGGTTCATGCCTGCATCATATATATTGTAGGGCCGGCCGATCAGAATCACTGCGGGCGTGCCGCTCTCGCGGATGACCTTCAGGGAGAATTCGCCCTTCCGGCGCAGGAAATCCCTGAATCCGGCCTGCGCCGCGTACGCGGCGGCCACGGCCCTGCGGTTCTCGGCGCGGCTGACACCCAGGCCTGACATGGCTTTGAAGAGACGCTCCTCCACCCCGGCCGGGCCTTCACGGAAAGCCACGGTGGGGCAGAAAACCCGGTCCCGGACCGGTTCCAGAACGGACACGTGTTTCGCGATCAGGGGAAAGGTCTGCACCCACGGGCAGAGAAAAGAAGCCACGCTTTCGAGCGGGTCCTCCTCGTTCACGACATGGGGAAAGAACAGGATGTCCGGCCTTTCGGCCATGAGCCGGACGAAATGGCCGTGGGCCGCCTGCACCGGAAAGCACGGCTCATTGACGCAGGCCTCCACGCCCGCGGCCGCGACATCCGGATCCGTGTGGCCGGAGAACACGCATTCGAATCCAACGGATTCGAGATAGGTTTTCCAGAATGGCAGGCGGTCCTGAAAATGCAGGGTCAGCGCGATGCCGGCCCGTCCCCGGACGGCCGGACCCGCGGCCGCGGGCTTCCGGAACGGTTCCAGTTGTCTGTCCCGGATGCGGATCAGGTTGGGCAGAACCGGCTTGCGTTCAGTTTTGGTCCTTCGGCGGTACTTCTCGGAGCACTTGTCGCCCCAGTACGATTTCTCGCCCGCGACCGTGAATTCCTCCACCGTGCAATGGTTCGAACAGGCCCTGCAGGTGAACTCGCGGAGACTGCGCGGAACGCGGTCCAGCTGCCAGCCGCGGAAAGCGGTGGGCTTTCCCCCGGACCTGGAGGCAGCCGCGAGCAGGGCCGCGCCGATGGCGCCCAAAATGCCGTTGTGCGGCGGTACCACGATTTCCCGGTCCAGCACGGTCGCGAAAGCGGCCGCGACCGCGTCATTGTAGGCCGTGCCGCCCTGAAAGAAAACCGTCTCGCCGATGGGCCTTTTCTTGACGACCCGGTTGAGGTAGTTCTGCGCCACGGACAGGGCCAGCCCAGCGATCAGGTCCTCGGCCGGGACGCCCTTCTGGAGATAGGGGACGATTTCCTTTGCCATGAACACCGTGCATCGCTCGCCGATGCGCAGGGGGTGCTTCGAGGCCAGGGCCAGGGCCGCGAATTCGCCCTTGATCTCGACGCCGATCTGACGGGCCTGTTCCTCGAGGAAGGAGCCGGTTCCGGCGGCGCAGGCTTCGTTGAGGCAGAAATCCGTGACCGTGCCGTCTCGGAGCGAGATGAACTTGGAATCCTGGCCGCCGATCTCGAAAATCGTGTCGACCCGTCGGTTCAGGAGAGAACGTCCGATGTGGACCGCTCCTGTCTTGTGCGCCGTGATCTCATCCTTCACCGCGTCCGCGCCTGCCAGCAGGCCGATCAGGTCCCTTCCGGATCCGGTGGTGCCCAGGCCAAGAACCCGGACGCGGCCGCCGACCGCGGATTCCATCTCGGCCAGACTCCCGGTCACGACCTCCACCGGCCGGCCGCGGGTCATGGTGTAGATGCCGTGTATGAGCTCGCCGGATTCCGTGATCAGTGCGAGATTGGTCGACACGGAGCCCACGTCAATGCCGAGATAGGCCGGCACGGTTCCGGAGTCCGGAAAGCGGAAGGGCCGGATGCGGTCGCGGAGCAGGACGACCCTGGACATGGAGAGGGGGGTGGTGGTGGGATAAGTCGGTTCCGCGTTCCGGGTTCCGGGTTCCGGGTTGTACAAAGGAGGTTCCGGGTTCCGAGTTCCGGGTTCCGGGTTTGGCAAAGGCAGTTCCGGGTTCCGAGTTCCGGGTTCCGGGTTGGACAAAAGAAGTCCCGGGTTCCGAGTTCCGGATTCCGGGTTGGCCAGAGGACTTTCCGGATTCCGAGTTCCGAGTTGGATAAAGGGTATTCCTAACTCGGAACACGGAACTCGAAACTCGGAACCTTTTTTTAAGAACTCGGAACTCGGAACTCGGAACCCGGAACGCGGAACGCTCTCCAAGCGTCTTGCGATCTCAGCCGCCCCCACGGCCGCGGCCCAGCGGCCGAGCGGCGGCACGATCCAGTTCCCGTCGCCAAGGCCGAGGAGAAGACGCAGGGCCTCGGCCACGCCTCCGTTTTCGGATACGCCGCCGATGAAGGCCACTGGCGGCTCCAGCGGCCGGCCCTTGACGAGGGATCCCTTGAAATTCCGGGCCACGGCTTCACACAAGCCTTTCAGTATTTCAGGCGGCAGATACCCCCTCTGCTGGGCGTGGATCATGTCGCTTTTCGCGAACACGGAGCACCGGCCCGCCACGGTTGCCGACCGGCGCGCGTCGCGGACCAGGGCCGTGACCTCCTCCACGCGGACCTCGAGCCGTTCCACCTGCTGGTCGAAGAACAGCCCCGTTCCGGCCGCGCATTCGCCGTTCGTCTCGTAATCCTCGATGCGCACCGATCCGTCCGCGTCCCGGACGGTGCGGATGATTCTGGCGCTCGCGCCCCCCATCTCGAGCACGGTCCGGACCTCCGGGTGCAGGAGGTTCATGCCCTCGGCCGCGGCGCGGAACTCGTTCACAGACGCCGCGCCGAGCGCGGCCGCGGCCTCCCGGCCGCCCGATCCGGTCAGGCGCACGCATGCGGGGTCCAGTCCGTCCAGCGCGGTACGGACACCTTCGAGAAGGGCGGAAACCATTCCGGGCGGGTCCCCGCCGTGCCTTTCCCACCGGGAAAGCACGATCGTCATCCCGCCGAGCCCGGATGCTCCCTCCGGGACGAAGAGACGCCTGCATCCGGCGGTCAGGCGGCCGGCTGTTTCCGCGGACGCCAGAGCGGCCAGTTTGACGCTGGCCGATCCGACATCCACTCCGATGAAAGGATGATCAGAACGCATGGGTATCCGATTGACGATAACAAAGGAAAGGACCCGCGGCGACTGAAACAGACGGCAGTGTGAGCCGCCTCTTGCCGGAACGCAGACGGAACGGCCGGCCGCTCAACGCTTCCACCTGAACAGGGCCGGAATCAGATACGCCGCGCCCAGCAGCAGAACGATGGCAGCCCCGCTCGGGATATCGATGACCGCGCTCAGGGCCACGCCCGAAACCGCGAAAACAGCGCACAGGGCCGCGGCCGCGATCATCATGCTCCACAGGTGTTTCGTGAACCGTCCCGCCAGGGCCGCGGGAAGGGTCAGCAGGGCGATGACCAGAACCGTGCCGACCATGGGCAGGAGAAGCGCCACCGTGAGCGCCGTGAGGCCGAACAGGAGCATGGACAGGGCGCCTGTGTTGAGTCCCCGGATGCGGGCGAATTCCTCGTCGAAACACACGGCCAGCAGGGGCCGGTACAGGAGCAGGGCGACGGCCAGCAGAAGCGCGTCGAGCGCCGCGATCATCCAGAGGTCGTTCCGGGTCAGCAGAAGGATGTTGCCGAACAGGTAACTCATGGGATCGACGAAAACGGGCGTCAACGACAGGAACAGCACGCCCGCGGCCATGCCCACCGTCCACACCGCGGCAATGACCGTGTCTTCCCGCTCCCTCCCGCGGCTGTGAATCGAGCCGATCACGGCCGCGGAAACGAGAGCGGCGGCGAGCGCGCCCGCTCCGGGAGTGAATCCCTGCCATCCGGTATGGTGGCGCAAAAAAACCGCCAGCCCGATGCCGCCGAGCATGGAGTGGGATATCGAGCCCGCGATGGCCCCGATGCGCCGCGCCACGACAATGGGTCCCAGAATTCCGAAGGCCACGCTGGACAGCAAACCCGCGGCCAGCGCGTACCGGAGAAAGGGGAATCCCGGATCCTGAAGCGCCTGCCAGAACTCAGCCATGTTTTCTCCCGGGCGGCCTTTTTATGACGCGGTCATGACGGACGCGGTTCAGGCTCTGGTGGTACAGTTCCTGGAGCACACGGCCCGTCAGACGCCGGGTCGGGTGCACGGCCACCGACCGGTTGACACAGATCACCCGCTCCACGCCGGCCGGCACGACGCCCGTGTCGTGCGTCACCATGAGAATGGTCGGCTTCCGGCGGAGCCGGGTCAGCCGGTCGAACAGGGCTTCTTCCACGGCGGGGTCTACGTTTGCGGTCGGTTCGTCCAGCAGAAGCAGTTCGGGATCCCCGACCAGGGCCCTGGCGATGAGCACGCGCTGGCGCTGTCCGCCCGAGAGGACGGCGTAAGGCCTCGCGGCCTCGTCCCCGAGCCCCATTTCCTCGAGGGCCGAAACCGCCTTCTCCCGGAAACGGCCGGAAGCGAAAGGCGAGAAGGACAGGCCGGTCAGAACCGCTTCCAGCGCCGTGATGGGAAACTGGGGATCGTAGAACTGATGCTGTGGCAGGTATCCGATGCGCCGGTTGGCGGCCGGGGGGGGCTGGCCCAGAACCGAAATCCGTCCGGAATCGGGTTTGACCAGACCGAGAAGAAGCCGGAGCAATGTGGTCTTGCCGCCTCCGTTGGGACCGATGACATACGTGAATTCCCCCCGTCCGACGGAAAACGAAACGTCGCTGAGGATGACGTTCCCGCCGAGACTGCACGCCACATTCTTCAGGCAGATCGCATCCGGCTGTTTCACGGCTTGGGTCCCCCGGCTGAGCCCGCTTCGCGGAAGGACCGGACCAGCAGGTCCGAAAAAACACGGATCGTCGCCAAAGCGTCCCGGCCCAGGGGATCCACGGCCGCGACGGTTCCTCCGACCGCTTTCGCCACGGCTTCCGCTCCGGACGGATCGAACTGCGGCTCGATGAAAACGATCGAAACGCGTTCCTTTCTCGCCTCGCGGACGATCGCCGACAAGCCCCGGGCCGACGGGCTCTTCCCCTCCGATTCCACGGACATCTGGTTCAGTCCGTAGGCTTCGGCGAACCGGCCGAAGGAGGGATGGGCCGCAAGAAATGACCGGCCCCGAAAGGGGGCGAGCGATTGTCCGATACCGCGGTCGAGGGAGTCGATCTCGGCAAGCAGGCGGTTCAGGCGTCTCTGGAAATACGATCCGGACGCGGGATCCAGCGTTTTCAACGCATGAAACAGATCGAGGCTGAGAACACGGAGCAGGGACGGCGAAAGCCAGACATGCGGATCCGCTTCCCCGTGATCAGGGTCATGATCCCGGTGACTGCGAGACACGCCGCTCTCCGGTTCCGTCGACGCATACAGGTCCGCGCCGAGTTCGGCCACCACCGGGCCTGAAGACCGTCCCTTGAGATTCCGGGCCAGCCTTTCCTCGAAAGGGAATCCGCAGGAGAGAAACAGGTCCGCCCTGCCGAGGGCCGCCGCCTGACGGGGACGGGGTTCGAACGTGTGCGGATTGTCGCCCGGCCTGAGCAGGGTTTCCACGGCCACCCGATCGCCGCCGATTTTCTCGGCCAGGCCGGCGACCGGCGGAATACCGGTGAAAATACGCAACGGCCGTTCCGCGCCCTGGCCGGGGAGCCACGCCGCCAGAAAGAGGCAGGCCGCGACCCGGAAAAGGGTCCGTGTGAAATCAAACACGCGAGGCGGACCGGCAACCCTCTTCATCTCCGGCTTCCTTTCCCCTCCGGTTCTTTCTGTTTGTCCGGATGGAGAGCCGCGCCGACCTCACCTGAACAGACCAGATGCATGGCGTGACAGTCCGAGCATTCGGCCACATGATGCCCGCGGCTGAAGGACCGCCAGTGTTCGAGCTGGTCAGGAGAGAGAAGGCCCTGGCCTTTGCACAAAGGGCAGATGTTTCCGGACGCGGACAGAATGGCCGAGCGTATAAACTCGGATCGGTTCGGAACGCCTTTCATGGCTTCGCGGAGCGCGGCATCCACCTTGAACGTGATCACATCGCGTTTGGCTTTTTGTCCAGCCATTGGACACTCCAATTTCATGGGAAACGGACGGTCGGCCGGATAAGGTAATACAATGTAATACGAAAATCAAGGAAAAACATCAAAACCTGTAATAATTTGTAACCCATCGATTTATCCTGTCATCATCGCCAAAAATAACAAAACTTTTTAACGGGTTTGGTGTTATATTCAATGTCCTTTGGATGAATCTGACAGCGAACGCATTCCCCCGCTTCGCGGGGAGCTTCAATCGTATGATCATCCGCCATTGTCACTCATAAGGAGTTCATGTATGATCCGCCAGTTTCGTAAAATGCTCATTCTGTTCTGTCTTTCTCTATTCGTGACCGCCCGGGCCCAGAACGGACCGCCGGGCGGAAGACCGGACGGCATGGCCGCGCCCAAAGTCGCCATCACAGGGAAAGTGCTCGACGCGTCCACGGGAAAACCGCTCGAGTATGCCACTGTGGTGCTGTTCGCCAAAAGGGACGGCCGTCAGGTCACCGGCACCGTGACGGCGCCGGACGGGTCGTTCGAACTCAAGGATCTCTTTCCCGGCCAGTTCCGCATGACGGTCAATTACATGGGATACAAACCCCAGGCGATCGAGGACGCCTCCCCCAGACGGGGAAGCGTCTCGCACGACGTCGGCGTCATCCGGCTCGAGCCCACGGTTCTTCCGGGACAGGGCGTGGACGTGCAGGCCGACCGCCCGGAATTCGAGTACAAGATCGACCGCCGCGTGATCAACGTGGGCCAGCAGCAGACGGCCCTCGCGGGAACGGCCGTGGACGTGCTCGAGAACGTGCCCTCGGTCACCGTGGACGTGGACAACAACGTCCAGCTGAGGGGCAGCTCGAATTTCACCGTGCTCATCGACAACCGGCCCACGCCGCTCGACGCGAACACCGCGCTTCAGCAGACGCCGGCGAGCACCATCGAACAGATCGAGATCATCACCAATCCCTCCGCCAAGTACGATCCGGACGGCACGGCCGGCATCATCAATCTGAAGCTGAAGAAGGAGAAACAGGGAGGCGTTTCCGGCATTTTCAACCTCAACATCGGCCTGAACGACATCGCCGACCGCTCCGGCGGCGACTTCCTCCTGAGCCGCCGGACGTCCAGGGCGAATTTCTACGCGGGCGCGAATTTCAACCAGCGCTCCTTTCCCGGAACGTCCCGTATCCGCCAACGGACTTTCCTGGAGGACACGACCCTCTTCCGGAATTCCAGCGGAAAAGACGAGAGGGGCGGAAGCGGATACGGGTTCCGCGCCGGGGTGGATTATTCCATCACCCCGAAGGACCTGGTCACGCTCGGCCTCCGCGTCGGGAGCCACGGTTTCAGCGGAAATTCGCGGAACCGGTACGACGAGTGGAGCGAACCGGGCGGAGTCCATTCGCTCTACTCGAGCCGCGACGAGAACGATCACAGCGGCGACTTCTACTCGTCCAACCTCAGCTACAAACACGACTTCGCCAGGCCCGGACACGAACTGCAGACCGAGGTCATTCTGGGGCGCCACACCGGAAACGACGAGGACATCAACCGTCTGTTCGACGCGTCGGACAGCCTGACCCAGGCCCAGCGGTCCACGGAATCGGGCCCGGAGAACGACCTCCGGGTCAAGCTCGATTACACGCTTCCCCTGGCCGCGGCCGCGAAAATCCAGGCCGGCTACCAGAACCGGACTTCCTGGGGCGAGGAGCGGACGGGGCGCTACGAGTGGGACCCGGCCTCTTCCGCGTTTCTCTTCAACCGGCCGTACAGCCACACGATCGACGCGACGCATCTCATCCACTCCCTGTACTCGACCTATTCCAATGAATACGGCCGGATCGGCGTCCAGGCGGGCGCGCGGGGGGAATACACGGGCCGTAACATCCGGCTGGCGGACACGGGCGACAAATTCACGATCGACCGCTGGGACGTCTTTCCCACGGCCCACATGTCCTACACCTTCGTTCAGGGACGTCAGCTGATGGCGAGCTACACGCGACGCGTCCAGCGCCCGCGGGACTGGGACCTGGAGCCGTTCGAAACCTGGATGGACGCCTACAACGTGCGCCGGGGCAACCCCGACCTCGTGCCGGAGTTCATCGACTCTTACGAGGCGACCTTCCAGTCCACCGCCGGCCAGAGCCTGTTCTCGGTGGAGGCCTACTACCGGGTCACGCACAACAAGATCGAGCGCATCCAGTCCCTGTACGCGCCGCGCATCACCCTGCACACCATGGACAACGTCGGCCAGGATTACTCGCTGGGGAGCGAAATCATGCTGAACGTGAACCCGTTCCGTCCGTGGAACGTCAATCTGATGGGGAGCCTTTACAAATACCGGGTGGAAGGCGAGCTTCTGGGCAAGTCCTTCTCTCAGAAAAGCAACAACTGGAACATCCGCTTCAACAACTCCTACCGGATCACGCCCACGACCCGGCTCCAGGCCAACCTGCGGTACAACAGCCCCTCGGTGTCCTCCCAGGGCCGCCGCGAAGGCAACATCATGACGGACGTCAGCCTGCGCCAGGAACTGCTGAACAAGTCCCTGTCGGCCACGCTCCAGGTCCGCGACGTGTTCCGCACGGGCACCTTCGAATTCTCGACGGACGCGCCCGGCTTCACGACCGCCGCCCGCATGACGCGCGAGGCGCCTGTTTACATGCTCACGTTGACCTACAACATCAACAACTACCGCAGGGACCTGCTGCGGGAGAACGGGGAGCGGAACGGAAACGGAAACGACGAGGGTTCGGAGGCGGCGGACGAGGTGGGCGGCGGCTTCGGACAGTAGAAATCCGGATCATCCGGCACATGAAAAAGCCTCCCGGAGACGGGAGGCTTTTTCATTTTCGAATGACGATCGAGGATTGCCGATGTTCGAATATCCGGGCGCGGATAAGCATTGAGGCACCGCACGACTGGGCCCCGTGTCAACACCCTGGAATGGATTCGGCCGCCGTCCTCAGGGGAAAAGATTCCGATTCAGACTGATCCATGCGACTTGAGGCCGACCGTCAATCGCAAATCGTCAATCGTCCATCGTCAATGAGCCTTGGAGCCTCACTCGTACCTTAGCGCCTCGATGGGATTCAGGGACGCGGCCTTGCGCGCGGGGTGCAGGCCGAAGAAGATGCCCACGGCGCCGGCGAACGTGAAGGCCAGCAGGACGATGTCCGGCCGGAGCACCGTCTGCATGGACGTGAAACGGTTCATGACCAGCGAGACGACAAAGGCAAGGAGGATGCCGAGCAGGCCGCCGGTCAGGCTGAGGACGACCGCCTCGGTCAGGAACTGCATCATCACGTCGCGGCTCCGGGCGCCGACGGACATGCGGATGCCGATCTCCCGCGTGCGCTCGGTGACGGACACCAGCATGATGTTCATGATGCCGATTCCGCCCACCAGGAGCGAAACTGCCGCGATCGCGCCCAGGAGCAGGGTCATGGTTTTCGTCGTGGATGTCGCCATCTCGGTGATCTCGGCCTGGCTGCGGATGGTGAAGTCGTCGTCGTCTCCCGGCCGCAGGCGATGGGCGGCGCGCAGAACGGCGCGCAGTTCCTCCTGCGCTTCGGCCATCCGTTCCGTCGAGACCGCGCTGGCGTTCAGCATGTCCACGTACCGCCCGCCCTTGAGACGGTAGAGCACCGTGGTGGCCGGCGCGAGAACGACGTCGTCCTGGTCCGGCCCCATGGCCGTCTGCCCCTTCCGCTTCAAAACGCCGGTCACGATGAACGGCGTGTTCCGGATGCGGATGCGCTCCCCCACGGGGTTCTGTCCCGGGAAAAGCGTCTCGGCCGTGGTCTTGCCGAGCACCGCGACCTTGCGGCTCGACGCCACGTCCCGGTCCGTGAACAGCTCGCCCTGCTCGCACGTCCAGGTCCGGATGGTGAAATAGTCGGGCGTGACGCCGTAAATCGACGTGTTCCAGTTGTTGCCGCCGCCGATGATCTGGTCGCCGGAACGGACGATGGGAGACACGGCCGCGATGAGCGCGCACTGCTCCCGGATGCGGTCGGCATCGTCCATCGTGAACCGGTTCCAGCTTCCCGCGCCGCGGTTGACGCCTCCCGCCTGGCTCGCGCCCGGAAACACGATGAGCAGGTTCGTGCCCATCGAAGCAATCGAACTCTGTATCCGCTGGGAGGCGCCCTGGCCCACGCCCACCATGACGATGACCGCGGCCACGCCGATGATGATGCCGAGCGAAGTCAGAAAACTGCGCATCCGGTTCTTCAGAATGCCCTTGATGGAGACCTTGACGAGATTTCTGAACTGAAGGTTCATGCCTTCCGGCCCGCCTTTCCCCCGTTCGCGCCGGCGGAAGGCCGCGGCGCCTCGATTCTGTCCTTCACGGGACGGTCGGACCGTACCTGGCCGTCGCGCATTTCGATGATGCGTTTCGCGCAGTTCGCGATGTCCGGCTCGTGGGTGACAAGCACCACGGTGAGGCCCTGGTCGTTGAGCTCCTGAAACAGGGCCATGATTTCCATGGATGTCCGGGTATCGAGGTTGCCGGTGGGTTCGTCCGCCAGAAGGAGGCTGGGCCGGTTGACCAGGGCCCTCGCGATGGCGACGCGCTGCTGTTCGCCGCCCGACAGACGGTTGGGCTCGTGGTCCAGCCGGTCTCCCAGACCCACGCGGCGGAGCGCGCGTTCCGCCTCGCCGAGGGGATCGGGGATCCGCTTCTTCCGGTCGTAGAGAAGCGGCAGTTCGACATTTTCGAGCGCCGTCGTGCGCGCCAGCAGGTTGAACCCCTGAAAGACGAATCCGATCTTTTCGTTCCGGATTTCCGCGTACGCGTCCGCCGCGAGACGGCTCACCCGGTGTCCCTCCAGGAGGTATTCCCCCGACGTGGCGGAGTCCAGGCAGCCCAGCAGGTTCATCAGCGT
>CAZNXX010000052.1:17068-17301 GCA_964577095.1 uncultured bacterium | reverse complement strand
TCGTCCTGCACCGCGCCTTCCTTCATGGGCACGTTGAAGTCCACGCGCATCAATACCCGCTTGCCCTTCAGGTCGATGTCTTTGACGGTCTTTTTATTCATTGACGAAAATCCTCGGTTGTCAAGAAAACGGACGGCCCGTCCCAGGGTGCGGGGACGTACGCCCTTTAAATTCTCACTTCTTCGACGACATGTACTTGAGCAGGTCGACCACGCGGTTCGAATAACCCCACT
>CAZNXX010000052.1:15863-17058 GCA_964577095.1 uncultured bacterium | reverse complement strand
CCACTCGTTGTCGTACCAGGAGACGATCTTGAAGAGCCGCTTCTCTCCCTTCAGATTGTTCTGCAGGGTGGCCAGGGAATCGTAGATCGACGAACGCGCGTCGTGGATGAAGTCGGTGGACACGAGTTCCTCGTCCGTCACGCCCAAAATCCCCTTGAGGTAGGTCTGGCTCGCCTTCTTCAGCAGTCCGTCGATTTCCTCGATGGAGGTGTCCTTCGCGGCGCGGAACGTCAGGTCCACGACCGAAACGTTCGGCGTGGGCACGCGGAAGGACATGCCGGTCAGCTTGCCCTTGACCGTGGGCAGCACTTCACCGACCGCCTTGGCCGCGCCCGTGGAAGACGGAATGATGTTGATCGCAGCCGCGCGGCCGCCGCGCCAGTCCTTCTTGGACGGACCGTCGACGGTCTTCTGGGTCGCGGTGTACGAATGGATGGTGGTCATCAGGCCGGATTCGACGCCGATGCCTTCCTTGAGCAGAACGTGCACCAGGGGCGCCAGGCAGTTGGTCGTGCAAGACGCGTTGGACACGATGTTGTGCTTGGCTGGATCGTATTCGTTTTCGTTCACGCCCATGAGCAGGGTTTTCACGTCGCCCTTGCCCGGAGCCGTGATCAGAACCTTCTTCGCGCCCGCTTCCAGGTGCCCTTTGGCCTTCTCGGAATCCGTGAACAGGCCGGTGGCCTCGAGCACAACCTCCACGCCCAGCGCCTTCCACGGCAGTTCGGCCGGCGTCTTGGTGGCCTGCAGGCACTTGGTCTTGTGGCCGTCGACGATGATGGTGTCTTCTTCGGCCTTGGAGGGGTCGCTCTTTTCAGTCTTCACGTCATGCTTGAACTTGCCGTGCACTGAGTCATATTTCAGCTGATAGGCGAAATAATCCGCGTCCGTGGCGATGTCGACGACAGCCACCACATCGTATTCCTTGCCCAGAAGTCCTTGATCCGCAAGGGCTTGGAAGACCAGACGGCCGATACGGCCGAAACCGTTGATACCAATCTTGACTGCCATAAAAAAACCTCCTGAGAGGGGTTGAAAAATCCTTGAAAACGCCTGAATTTGATCCGGAGGCGCTCTTTTCCGGACCTGTTGCGACACAGGAACATAATTTTATGAAAGTTTTTGGTGAAAGTCAAGAAAAATTATGCCTTATCCGGGACAGGACCTGACTACAAACGGCTTGTCAGCCCACGGC
>CAZNXX010000052.1:3642-15763 GCA_964577095.1 uncultured bacterium | reverse complement strand
GCCCACGGCCTGGCAGCCCACGGCTTGGCAGCCCACGGCTTGGCAGCCCACGGCTTGGCAGCCCACGGCTTCAGCCGTGGGTGAACATTCGAATTGATTACGCCTGAAACCGTTTCAACGGTTTCCATAAATCTCGGGGTACCACATGTACCAAAAAGATCGGCCGCCTTCGATTGGAAGGCGGCCGCTGATGAGACATGAAAACCGGCTGTCTAGCGCTTCCTCAGCAGGCTCCCCAGGATGCTGATGGCTCCGCCCAGGCCCTTGCCCGATCCGAGCAGGGAGCCGATGGCGCCCGCCAGATCGGGTTCCGCCTGCTGGGCCTTCTTCTGACCGAGCAGGAAGTCGGTGAGGCTGGCGGTGTCCAGGCCCTGCTGCGCCTGCTTTTTGCCCAGCATACCCATGATCAAAGGCGCGGCGATCGCCAGCAGCTGCGAAACCTGGGCCGCGCTCAGGCCGGACGTCTTTGAAAGGCCCTTGCTGACGGGCGCCTGCTTCGCGCCCAGCACGTGTTTGAGTATCCCTGCGCCGTTGGCCACCATGGGATTCTTCAGGAAGCCGGACAGGTTGTCGAGAACGGATCCGTCATGGTCAGTGGCCAGCGCCTGGTGCAGCGACTCCGCGCCCTTGGGTTTCGAGGCGTTGTTGGCCAGCGCCGCGACCAGAAGCGGCATGGCTGTGGACAGGGCGGATTTCGTCGCGCCCTCATCCGCTCCGATCTGTTTGCTGATCTGGGACAACCCGCCCCGGGATAATTGCTGCAGCAACTGCTGTGTCAACGCGTCCATGGCTTTCTCCTTCTTGATTGAATGCGGCGGGTTTTCCCGGATCGGAATGATCCGGCAGTCCGCCTCCGCGAAACAGCTGTCGCGGACCTTAATGTATCCAGATTGACCGTCACGTGCAAGTGGTTTTTCAATACAAGCGGGACCGCGCCCCCGCCGGCCGCATCCTGTTGGAGCCGGCCGTCAAGGGGCCCCTCCGCCCCTTCTGAGCACGGGTCGTGCGAGGGCGAACCCGGTCACGCATTCGGCTCCCGCCGCCTTCAGCGACCGGGCGCAGGCATTCAGTGTCGCGCCTGTCGTCACGACATCGTCCACGACCAGGAGTGACATCCCCTCCACCGAACCGGGGCGGACGACGCGGAAAGCATCCTTCACATTGTCCTGCCTCTGTTCCCCGGTCAGACCCGTCTGCGTTTTCGTGGCCCGCCGCCTATCGATCAAATCGCTGCGCACCGGGAGCCCGTAAATACCGGCGAATCCTTGCGCGATTCTTTCGCTCTGGTTGTATCCCCTCTCCCGCCTGCGCACCGGATGCAGGGGCACGGGAACCACTGCGTCCGGCCGGACCCTCAGGATCCCGTCCTCGCGGAGGATCTCTCCGGCCAGGACGCCGAGCTGACGGCCGAGCCTCTCCATGCCTGAATACTTGATGCAGTGAACGCACTGCTCCAGATCGTGATTGAATTCCCAGCACGCGGCCAGCCCGTCGAAATGTCTCTCGCCGGCCAGATAGGGGAAATCCTCCGGATCGCTGTGCAGCGCGGCCGCGGCTGATTCCCGTACCCGCTTCAGGCAGGCGGGGCACAGCCACCGGCCCTCCCCGAACACTTCCCCGCACAACAGGCACGAACGCGGGAAGGCAAAGTCCAGGCCATCCCGCAGGCCCGCTTCCGCGGCCCGCCGGACCCATGAAAAAAGGGGCTTCCCGTGCCGGAAAGCCCCCTGGATGTCGAACCGCGTTGCGACCTGCACGTCTCCGTGTAATGTGAAGCGTCCTCCGATCCCGCCGGACGGGACCCGGAGAACCCGTCAATATTTGGCCAGGTACCCGTACCGCTTGACGAATTCCTTCGCGTTCATCTTGACGTAAACGGCCATCTTTTCGACCAGCTCCGCGTCAAGCAGGTCCTGTTTGTCCAGCCGGACCATGTAACTGCGCGCCACCTTGTACGAGTCGCTCCGCACGTCCACGTACCGAACCTCGGTTTTCTTCGTTTTTGGATTGATCATTTTCTCGAACGTCAGCGGAGTCAGCTTGCCGTTGTCGACCGTGATCATCGCGTTTTTCTTGTTCTTGGGATTCAGCAGGTAGCGCACCGCGTTGTACCCGAGGTCGCGGGTGTATTCCTGGTCGTAGGGGATGGGCGATGCGCAGCGCAGCACATAACCGATGTTGATTTCAACCAGCCGCATTTTCTCGCCGCGTTCCGCGAAACGCTTCTCGATCACGTTCTTGATCAGCTTGCCGAGCTCCACGTCCGCGAGCTGAATGTGGCCGTACGAATCGAGCTCCACGGATTCACCCTGGAGCGCCCGCAGTTCCTCCGGATCCAACCGCTCCGCAATGCCCTCGGCCACCACCACGACGCCGTGGTTCCGGCCGAGCGCCCGGCGTTTGAGAATAGAGGTCTCGATGACATCCGCCACCTGGTCGATGGGGATGGGTTTTTTCGGATCGAACTCCTCGGACACGATGGCGAGCGTCGCGCCCGCTGATTTGGCGATGCCGAGCGCGAGGTGCCCCGCGTGCCGGCCCATGGCCACCACCACGTACCAGCGGTCCGTGGTCTTGGAATCCTCCATCAGATTGTGGACGAGAACGGAGCCCAGGTCCCGGGCCGTCTGGTACCCAAAGGTCGGCAGGTTGTTGGGCAGGGGCAGGTCATTGTCGATGGTCTTCGGCACATGCGCGAATTTGATGGTGCCCTTCGCCGCCTTGGCGATCTGGCTGGCACCGTAGGCCGTGTCGTCGCCTCCCGTGGTCACCATGTAGGAGATGCCGAGCTTCTTGAGCATCTTGACCGCGTTCTCGATGCCGCCCGGAATCTTGGCGGGATTGGTCCTGGAGGTGCGCAGAATGGAGCCGCCGTCGAAATGGATGCGCGAGACGTCGTGTATTTCAAGCTCTTTCACATGCTTCATCAGCTCTTTTTCGTCGCCTTTGACCAGCCATTTGTACCCGTCGTAAATGCCGTATACCTTGAGTTTGTTGCGGCGCGCCTCGATGGTGACCGCGGAGATGACGCCGTTGAGGCCGGGCGCCGGGCCGCCGCCGACCAGAATGCCGAGGTTGCCCTGAAGAGCCGTGCTGTTGCGGGGCATGGGAGAACTCCTTTTCGGAAAGATGGTGCGTGTGGTTTTGATCAGTGTCGATATGGAAAACTGATAAAATTACATAAAACCAAATAAAATGTCAACAGGAAACTGGAGCGGTCACTGACCCCGGGGTCCCGTTCCCTAAAATACTGAACATACGGATTGTTCCCCGCATAAATCATGGAGACCCCGGGGTCGAGGCAGACGCCTGACACTTCTAGGAATCGGGAATAGACCCCGGGGTCCCGTTACGTTGAATATGGGGTTCACGGATCATTCCCTTCTATGATTCAGGAGACCCCGGGGTCGAGGCAGGCGCCTGGCACTTTCCAGAAATCCCGGAGTCAGATAAAAAAAACCGGCCGGACGGGCCCGGGAATCCAGGGCCGAATCCTGCCGGTTGTGAGTCAGAAACCGTTATTTGGATTTTTTTACTGCCTTCTTGGGTTTCGCCGCCTTCTTGGGTTTTTCCGCCTTTTTGGCTCCGCAACCACAGCACCCTGCTGCCATGTTGTGTTCCTCCTTTTGTTGTCCGAGAACTGCAAAGTCCGGCGTCCCGAGTCCTGAAAGATCCGGCCGGGACGCCGAAGCACAGTCTACAATCCGACCCCCGTTTCGATGCCCAGAAAAACCCCTTTGCTGGCGGACGGGAGGATAAAACCCCGGTTCAGCACGCCCACATCCATCGCAAAGGAACCGGCGCGTATGCCGAATCCGATCGAAGTGCCGAAGCCGATGCGTCCGCCCATGACGACACCCATGCGCAGGGGGAGCCAGCGGACTTTTTTCCATTCCGTGCCGACTGAAATCCGCGGACGCGTCGTCACCCATCCCAGGTCCCCGAAACCCTGCACGTAGTCAGCCGCAACGGCGTACGGACCCTCCTCGTAAAGGACCCCCGCGTGCAATTCGGCCGGCGCTTTCCGGCTGAACGCTTTCGCGTCCGTCTCCCAGGCGGAATCCTGAACGGCTTTTACGCCGTTCGCTTCGTCATCCTCATCCGCGAAATCCAGCACGCCGACGGAATCCCCCCTGACAAATCCGGAATACCGCTTCACGTCCTTCCTCCATTCCATCGATCCGACCAGGTTCATCAGTCCCGCGCTGATCGTCCAGCCGCTTTTTGTTCTGGCGGCGACACCGATGTCAGCGCCCCATCCGAGCCCCTGTCGCGCCTGAAGGACGGCGTACCGGCCGTCGATGTTGAAGCCGAAAGTCCCGATCTCGAGATCCAACCGCGAAGTGTCCACCCGGCCGTATCCGCGGCCCACATCCAGGTGGATGGACCCGCCGACCGCGAAGGTGTCGGCGAAGGACACGCGCACGGGGGCGCCGTACGAGAGCCGGCCGCTCCCCACGGCCATGGACGTGGCATCCATGTCGCCGAAACCGTAGGTTTCACCGACCCTCGTGCCCTCCAACGGGATTTCCAGAACCGTCCGGTCGACCCGGGCCGAGGCGCCCCCGAGGGCGGTTACGGAAAACGCAAACCGCCCCGACGAGAAGGACAGCACGCGGGCTTCCGCGAGCGCGTCTGCGGTAAGCCCGTCGTCCGGCACGCAGGCCATGAGTTCCGCCACTTCGTCCGTGTCCCAATGCGGATCCGGCGCGAATCTGTTGTAGGTGTCGAATGAAAAGCTGTTGTTCCCCGCGCCCGCGGAAGCGGAGAAAATCGAAACGCTGGTCGGGGGATTGCCCGTCAGCCCGAGGTTTGCGGGGTTCCAGTCCGCCGCGTGCACGCCGCGGGCCGCCGCGGTGTAGGCAAGGCCCATGCCCAGGCCCCGCGGGGTGAGCTGGGCCGCCGACGGTCCGGTCAACAGGAGGCTGATCAGAAGGGCGGCGACCGTGACAGCCCCGGAGCCGGAGAGGACCGGACGCTTCATGACCCGCCTCCTTCCCCGTTTTCCTCTTCCTCCTCCTCGAGATCGACGGTGACCAGCGCCCGGATGCGGCATTGCACGCGTATCCAGTCGTCGGCCCTCACCTTCACCATGCCCCCGGTCCCCGGGAATTCGAGCCGCATGCCCCAGAACACTTCCGGATGATCGAATACTTCGACTTCGGCGGAATCGAGTCCGATGGATATGGTGCTGAGTGCCGGCGATGTGACCAGGCCCGGGTTCAGGGCCGTGCCCGAGACGGGGGCCGTCTGGGGTTTCGCCAGGGCGACGGTTTTCAGAAAATCCGGATGGGCATACAGTTCGTCCCCGCCCCGCGTTCCCGAAAAATAGAGGGAAACGCTCGCTCCAATCGGAATATGATTGAGCAGGTCCAATACCAGAGACGCTTCTCCCAGATTCCTGCGCACGAACTCGCGGTCGTCCTTCTCCATCACGATGGTGTCCGGGTCCGTATCGTTTGTTTTGGCCGGAAGCGAAAAAACGAGGGGCGCGTGGATGCGGATGGCCGCGGACACGGAGTCATCCCGTGTAATGGTGGCTTTGGTCAGGCCGTCGCCCATGTACAGGGTGCCGCGTATCCGCAGCGTTTCAGGCATCAGATTCACCAGAGGCGCCACATCCACGGGGCCGATCTGCGTGGCCGCGGAAGCCGCGACCGCGGCGCGGACCGGAACGGACGCCGTGCGGCCGTCCCGGCTCTCGCCCGTGATGACCACGTCCAGGGAACCGGGAAACCCGACCGGGTTTCGAAGCGTCAGGCTCAGGAGGGCCGACCCGAATTGAATGCCCTCGAACGCGTCGGACCCCTCGAAGTCCGTTTCCACGGTTTCGTCCACTGAAGCCGAAGTCCGGTTCAGCCAACCCGTGACGCTTTTATACTTGACCTTGGAAAGGTCTATCCGGACCCGCACCGAATGACCCGCGGATCCGGCCGGTGACTGCAGGATAATGAATCCATCGTATGGGATGAAGTTCCGGCCTGCGCCGATGCCGGGCCGGAAAGAAATGTTTTCCAGGGGGATTGAAACCCGGCTGAATCCGGGCGGCAGGGCGGATCGATCGAATACGACCATGGACCCGTCCGGATTCCGGAGTGAGGGAACCTCGGCGTGCAGGCCGATAAAAAATCCAGTCTGGTTGTCCAGTTCGACGTTCACGTCTCCGCTGTCGAACACCGCGCTTTCGATGAGAATGGTGTCTTCGAGAATCAGCGTGTCGGATATGGACTGCCGGGCGCCCGTGGTCCCGACGCCGCCGAAACTGAGAAGGTTCTCGTTCCACGTCATTCCGGTGGTCAGGTATTCGCCGACCCGGAAGGCGTCGGGTGTCTCGTCAATGTCGACGGCCACTTCATCCCCGCGCACGGACATGTGGTCCGCATCCTCGACGAGATCCGCGACCGTGAATGTGCTGTCGATGAGCGGCAGTTCGAATACCGCGTCCCAGGAGGGCGTAACCGGCTTGTGAATGGTGCAGCGCAGAATTGCCAGGCAGAGGAGCGGGACAGCTGCCAGGAGCACAGAGACGGGTAAGCGCATTTTCGGTTTCACGACAACCTCCTCGCGTCCCGTTGAAGCTCCCCGCGGCAAGCCGCGGGGAATCTTCTATCTGTAGAGAAAAAATCATTTTATATTCGCTCGCTTACCCCGCCGCCCGCTGCGCGGGACCAAGCAATTATATGCCTTCTGGTTGAAGGCAAGCGGCGGGGAATGCGCTCGCTGACAGATTCAAACCCGATCCGGTCGGCCGGCCGCCCCCTACGGCTCTTCCATGAACGGATAGCGGAACTCCTTCGGCGGGACGAAATTTTCCTTGATCGAACGCGGCGAGACCCAGCGCTGCAGGTTCAGCATGCTCCCCGCTTTGTCGTTTGTGCCCGAAGCCCTGGCCCCGCCGAATGGCTGTTGTCCGACCACCGCGCCTGTCGGCTTGTCGTTGATATAGAAGTTACCGGCCGCATTTTCAAGCGTATCCATGGCCCGGGTGATGGCCTTACGATCACGTGCAAAAATCGCGCCCGTCAGGGCGTAGGGCGATGTCTCGTCGCACAGTTTCAACGTATCCTCGAATTCGCGGTCCGGGTACACATAAATTGTGAGCACCGGACCGAAAAGCTCCTCCTCCATGGTTCGGTATTTCGGATTCGTTGTCAGCAGGATGGTCGGCTCGATGAACCATCCGGTGGCGCCGTCATAACCGCCGCCTGCGATGATT
Organism: uncultured bacterium; assembly: GCA_964577095.1. Taxonomy (GTDB): domain Bacteria; phylum Zhuqueibacterota; class QNDG01; order QNDG01; family DTFT01; genus JAFGAX01. The sequence goes on along the minus strand of CAZNXX010000052.1, from coordinate 8,547 downwards.
TCGACTTCGGGCGAACGCCTGGCCTCCTCGATCGCAGCCGTGATTCTCTTGAATGCGGCCGCGTCGATTACGGCGCCCATGAAATTAGTGAAATCCTCGGGATTCCCGATTTTAATCGACGCGACCATGTCCTCCAGCCGGACCTTGATCGCGGGCCAGAGCGATTTCGGGATGTACGCCCTGGAGGCGGCCGAGCATTTCTGCCCCTGGTATTCGAACGCCCCGCGGATCAGGCCCACGGCCAGCTCATCCGGATCGGCCGAAGCGTGGCCGAACACGAAATCCTTGCCCCCGGTTTCACCCACGATACGGGGCCATTGCCGGTAGGAGCGGACATTGGCGCCGATGACCTGCCACATCGACCGGAACACGTCCGTCGATCCGGTGAAATGCAGACCGGCCATGGAAGGATGGGCAATGGCCGTGTCCCCCACGGCAGGGCCCGGCCCCGGCACAAGGTTGATCACGCCGTCCGGCAGGCCTGCGGCCTTGAGCAGTTCCATGATGTGATGGGCGATATACACCGCGGAGGAAGCCGGCTTCCATACGACCACATTCCCCATGATGGCCGGGGCCGTGGGCAGGTTGCCCGCGATGGACGCGAAATTAAAAGGCGTCACCGCGAACACAAAACCCTCCAGGGGCCGCTGGTCCAGGTAGTTCCAGCATCCGGCCGAGGAATTCGGCTGCTGCAGGTAGATTTTCTGCATGAAGAAGGGATTGATGCGGAGAAAGTCGATCAGCTCGCAGGCCGAATCGATCTCGGCCTGGTGCACGGTCTTGCTGGCATTGAGCATATTGGCGCCGTTGAGCGTGGCGCGCCACGGCCCCGCGAGCATTTCCGCGGCCTTGATGAAAATCGAGGCCCGTGCCTCGCAGGATGTGGCCGCCCATTCGCGACGGACCTTGAGCCCGGCTTCGATCGCCAGAAGCGTTTCTTTGGGGCCGGCCTTGTGGTACCGGCCCAGATCGAACCGGTGTTCGTGTGGACAGACGCAGGACGCCGTATCGCCCGTGCGGACCTCTTTTCCCCCGATCTGGAGGGGAATGTCGATTTTCGCGGATTTCAGCTCCGCGATCCGCCAGCGGAGCGAGGCCTTTTCGGGACTGCCGGGCCCGTAGGACAGGATGGGCTCGTTCTGAGGGATCGGCACGTTCAAAAAAACATTCGGCATGATCCGTTACCTCCCCGGTGGAATGGTCGGACGAAAAGGCGGGATCCCGTCGGCTTACGGGTCCTCCTCATAGACGATTTTCCCGTCGACAATCGTGTAAACGACGCGCGCGCGGAGGATGTCGGCCGGATGGATGGTCAGCAGGTTCCGGTTGAGCACCACCAGGTCGGCCAGCTTTCCCTGCTCGATCGAGCCGAGCTCGTGCTCCATGAATTCCGCGTAAGCCGATCCGAGCGTGTACGCGGTGAGGGCCTCTTCCACCGTCAGCCGCTGCCTCGGCATCCAGCCGCCGCCGGGCAGACCCGCCGTGTCGCTCCGGGTCACGGCCGCGTAAATCCCGATCAGGGGATTCATCGGAACCACCGGCCAGTCGGAGCCGAAAGCGAGGCGGCCGCCCGCGTCGAGAACGGACTTCCAGGCGTAGGCGCCCTCGGACCGGACCGGTCCGAGACGCGATTCCGCCCAGGGCAGGTCATAGATGCAGTGCGCGGGTTGCATGGAGGCGATGATGCCGAGGGATTTGAACGCCTCGAAATCGGAAGGCGCGAGCACCTGGGCATGCTCGATGCGGTGGCGGCTCTCGCGCTGGCCGTTGATTTTCTGCGCCAGCTCGAAGGAGGTCAGTCCCATGGCTACGGCGCGGTCGCCGATGGCATGCAGGGCCACCTGCAGGCGGTTCCGGTCCGCGAGCAGAACCAGCTCATTGAGCCTGTCCTGCGTGTACAGGTTCAGGCCGCTGGCCGTGGAATCGTCCGAATACGGGGCGTTCAGAGCGGCCGTACGCGCGCCCATGGATCCGTCCAGAATGCTCTTCACGCATCCGATGCGGAGCATCCGGCTGCGGGTTTCGGTTTTACGGTCGAGCACGGTGGAAGGATCCGAATCCAGCGGCATCCAGCAGGAAATCCGCGCCGTCAGCCGGCCTTCGCCCAGAAGCCGCTTGTAGACCTGATAGGCCTCCGAAGCGCTGAAATCCTGGACGCCGGTGACGCCGAACCGCTTCGCCTCCTCCAGCGCCCGCTCGATGGAGCGGCTGATCGATTCCTCGGTCGCTGCGGGCATGTACTGCGACACCAGCTTGACCGCGTCCTCCTTGAGCACGCCGGTCGGCTCTCCGGTCACCGGGTCGCGCATGATCTCCCCGGCCTGGGGATCGGGCGTCTTGGCGGTGATGCCGGCAATGGCGAGCACCTTGCTGTTGACGAGCACGGCATGGCCGCAGACGCGCCTGAGCACCATGGGAAAATCCGGCGCGATGTCGTCCAGCGCCCGCTTGGTCGGCCATTCGCCGTTCGGGAACTGATTCTGATCCCAGCCCCCGCCGATGATCCAGGAACCCCACGGGATCTTCCAGGCCCTTTCTAGGATGCGGCGCTGGAGATCGTGGATATTCGTCACGCCCGTCAGATCCACTTCCTCGAGGCTCTGTCCGCCGTACAGCAGGTGCAGGTGCGAGTCGTTGAAGCCGGCGCATCCGAACTTTCCGCGCAGGTCGATGACCCGGGTCTGGTCCGACTGGTGCCGTTTCGCGTCCTCCGTCCGGCCCACCCCGATGATCCGGTTGCCACGTATGGCGACCATCTCGACTCCGGGCTTCATCGGATTCCCGGTGAAAAAATACCCGTTCTTCAAAATCAGGTCGGCTTTTCGGTGTTTCCAGGGGCATCCCGCGAAAAGCAGAACCGCGAGAAGCACCGGAAGCAGGCAGGCGCTCCACCGCTGGAAACGGGGACGCCGCCCCCCCCTCAGCCTGACTGAACGCACCCCCCTGATTTCACGTGGTTTTCGCGGAACGGGTCCGGATGTCATTTTCCCCTCAGTTCTTCCAGGTGTCGGCTCAGCAGTTCGCCGGCCATTTGCGGATTGGCCCTGCCCCGGGTGATTCTCATGATCTCGCCCATGAAAAAGCCGGCCATTTTCACGTTGCCGGACAGAAAGCGCTTCAATTGTTCCGGATGGGATTCGACGGCCTCGCGGACCGCGGACGAGAGCGCCGCCTCGTCCGAGACCTGAGCAAGGCCGGTTCTTTCCAGTACCGCCTCCGGATCGTCCCCGCTCATCGCCGTTTCTTCGAATATTTTTTTTGCCGCGGATCGCGAGACTTTTCCTTCTGCGACCAGGGACTGGAGTTTCGCGAGCCCCGCGGGACGGATTTTCAAGCCGTCGACGGAGAGTCGTTTCTCGTTGAGGACGCGGAGCACGTCGCCCGTCACCCAGTTCGCGGACGTCTTCGGTTCGCCGGTGATCCGGGCCAACTCCTCGAAAAAATCGGCGATCGCCCGTTCTTCGCACAGCAGGGACGCGTCGTATTCCGAAAGCCCGTATTCCGACATCCATCGCGTCTTGCGGTGTTCCGGCAGTTCCGGCAGGCCGGAGCGGATCGCCTCGATCCGGTCCCGGCCGACGATCAGCGGCGGCAGGTCCGGATCCGGGAAATACCGGTAGTCATGCGCCTCTTCCTTTCCGCGCATGGCCGAGGCCTCTCCCCGGGCTTCGTCCCAGAGCAGGGTCTCCTGCCGGACGCGGCCGCCCGCGGACAGAATCCCCGCCTGCCTGTCGATCTCGAACGCCAGCGCGCGCTCGACCCCGCGTATGGAATTCATGTTCTTGATCTCGGTTTTCACGCCGAGCGCGGAGGATCCGGCCGGCCGGAGCGACACATTGGCGTCGCACCTCAGGCTCCCCTCCTCCATGTTCCCGTCGCAGACGCCGAGCCATCTCACCAGCCGCCTGAGCGAGGTCAGGAAATGAGCGGCTTCCTTCGGGGAACGCAGGTCGGGCTCCGTGACGATCTCCGCAAGAGGCGTGCCGCACCGGTTCAGGTCCACGAGACTGTCGTTCTCGCCCACATAGGATTCGTCGTGCACCAGCTTGCCCGCGTCCTCCTCGAGGTGAATGCGCCGGATGCGGACATCCCGGACCGACCCGTCCTCCGCGGGAATGGAAACCATGCCGTGTTCGCACAGCGACTCCTCGTACTGGGAGATCTGATACCCCTTGGGCAGGTCCGGATAGAAATAATGCTTCCGGGCGAACAGGGACCGCTCCCGGACCTCGGCATTCACGGCAAGCGCCAGCCGGACGCCCAGCTCAACCGCCTTCCGGTTCGCGACCGGCAGACTGCCGGGAAGACCCAGGCACACCGGGCAGGTCTGCGTGTTCGGCTCCGCCCCGAAACGGACGCCGCATCCGCAGAACATCTTGGTCTCGGTGAGCAGCTGGGCGTGCACCTCCAGGCCGATCACGGTCTCCCAGTTGAAGCTCCCCGCGGCAAGCCGCGGGGAATCTTCTATCTGCAGAGAAGAAATCATTTTATATCCGCTCGCTTAGCCCGCCGCAAGCGGCGGGCCTTCAATCATGTAAAAAATCATATGACTTGGTCCGGCGAAGCCGGCATTCAATTAAAAAAACCCTATGACTTGGTCCAGCGTAACTGGGGGAATGCGCTCGCTGACAGATTCATGCCGGCCCGCTTTTCGGAAGGCGTGTGCGGATCAGAGGCCGCCGCGGCGTCACCCTGTATCCAGAGACTCTCATTTCCGGACTACCGTTTCCTTTTCCTTGTCCCATTCCAGGTCGTGGAAAACGGACGGAGCCCGCTCCCGGAGAATCCCAAGAATGACGCCCGCAGCACGGCGGATCTCCCACTGGGCGCCGCTTTCCCCGCGCATTTCAATGAGATGCCGCCATTCGCGGAAATTGGCGGTCACCACGATCTCGCTTTCCACCG
>CAZNXX010000052.1:0-3542 GCA_964577095.1 uncultured bacterium | reverse complement strand
ATGAGATGCCGCCATTCGCGGAAATTGGCGGTCACCACGATCTCGCTTTCCACCGCGTTCGGAAGCACGAAACGCGCATCCTCGTTCCGAACGCCCATCTCCTGCAGGCGGTGGTACACCTCGCGGCTGCGCTCCATGAAGTCCACGAAAGCCTCGTGGCTCTCGGGGTTCGCGGCCACGGCCGGGGGCTCGACGAACCCGAACGTCTCCTCATTCACGTACCGCTGGGACTGCTGGGTGAAGGAGGCCATGCGGTGGCGCACCAGCTGATGCGTCAAACTGCGCGAAACGCCGGTCAGACGGATGGTGGCCGAGGCGTGCTCGAGCACCGACAGGTGGCCGTTTCCGATCAGCATCCGGATGAAGCGGTCCGCTGAATTCCGCCACACCCGTCTTGCCGTCCAGGTCTCGCCCTCGATCCGGATCGTCCCCCCGGGCTTGACCGCTTTGCCCGCGTGCTCGAAACCGCCGTGGAAGACGCGCACAGTCTTTCCCTTCTCCGCCTCCACGACCGGTTCGTCCGAGATCCGGTCGAGAGACTGATAGGCGGTCCGGCCCGCGGCCTCGATGACCTTTTCGGCGTCCGGTGTGATGGCGAGAAGCTTGGCTTCCATGGAATCCATCCGTTTGTTTTCCGTTTACGCGACAGTCGAATTACATCCCTGGCTTCAGCTCGCTCACGCCCAGATAGGGTCTTAAAGCCTCAGGGACAATAACCGTCCCCTCGTCCGTCTGAAAGTTCTCGAGTATGGCGATCACGGTGCGGGGCAGGGCCAGGCCGGATCCGTTCAGCGTGTGGACGAATTCCGTTTTCCCGCTTTTCTCCGGCCTGTACCGGATGTTCATGCGCCGCGCCTGAAAATCCTCGAAATTGGAGCACGACGACACCTCGAGCCATCTGCCGAGGCCCGGCGCCCAGGCTTCGATGTCGTAGCACTTGGCCGCGGCGAAGGACATGTCGCCCGTCGCGAGGCAGAGCACCCGGTAGGGGATGCCGAGTGTCTGCAGCACGTCCTCCGCGTTGCCGAGCAGGCTTTCCAGCTCGTCGTACGAGGTTTCCGGTTTCACGAATTTCACCATCTCGACCTTGTCGAACTGGTGCACGCGCACCAGGCCGCGCGTGTCCGAGCCGTACGAGCCGGCCTCGCGGCGGAAGCAGGGCGTGTAGGCCGTGTACCGCACCGGGAGCTTTGCGCTGTCGAAAGTTTCCTCCCGGTGGAGGTTGGTGACGGGCACCTCCGCGGTCGGGATGAGGAAGAGGTCGTCCTTGCCGCAATGGTACATGTCCTCTTCGAGTTTCGGGAGCTGGCCTGTGCCGAACATCATCTCCCGCCGCACCACGGACGGCACCCAGACCTCGCGGTATCCATGCTTCTGCACGTGCAGGTCGATCATGAAATTGATGAGCCCGCGCTCCAGGCGCGCGCCCATGCCGAAAAATGCGATAAAATTCGAGCCGGACAGCCGGCTGCCCCGGTCGAAGTCCACGAGACCCAGCGCCGGGCCGATGTCCCAGTGGGGCTGGACCTTGAAGTCGAATTCCGGGATCTTTCCCCATTCCTTCACGACGCGGTTGGCCTCGGGCCCCCCGACCGGACAGCTCGCGTGCGGGATGTTGGGGATGTGGATGAGAAGCTCGTGCATGGACGCTTCGATCGCGCGGATCCGTTCGTCCAGGCCCTTGATTTCATCCCCGACGGCCTTCATCGCCGCGATCCGGGCGGACGCGTCCTGTTTCTCCTTCTTCATCCGGGCGATTTCCTCGGACGCGCGGTTGCGCCCGGCCTTGAGCTGGTCGGCTTTCTGTATGGCCTCGCGCCGCTCCCGGTCCATGCCGAGCAGTCCGTCCAGGTCGACGGGCGCGCGCTTGTCCCGGCATGCGTTCCGCACGGTTTCGATGTTTTCGCGTATGAATTGAAGGTCGAGCATGTTCCGGTTTCTCCTCTGTCCTGTCGTTTCCGCGCCGCGTCTTACCGGGGACGGCCGCCCGTCAATGCCCTTTGCCCCCGAGGACGATCGCCACGGTGGATAGGACGATCTTCAGGTCCATGCGAAGAGACATGTTTTCCAGGTAATAAAGATCATATTCCAGTTTAATCCTGACGTCCTCGATGGTCTCGTCGTAACGGCCCTTGACCTGCGCCCATCCGGTGAGGCCCGGCCGCACCAGGAGCCTGCGGCTGTACAGCGGATAGATCTTTTTCAGCTTCTCGACGAAATACGGCCGCTCCGGCCTGGGTCCGACGATGGACATGTCGCCCTTGAGCACGTTCCAGAGCTGGGGGATTTCGTCGAGCCTGAGCTTGCGGAGAACGCGGCCGACCGCGGTGACGCGCGGGTCGTTCTTCTTCGCCCAGACCGGGCCGCTGTGCCTCTCCGCGTCCGGAACCATGGATCGGAACTTGTAGACGCGGAAATGCCGGCCGTTCCGGCCCACGCGCTCCTGGCTGTAGATCACGGGGCCCTTCGAATTGATCTTGATCGCGACCGCGACCAGAAGGCAGACCGGGAGCGCCGCGGCCAGGGCCAGCAGGCTGAATCCGAAATCCAGCAGGCGCTTGACCCGCCGCTCCCAGGGCGAGATGAGGTGGGGCAGTATCTCGATGAGCGGAAAACCGTAAATCTGGTTGGTGCGCACCCGGCCGACAATCACGTCGTACAGGTCGGGCACGATTTTCATGCCGACCGGAAGGCCGTTGCATTCGGAAATCACCTGCTCGAGCACGCGCTCCGAACGCCGCGGTATGGCGACCAGGACTTCGTGTATGTTCCGCCTGCGGACGATCTCGTGGAGCCGGTCGAGGGAGCCCAGCAGGGGAACGCCCCGGTAGGCTCCTTTCGCGGTCTTTTCTCCGGGATGGACGAAACCGACGATGGAATAACCCAGGGCAGGCGCGGCCTCAGTCTGATTGAAGAGCTCCCATGCCTTCTTTCCCCATCCCACGATCACGGTCCGCTGGCGGCCGTACCCGTGTTCGAGCATTTTACGAAGCACGGTGCGAAGCAGGGCCCGCCCGGATCCGGTCAGCACGACCATCAACAGCCAGTACAGGAGCACGGTCACGCGGCTGATCGAAAAAGGCCTTTCGAGGTCCCGCTCCAGATCGAAGGTGACCAGGAAAATGAGGAACACGCCCGCGGACACGACCTTGAGAATGTCGATGAACTCGTCCGTGCGGGATCGCGTGTGCCAGGCCTGGTACAGGCCGAAAAACAGGAAGAGCAGGAACCAGAAGGAATAGATGATCAGGCCGGTGGGCGCGCCCGTTTGGATATCATACGCAGCGAAAAAGCCCATGGAACTGCGGATGCGGCACCAAAGGATGAAGGCGATTTGGATGGAAAGGAAATCGGTCAGGAGCAGGATGAGCGTTTTTGCGGTTTTGGACATGGTTCCTGGCTTTTGAATAGCCCCACAACGAATCCCGCTCCCCAGCCGAGGTGGATGGTTGCCAGCAACAGGGGGAGGACGGGAAGGTAACGCATTCCCTCCCGCAGAGCGCCTCGCAAGCTATAATATAACACGGCCAGGACATAAAAAC
>CAZNXX010000051.1:15995-17302 GCA_964577095.1 uncultured bacterium | reverse complement strand
CATGACCATCAAGACCGGCCAGTCCATGGTTTCCTTCAGGGACGTGGCCGCGCGCATCGATCCGACCAGCGTCCATTTCAAGGCTGTCGCGGATCCCGACCGGGTCCGCGTGCTCGAGCAGAACTTCGAATACGACCTCGCCAGCCCCCAGACCATACTCGACAAGTACGTGGACCAGGAAATCCGCGTGCTCATGGACAAGGGGCAGGTCTATTCGGGCCGCCTGCTCAACGCGTCCGGCGACATCGTCATCGAGGACGCGGCCACGGGCGGCGTGAAGATCATCCAGCGCGGCGCGGTGCAGAATTTCGAGTTCCCCAGACTGCCGGAGGGGCTGATCACGCGTCCGACGCTCGTCTGGATGCTGGACAATCGCGCGGCTGAAAAGCAGGACGTCGAAGTGAGCTACATGACCGACGGCGTCAACTGGCACGCGGAATACGTGGCCGTGACCGCGCCGGACGACAGGGCCCTCGATCTCTCGGGCTGGGTGTCCGTCGAGAACCAGTCCGGCATCACCTACCCGAACGCGAAGCTCAAGCTGGTGGCCGGAGACGTGAACGTCGTCCGCCCCAGGGGCATGTTGCGCAAGACCATGGCCGACGCCGTGGCCATGGCGGAAGAGGCGCCGGCCCCGCAGTTTGAGGAGAAATCCTTCTTCGAATACCACCTGTACACCCTCACCCGGCCGTCGACCCTGCAGAACAACCAGGTCAAGCAGATCGCCCTGTTTCCCCAGGCGACCGTGAAGGCGGAGAAGCTCTTCATCTACGAACCCGGCCGCGAAGCGGACAAGATCGCCGTGCGCATGGAATTCAAGAACGGCAAGGCAGACGGGCTCGGCCTGCCCCTGCCCAAGGGCAAGGTGCGCGTGTACAAGAAGGACACGGACGGCTCGCTGGAGTTCATCGGAGAGGATGAAATCGACCATACGCCCGCGGACGAAAAGGTCCGGCTTCTGCTCGGGAACGCGTTCGATGTGACGCCTGAGCGCACGGTCAAGGACAGCCGTAAAACCGGAAACCGGTCCAGGCAGGACATCATCGAAGTCAAGCTCCGCAACCATAAAAAGGAAGCGGTGCAGATCACGGTTCTGGAGCGGTTCTGGGGCGACTGGAAAATCGATCCCTCGTCCCATCCCTACCTGAAGAAAAACGCGACCACGGCGGAATTCAAGGTGCCGGTTCCGGCGGACGGCGAAAGCGTGCTGACGTTCACTGTGAACATGAAGTGGTAAGGAGGTTATCGAAAACGTCCGGGGCATCCGGTCCGCTCCCCTCGACTCCGCTCGGGGAGCGTCCCTCGAC
>CAZNXX010000051.1:0-15895 GCA_964577095.1 uncultured bacterium | reverse complement strand
CCCTCGACTCCGCTCGGGGAGCGTCCCTCGACGGATTTTATCCCGAGTCCCTCGACTCCGCCTGGGATACACCCCGTCAACGGGGTCCGGGAGCGGCCCGCGGAGACGTCCGGACCGGCCATCCACCCGATCCGACCCGCATGACGACGCCGGCTCCCGTTCCCGCTTCAGGCCAGCGCCTGTCGATCGACAGCCCCGTGCAGTACGTGAAGGGCATCGGGCCGAAGCGCGCCGCGGTCCTGGCCGCGGATCCGTTCGGCATCCGGACGGTCGAGGACCTGCTGTCGCACTATCCCCGCCGCTACCTCGACCGGAGCAATGTCAGCCGGATCAAGGACCTGATGCCGGGCGACACGGCGACCGTGGTGGCAAAGGTGTTCTCGGGCGGCGTGAAACAGGGCCGCACCTCGCGTTTCACGCTCCTTGTCGGGGACGACACCGGATTTCTCGAATGCGTCTGGTTCAAGGCCGGCGCGTACCTCGCCAAGGCATTCGAGGCGGGTCAGACCGTGGCGTTCAGCGGCAAGGTGACGCTGTACCGGGGCCTCCAGCTCGTGCACCCGGAATTCGATCGCATTTCCGACGAGGGAGAGCTCAATCCCATTCACACGGGCGCCATCGTGCCCCTGTACCCTTCGTCCGAGACTCTCGGCCGCGCCGGTCTGGACAGCCGCGGGTTCCGGCGCATCCTGCATCCCCTGCTCGACGGACTGAAAAGCCAGATCCGCGAGCCCCTGCCCGAGGCGATGCGGCTGAAACTCGAACTGGCTCCGGCCGCCGAGGCGGTCGAGAACATCCATTATCCACGCGACTGGATGTCGCTGGAGCGCGCGAAGCGCCGGCTCAAGTTCGACGAGCTTTTCGCGCTCCAGGTTTTCCTGCAGCTCCAGCGGAAGGGGCGGGAACTCGAGAAGAAGGGCATCGCGTTCGACCGCGACGGCGACCTGGCCCGGCGTTTTTTGGAAAGCCTGCCCTTCGAGCTGACCGGGGGACAGAAGGCCGCGCTTGAGGAGATTCGGGCGGACATGCGGTCGCCCCATCCGATGAACCGCCTTCTGCAGGGCGACGTGGGATCCGGCAAAACCGTGGTGGCGGCCGCGGCCCTGCTCGTCGCCGTGGAGAACGGCTGTCAGGCCGCGCTCATGGCGCCGACTGAAATTCTCGCGGAGCAGCACTTCATCAACATCCGCGGCTGGATGGAGGCCCTGGGCGTGACGGCGGCCCTGCTGAAAGGCGGCCAGCGCTCGGTCGCCCGGCGGGAGGTCCTGGAGGGCCTGAAGTCCGGAAGCGTCTCCATCGCGGTGGGCACGCACGCGCTCGTGCAGGAGGGCGTCGACTTTCACAGGCTCGGCGTGGTGGTCATCGACGAACAGCACCGCTTCGGCGTGCTCCAGCGCGCCGTGCTCCGCAGAAAAGGCGCGCACCCGGATGTGCTGGTCATGACCGCGACGCCGATTCCCCGGACCCTGGCGCTCACATTGTACGGCGACCTGGACGTGAGCGTGATGAAAGACATGCCGAAGGGCCGCCTGCCGGTGCGGACGGTGTGGCGGGGCGAGGAGAAGCGGCAGGCGATCTACGAATTCATCCGGAACGAACTCGCGTCCGGCCGCCAGGCGTACATCGTCTACCCGCTGGTGGAGGAATCCGAGAAAGTCGACCTGGCCGCGGCCACGGAGGGGCACGATACCCTGTCCCGGACCGTGTTCCCGGAATTCCGCACCGCGCTTCTTCACGGCCGCATGAAGGCGGACGAGAAGGAGTCGGTCATGGCCGCCTTCAAGGCCGGCGACATCCGCGTGCTGGTGTCCACCACGGTGATCGAGGTGGGCGTCGACGTGCCCAATGCCACGGTGATGCTGGTGGAGCACGCGGAACGGTTCGGCCTCACCCAGCTGCATCAGCTGCGCGGACGGGTGGGCCGTGGGGGAAACCGTTCGACCTGCGTCCTGCTGGCCCAGTCCGGCTTCGGGGACGATGCGCTGAAGCGGCTCAAGACCATGGAATCGACGAATGACGGGTTCCGGATCGCCGAAGTCGACCTGGAACTGCGCGGTCCGGGCGAATTGTTCGGCACGCGTCAGCACGGCATGCTGAATCTGAAAATCGCGGACCTGGTCACGGACCAGGCCATCCTCGAATCCGCCCGGAACGAGGCCCAGGCCGTCGTCGAAACCGATCCCCGGCTGTCCGAAACACGGAACCGGCCGATACGCGAAATGGTTTTAAAGGCATACGGGAAAAATCTGGGGCTGATCGAAGTGGGGTGAAACAACCGGAAGGATCACCACGGAAGGGCACGGCGGGACACGGAATGGAGAAACAAAAATTCAGTCGCTCCGTGTTTATCCGTGGACTTCCGTGGTGATACCTTTTTATCAAGAAGTCCGGGCGTCCATTAAGGAGGACCACATGGCCGAGAGCAACGAGAAGCTGACAGCGCTGTTCATGCAGCTGGCGATCACCTTTCAGGCGGCGGCCTGGCAGCAGATGGGGAAGATCAAGAATCCGGTCACGGACAAGATCGAACGGAGCCTGGCGCAGGCGCGGTATTCCATCGACATGCTCGAGATGCTGCGCGCCAAGACCAGGGGAAACCTGTCCGAGGATGAGACGAAATTTCTCGGCCACGTGATCAGCGAACTCCAGCTCAATTTCGTGGACGAGTTGAAAAAGGACGAGTCGGTCAAAGCCGGGGCCCCAGCCGGAGAAACGAAGACGGAAGCCAAAACGGAAGCGAAGACAGAGGCGAAATCGGGCCCGGCGAAGGGTGAAAACCCTTGATTTCATTGTAAAAAACGACTATCTTAATTGATTGGTTTCCCTTTAACCGGAGGATTTGAATGGATTTAGCCGCCCAGACGCTGAACCGGAAGCTCCAGTGGATTCTCGGTGTTTTCGTATCTCTGGTCTCCTTCATCGTCTATTTCATCACGGTCCAGCCGACCACTTCATTCTGGGACTGCGGCGAGTTCATCGCCTGCTCCCGCATCCTGGGCGTCATGCATCCCCCCGGCAACCCGCTGGTGCTCCTGCTCGGACGGCTCACGACCATGATCCCCCTGTTCAAGGACGTGGGTCTGCGCATGAACATGATGTCGGTGGTGACCTCCAGCCTGACCATCCTGTTCACCTTTCTCATCATCGCCAAGCTCATCGAGCGCTGGCGCGGGGAGCCGCGCACCCGGGAGGACAGGCTCATCGTTTACGGCAGCGCCGTATTCGGCGCGCTCGCTTTCGCGTTCACCGACAGCTTCTGGTTCAACGCCGTCGAGGCCGAGGTTTACGCCCTGTCCATGCTGTTCACGTCGTCCGTGATCTACCTGGCGCTCAAGTGGGAGGAGCAGTCCGCAAAGGCCAGCAGTCTCGCGCTGATTTTCCTGATTTTCTACCTGTTCGGCATGGCCAACGGCGTCCATCTCGAGAATCTCCTGACTTTTCCCTTCGTTTTCCTGATCGTCTGGTTCCACGAGAACGCCACGGTCAGGCGCCTGTTGAACCTCGTGGCCGTGCAGTTGGCGGTCCCGGCACTGCTCTACTTTTTTCTGTTCCAGTACAATCCCGCCACCATCGGGTACGAGGAAATGATGAAGCGCCAGGAGGACGCGGTCTCCTTCCTGAAAATCTTCGGTCTGATCTGGCTGGTCGCGACTCTCGTCTATATCTATATCAAGGACCGCCATGTCTTCGCCGCGTGGTGGGTATTGCCGGTCATCGGCCTTCTGAGCTATTCCCTGTACCTGGTCATTTACATCCGGTCCGGAATGAATCCGCCCATCAACGAGAACGACCCGTCGACGTGGGCGGGGATGAAGGATTATCTCGCCCGCAAACAGTACGGCAACGAGGACATGATCCTCACCTTCATCCACCGCAAGGCCGATTTCTGGGGCTACCAGATCCAGCTGATGTACAACCGATATTTCGCCTGGAACTTCATCGGCAAGGGCGTCACCCTCGATTCGCAGGACCGGATCGTTGAGATCGTCAGCTTCCGCGGTCTGTACGGCATCCCCTTTCTCGTGGGCCTCTGGGGCGCCGTGTACCACTTCATCAAGGACTGGAAGCGCGCCCTCGCGGTGGGGGTGCTCTTCTTCGTCACCGGCTATGCCATCGTGCTGTACGTCAACCAGCCCGACCCCCAGCCGCGCGAGCGTGATTATTCCTACGTCGGGTCCTTCTTCGCCTTCGCCCTCTGGATCGGCATCGGCATGGCTGCGGTCTTCGAGTGGATTTCGGACGCCCTGAAAGGCAAACCGCGGATGAAGACCGCCGCGTTCGCCGCGGCCGGCCTTCTGCTGACGGTCGCCGTGCCCCTGAACCTGTTCGCCTTCAACTACCACGACCACAGCCGGTCCGGCAATTTCGTGGCCTGGGATTACTCGTACAACATCCTGCAGACCTGCGAGCCCGACGCGGTCATTTTCACCAACGGAGACAACGACACGTTCCCGCTGTGGTACCTGCAGGAGGTGGAGGGCATCCGCAAAGACGTCCGCATCGTCAACCTGTCCCTGCTGAACACGTCCTGGTACATCCGCCAGCTGCGCGACGAGAACCCGAAGGTGCCGATCAACCTGAGCGACCGGGCCATCGAGAGCCTCCAGCCCATGATCTGGCAGACCCAGGAAGTCGAGATCCCGATTCCGCCCGAGGCCGTGCAGAAGGCGCGGGCGGAGCTCGGGGACACCAGCACGGTGAAGATCGGGGACAAGCTCGTGTTCCCGGTCAAGCCGACATTCAACGCCTCGGGCACCCAGGGCATTCGCGTACAGGACCTGATGATCCTGCAGATCCTGCACGCGAACCAGTGGCGAAAGCCCGTCTACTTCGCGGTCACCGTGTCCCAGGACAATTTCATCGGCCTGGCCCCGTATTTCCGGATGGACGGGCTCGCCTTCAAGGTGCTCCCGTACCCGGTGCGCGACGTGGACGGACGGGTGCTGGAGGAGAACATCCTGAAGAAGTACAAGTACCGCAACCTGAACAACCCGGGCGTTTACAACGACATCAACATCCTGAAGCTCCTGCAGAACTACCGTTCCGCCTTTCTCCAGCTCACCCAGTGGTACCTGGACCGCGGGCGCAAGGCTGACGCCGCGAGAACCCTCGAGCAGATGTCGAAGATCATGCCCGAGAACGTGATCCCGTACAGCGACGAACGCGCGGCCCTGTATATCCACAAGCTCTCGAGCGACGCGGGCGTCCAACTCGATTTGAACGAACAGTTGAGGCGCGTGATCCCGGGACAGCCGCTCAACCGGCAGGACCTGTTCATGACGGCCAATTACTTCATGTTCAACCTGCAGGACTGGGACGCGGCGGAGGGCATCCTGCGGCGCATGATCCAGGCCGACCGCAACGATTTTCAGGCTTATTCCGAGATGCTCAGGCTGTACGGCCTGTCCGGACAGCATGAGAAGTCGGTTTCCCTGCTCGAGGAGTACCTGACGTTCCATCCCGGAGACACCTCCGCCTCGGGCGAACTGAAACGCATCAAGGCGTCCCTGGCCCCCGCCGGAGGGGCGGAAAAGGCCCGATAGGCGCGTCCGGTCGCGACCACGTGATCCCGGGAGGCGTCTTCTGAACCGCGTCACGGTCATCATTCCCCATTGGAACGGCGAAGGCATCCTTCGCCGTTGTCTTCTGTCGCTCCGGCGGACCCGGGGTGTGCGTTTTCGGACGATGGTCGTGGATAACGGTTCCAGTGACGGAAGCGCGGACATGGTGCGGCGCGAATTTCCCGAAGCCGGCCTGATTCGGAGCCCTGAGAATCTCGGGTTCGCGGGCGGGTGCAACCTCGGGCTCCGGCATGCGGATACGCCCTACGCCGCCCTGCTGAACAACGACGCGGAAGCGGAACCGGACTGGCTCCGTCGGCTGGTGGCTGCCCTGGATCATGACGCGAGCCTGGCAGCGGCCGCGCCGAAAATGATGTCCCTGGACCAGCCTGGCCGGTTCGACTACAGCGGCGCCGCGGGCGGGGAAATGGATTGGTTCGGATTTCCGTTCTGCCGCGGCCGGATTTTCGACACGGTGGAGGAGGACAAGGGCCAGTACGATTCCGGGGGGCCGGTGTTCTGGGCTACCGGAGCGGCCTGCCTGCTCCGGATGTCGGCCCTGGCCCGCGCCGGACTGCTGGATGAATCCTTTTTCGCGCACATGGAGGAAATCGATCTCGCCTGGCGCCTGCAGGCGGCCGGATACGGCGTCGCCGTCGTGCCGTCGGCCGTGGTCCGGCACCGTTCGGGCGGGACGCTCGGGAGCGAGCGGATGCGAAAGATGGTCCTGAACCACCGCAACAGCCTGGTGATGCTGATCAAAAACCTGCCGGCCGGCCATCTGGCCTGGATCCTGCCGGCGCGCCTGTTCCTCGAATCGGCCGCGGCCTTCGGCGGCCTCGTCCTCGGCCAGCCGAAACGGTTCCTCGCGGTGCCCGCGGCTGCCGCGGCCGTGATCGGCCGGCTGCCGTCCGTGCTGCGGCTGCGCCGCGAGACGCAGGCCCGGGCTCCGGGCGCGGGCATGCCGCGCTCCCTGTACCGGGGCAGCATTGTGTGGGATTATTTCGTCCGCGGGCTTCGGCGCGCCCGTGACCTGAAGCGGGGGGATTGATGGTCCGGCGTCTCGGCATCCGGTTCCTGAAAATCGCGGGAAGCGCGGGCCTCGTCTGGTGGCTGTTGAGCCGCATCGGCCTGGGCCGGATCACGGGACTGATCGGTGAAGCCGACCTGCTCTGGCTCGCGGGTTCGTTCCTGCTGTTCCTGGCCAGCCATCTGCTCGGAGCCGTGCAGTGGCGGATGCTGCTGAACG
The DNA here is from genome assembly GCA_964577095.1 of uncultured bacterium. Lineage (GTDB taxonomy): Bacteria > Zhuqueibacterota > QNDG01 > QNDG01 > DTFT01 > JAFGAX01. Next base: position 9,085 of record CAZNXX010000051.1, on the reverse strand, counting down.
CCGAGGACATCCGGCCGCCGGGCCTCAGGGTGCTGGACTGCTATTTCGTCGGTCTCTTTTTCAATAATTTCCTGATCGGTGGAGCGGGGGGGGACGTGTACCGCATGCTCGACATGGGCCGCCAGCCGCGCAAGGGCACGTCCGCGGTTTCGGCCGTAGTGCTGGACCGCATGGTGGGATTCCTGGTCATGTCGGGACTCTCGGTGGCGGCGATTCCGTTCGCCTGCCTCCGTCATCCGTTCGGCCGCGCGTTCTGGCTGCCCTTCGCGGCGATGGTGCTGGGGTGGTGCTTCCTCTGTTTCTTCTTCTTCAACAAGCGGTTCGCCAAGCCGCTCTCGCGGCTGATCCGGCCCTTCCTGCCGGCGAAACTGCAGGTGAAAATGCGGGAGGTGTACCGGAAAATCCACGCGTTCGGCCGGAACCGCCGGCTCCTGCTGTCGGTCGCCGCGGTCTCGGTTCTGGTCCAGTCCGCCCGCATCCTGACGCATTACGGGGTCGGCCGCTCGCTCGGGGTGACGGTGACGCCGGTCTTCTACTTTCTCTTCATCCCGATCATCGCCATTCTGGCGACCCTGCCCCTGACCATCGGGGGCATCGGACTGCGCGAGCAGTCCGGCGTGATTCTGCTGGGGCTCGTGGGCGTGACGGCCGTTCAGGCCGTGGCCGTGGAATTCATGGCGTATCTCGTCGCCATCGGCACGAGCCTGCCGGGCGGCGTCTCGTTCATGCTGAAGCGGGGATCGCCCCGCGTCGGCCCAAACCAGGAGACCATCCGATGAAAGTCGCCGTGCTGATGGGCAGTCCGTCCGACGAAGCCGTGATGAAGGCCTGCACGGACGGCCTGGCATCGTTCGCCGTCCCCTATGAAGCGGCCGTGATGTCCGCCCATCGCGATCCGGAAGCCGTCGCCGCCTTCGCCCGGGGAGCCGAAGCGGCCGGATTCGACCTGATCATCGCGGGCGCCGGCATGGCCGCGGCCCTTCCGGGCGTGGTCGCCTCGCACACGACGCTTCCCGTGATCGGCGTGCCGCTCGAGGGGTCCGCGCTGGGCGGTGTGGATGCGCTGTATTCGATCGTCCAGATGCCGCCCGGCATACCCGTGGCCTGCGTGGCCGTGGGCAGGGCCGGCGCCAAGAACGCGGCTGTGCTCGCGGCGGAGATCCTCGCCCTGAAATACCCGGAGTTGAAGAAGAAACTGTCCGAATTTCGCAAGGCAGGAGCGAAGCTGTAAAACGGTTTCGAGTTCCGGGTTTCGGGTTCCGAGTGAATAATGATCTTTCAACCCGGAACACGGAACTCGGAACTCGGAACTCAAAGAGGCGCAGCCTGAAGGCTGCGACTACCGTGAATCACCACTCCCAGACAGGATCGTCATGGAAGACCGCATCCTCGTCATCGTCCCGACCTACAACGAGGTCGGCAACATCGTGCCCCTGATCCCGCGGATACTCGGACAGCATCCGGCCGTCGAGATCCTGGTCGTGGACGACGGATCGCCCGACGGCACCGCGTCAGCGGTCGAGGCGGTCATGCGCACCGAAAGCCGCGTGCATCTCATCACGCGGCCCGGCAAGCAGGGGCTCGGCACCGCCTATGTGGCGGGTTTCCGGTTTGCGCTGGAGCGCGGATACCCCCTGGTGTTCGAGATGGACGCCGATTTCTCGCACGATCCCAATGACATCCCGCGTTTTCTGGCCGCGGCCGAATCCGCGGATCTCGTCCTCGGCTCGCGCTACGTCCAGGGCGTGAACGTGATCAACTGGCCGATGTCCCGGCTCCTGCTGTCGTGGTTCGCCAACCGGTACACGCGGTTCGTCACCGGCCTTCCCGTCAAGGATGCCACCGGCGGATACAAGTGCTTTCACCGGCGCGTGCTGGAGGCGATTCCGCTCGACCGGGTCCGTTCGGACGGATACGCCTTTCAGATCGAAATGACCTTTCTGGCGAAGCGCGCGGGGTTCCGCGTCATCGAGATTCCCATCGTCTTCACCGACCGCAACGTCGGCTATTCCAAGATGAGTTCGCGCATCGTCCGGGAAGCCGCCTGGATGGTGTGGAAGCTGCGCGTGCTGAGCCTGGCGGGGAAACTCTGACGCCATGCGGTCCGGCCCCGACATTTCGGTTGTCATCGTCAGCTACAATGTCAAGCCCTACCTCGAACAGGCGCTGCGATCGGTCCGGAAGGCCCTCGACGGCATCCCCTCGGAAATCTTCGTTGTGGACAACGCGTCCGGAGACGGCAGCGCGGCCATGGTCCGCGCCCTGTTCCCTGAAGTCCGCCTGATCGTCAACGAAGCGAATGCCGGGTTCGCGAAAGCCAACAACCAGGCGCTGCGCCTGGCCGCCGGACGCGCGGTCTGCCTGATCAATCCCGACACGATCGCGGGCGAGGATACGTTCCGGGTGTGCCTCCGCGAACTCGACGCCAGGCCCGACGCCGGCATGATCGGGTGCAAGGTGCTGAATCCGGACGGAACCCTTCAGCCCGCCTGCCGCAGGAGTATCCCGACGCCCTGGGTGGCGTTCACCAAGGTGTCCGGCCTGGCGGCCCTGTTCCCGCGGTCCCGGTGGTTCGGCCGCTACAACCTGACCTACCTCGATCCCGAGGTCGCGTCCGAAGTGGAGGCGGTGTCCGGATCCTTCATGTTCGTCCGGAAGGAGGTGCTCGACACGGTCGGCCTTCTGGACGAGGATTTTTTCATGTACGGGGAGGATCTCGACTGGTGCCACCGGATCCGGGGGGCTGGGTGGAAAATCGTCTACATCCCCGAAGCGCGCATCGTGCACTACAAGGGGCGCAGCGCGCACGAGGCCTCTTTCGACACCATCCGCGTTTTTGACGACGCGATGCACCTCTTCGTGCGCAAGCACTTCCGGACCGGCTGGTCCTTTCTGCCCATGTGGCTGCTGAGGCTCGGCATCTGGATCCGTTCCGGCGTGAATGCTCTGGCCAGGCTGGCCGGCCGGCTGGCCCCGGCCGCAGTGGACACGGCCCTGATTCAGGCGGGCCTGGCCGCGGCGCACTGGGTCCGGTTCGGATCGCTGCGGCACTGGGCTTCGTACCGCGTGGTCGACCTGCTGTACACCTCGGTCTGGATCGTCTGCCTCTATACGGTCGGCGCCTACCGGAAGGGCCTGTTCAGCTCGGCCAAGGCGTCGGCCGGGGTTCTGCTCGGCCTGGTGCTGAACGCGTCCCTGACTTTTTTTCTGCCCCAGTACGCTTTCTCGAGGAAAGTCGTCGTCCTGACCGGCGTTTTCGCCTGGGTCCTCCTGGCCGGATGGAGACTGGGCATCCGTTTTCTGCCGCAGTTCACGCGTCTTCCGTTCCTGGGCAATATCGGCCGGACCCTTCTCCGGAGGCGCGCGGCGGTGGTGGGGACGGGGCCGGACGCGGTGACCCTGTTCGAACGCCTGAGGCGCAGAATCGAGGAGGGTTATGAAATGGCCGGCCTGATCGCCCCGTCCGAGGAGGAACTGGACCGGCGGCCGGCCGGGGACGGCCCGCCCGTGCTCGGCACGCTCGCGGACCTGGGGCGCATCGCCCGGTCCAACCGGATTCAGACGGTCATCTTTTCCCCGGAGTCGATCGACACCCACCGGGTTGTCGCAGCCATCGCCGGAGGCCGCGGGTCCCAGCTCGACTTCAAGATGGTGCCGCGCGGACTCGACCTGATCATCGGGAGCTCGTCCATCGACTCCATCGAGGATGTGCCCCTGATGGACCTGGATGACCGGATCTACAGAATACACAACCGCATCGCCAAGCGGCTGACGGACATTGCAGCAGCGATTCTCCTGGCGCCGGTCTGGCTCGCGTCCCTGGCATCCATTTTCATGCGGAGGAGGATGCGGCTTCGGCGCGTCCCGGTGGCCGGCGACTCGGCCGTTCCGGTGCGGGTTCTGAGGGCTTTCCGGGGCGATCATGCTGTCGGCGGCTGGACCGGACTGGCGCCGTCGTTCATCGATCTGCTGGCTGGACGTATCAGCCTGGTGGGATCGGAAATACGGCCCTGGGAGGGAAAACCGGACCCGGTCGGATTCAAACCCGGCATGACCGGACTGGTCCAGATACGGGAACGCACGGGGATGTCCGGGGAGGAAAAAGAGCGGGTAAGGCTTTACTATCTCAGAAATTATTCTTATCTTTTGGATATCGAAATCCTTTTCAAGGCGGTTTTTCGCCTTTAAGCACTTGTTTTATCGAGAGGTGTGAAAACGAATGGCTTCATTCGTCCTGGATTTTGAGAAACCGATTCTCGCGCTGGAAAAGAAAATCGCGGATATGCGCGCCTATTCCGCGGAACAGCATGTCGAGCTGACGGACGAAATCAAGCGGCTGGAAACGAAACTCCAGAAGCTGATGGAAGACACCTATTCCAGGCTCACCCGCTGGCAGCGCGTGCTCCTTTCGCGGCATCCGGAGCGGCCCTACACGCTCGATTATATCGAGCGCCTGTTCACCGAGTTCACGGAACTGCACGGCGACAGGCTGTTCGGGGACGATCCGGCCCTGGTCGCGGGTCCGGCCTTTCTGGACGGCAGGCCCGTCATGGTCATGGGACAGCAGAAGGGCCGGACGACGAAGGAGAAGATTCACCGGAACTTCGGGATGATGAACCCCGAGGGATACCGCAAGGCGATGCGGCTCATGAAACTCGCGGCCAAGTACCGCCGCCCGGTCGTGGTGCTCGTCGACACGCCGGGCGCGTATCCGGGCCTCGGGGCCGAGGAGAGGGGCCAGGGCGAGGCCATCGCCCGGAACCTGTTCGAGATGTCCCACCTGCCCGTTCCCATCGTGGTGGCCATCATCGGCGAGGGCGCTTCCGGCGGCGCGCTCGGCATCGGCATGGGGGACCGCATTCTCATGATGGAGAACGCCTGGTACTCGGTGATCTCGCCGGAGGGTTGCGCGGCCATCCTCTGGAAGGACGCGGCCAAGGCCAATCAGGCGGCGGAAATCCTGAAACCTTCGGCGCCGGATCTCCTGGAGCTCGGCGTCATCGATGAAATCATACGGGAGCCTCTCGGCGGCGCGCACCGTGATCGGGACGCGGCCGCGGCTTCGCTCAAAACGGCTGTGCTGAAGCACCTCGATGATCTGTCGCGGGTGAAACCCGACGACCTGATGCGCCAGCGGCTTGAAAAATACGGCCGGATGGGCTTCACCAGGCAGGCGTGATGAAACCGCCCAGCCCGGATTCGCGCAGTTCGGAAGCGGAACCGGCCGGACTTTACCGGACGCGCGTCCGCTACGCCGAAGTGGACCGCATGGGCGTGGCCTACCACAGCCGGTACATCGAGTGGTTCGAGGCGGCGCGCACGGAAATGCTCCGAAGCATGGGCCTGCCCTACCGGGCGCTGGAGGAGAGCGGTTTCCTTCTGCCCGTGCGCGAAGTCTCGTGCCTGTACCTGGCGCCGGCGCGGTACGACGATGTGGTGGAGATCCGGACCGAAATCGGCGAAGTGAGCCGGCTCATCGTCGAACTGCTCTACGAGGCGGCTGAGGCGGAAACGGGCCGGATTCTGGCGCGCGGCCGGACTCTGCACTGTTTCACCAACCCGTCGGGAAGACCCGTCCGCGCGGAACCCGGCGTGGTGGCCCTGCTGACAAAACCGCGGAAACAACCGGCAGAAAGAGAGACCCATGCTCAAACCCGAACTCCTTGACATACTCGCCTGTCCCAAATGCAAGGGCGATCTGAAATACGAACCGGAAGAGGCCCGGCTGGAATGCCCGGCCTGCCGGCTCCGTTACCGCATCGAGGACGACATTCCCATCATGCTGATCGACGAGGCCGAAACCATCTAAGCGGCGCGGATGCCTCCGGCTCGCACCGACGCGGGATCGGAAACGAAGGTCCGTCCTGTGTGACGGCCGGTCGGGCGTGGATGCACGAGGGAACGCAGGCATCAGCAGAGGAACTCAGATGATGAACATGGACGCGTTTACCATCGCCATGCGGCAGTTCGACGAAGCCGCGAAAATCCTCAACCTGACGGACAACCAGGTCGCCATGATCCGGGAGCCCCGGCGCATGACCGAAGTCAACCTGCCCGTGCGCATGGACGACGGATCCATCCGGATCTTCAAGGGATACCGGTGCCAGCACAGTTCGGTGCGCGGCCCGGCCAAGGGCGGCATCCGCTTCCATCAGGACGTGAACCCCGACGAGATCAAGGCGCTGGCCTTCTGGATGACCTACAAGTGCGCGGTGGTGAACGTGCCCTTCGGCGGCGGCAAGGGCGGGGTCGTGGTCGATCCCGCCAAGCTGAGCGTGAACGAGCTCGAGCGCCTGGCGCGGCGTTATTTCGCCGAATTGGCCGATCTCTTCGGCCCGAACCAGGACGTGCCCGCCCCGGATGTCAACACCAACCCCCAGATCATGGGGTGGATGATGGACACGTATTCCATGCATTACAAGCAGTTCGTCCCGGACGTGATCACCGGCAAGCCCCTGGAACTGTACGGATCGCAGGGCCGGTCCTGCTCCACTTCGCTGGGCGTCGCGATCTGCGTCCGCGAGATGGTGCGGCACGAACACGTGCGGATGGAACTGAAGGGCGCCCGTATCGCCATTCAGGGATTCGGGAACGTGGGTTCCCATGCCGCGCGGATACTCGAATCCATGGGCGCGAAAATCGTCGCGATTTCCGACGTCGACGGCGCGTACGAAAACCCGGACGGCATTCCCGTCGGCAAGGCCCTCGAGTGCATCAGGGCCGGATCGTGCAAGACCCTGAAAGACCTCGAAAAATTCTGCAAGGTCCGCCGTATGGACGACCCGATGAAGCTCCTGGAGGCCGACTGCGACATTCTCATCCCCGCGGCGCTCGAAGGGCAGATCACCGAGGAAAACGCCGGCCGCATCAAGGCCCGCATTATCGCCGAGGGGGCCAACGGCCCCACCACGCCGGAGGCGGACCAGATTCTCCGCGCCAGGGGCGTGCACATCATTCCGGACGTTCTCGCCAACGCGGGAGGCGTCACGGTTTCCTACCTGGAATGGGTCCAGAACCGGACCGGCTATTACTGGACCGAGGAGCAGGTGAACAAGGACCTCGAAAGAATCATGGTGCACGCCTTCAAGGACGTGATGGAAACCGCAAAACAGTACAAAGTGGCCCTGCGGACGGCCGCTTTCATCGTGGGTATCACGCGGGTGGTCAAAGCCTCGGAAATGCGTGGATTGTACGCCTGAGGCCGAACCCCCGGTATTTATCGGTTGACATTGAATATTACAGGTGTTAAATTGTTGGACGGGTAAATATTCACCGTCCTGGATATTTTCATTCTGTCGTATGACTCGATCGCGGGCGTGCGGCCGGAAAAATCATCACCCCCACAACGGAGCAATGAATGCCGCTTTCCGCTGTTGAAATCCTGAAAAAACGCGCCACACCGGAACACTTCGAACGCCTGTCCGCGATCGGCAACGACGAACTGTTCGCTTTCGTGGCCGACGCCGTGGAACTTCTGGATCCGGAATCGGTCTTCGTGGTCACGGATTCGCCGGAGGACCTGAAAACGGTCCGGGAACGGGCGCTGGCAGACGGCGAGGAATTCGCGCTTCCGGTTCCGGGGCACACCTATCATTTCGACAGCATGCTCGACCAGGCGCGGGACAAGGAGAACACGCGGATCCTGATCCCCGAGGGGGAGGATCTGGGCCCGCATTTCAACACCCTGGAGCGTCTCAAAGGAACGGCGGAGGTCCGCGGGATCCTGAAAGGGGCGATGAAGGGCCGGGTGATGTGGGTCCGTTTCTTCTGCCTGGGCCCGGTCCGGTCCGCTTTCACGGTCCTGGCCTGCCAGGTGACCGATTCGACCTATGTCTGCCACAACCTCGACCTGCTCTACCGGCAGGGGTACGAGGAATTCAGGCGGCAGGGTTCGAAAGCCCGGTTCTTCAAGGTGCTTCACAGCCAGGGCGAGCTGGAGAACGGCGTCAGCAGGAACATCCCCCTGCGGCGCGTCTACGTGGACACCGTGGGCCGGACCGTGTACAGCGCGAACACCCAGTACGGCGGGAACTCGCTGGGCCTGAAAAAGCTGTCGATGCGCCTGGCCATTCACCTCGCTTCGTCCGAGGGCTGGCTGTGCGAGCACATGTTCGTGATGGGCGTGCACGGCCCCGCCGGACGCAAAACCTACTTCACCGGCGCCTTTCCCTCCCTGTGCGGCAAGACCTCGACCTCCATGATGAAGGGAGAGTCCATCGTCGGCGACGACATCGCCTACCTCCGGAACATCGGCGGCGAACTCCGCGCGGTCAATGTCGAGAAGGGCATGTTCGGCATCATCATGGGCGTGAATTCGAAGGACGACCCCATACTGTGGAAGACCCTGCACGCGTCGAATGAAATCATCTTCTCCAATGTTCTGGTGACCCCCGAGGGAACCGTGTACTGGATCGGCAAGGACGGCCCCGTGCCGCCGAAGGGCGTCAATCATTCCGGCGAATGGACCCCCGGAAAGAAGGACGCGAAGGGCCGGGAAATCGACCCCTCGCACAAGAACGGCCGGTTCACCCTGAGCCTGAGCGGCCTGGAGAACGTGGATCCCGATCTCGACAATCCCGAGGGCGTCGCGGTGGGGGGCGTCATTTACGGGGCGCGGGACTCATCGGCCTGGGTGCCGGTGCGGCAGGCGTTCGACTGGGTTCACGGCATCGTCACCATCGCGGCCTCGCTCGAGTCGGAGACCACGGCGGCCACGCTCTCGAAGGAAGGGGTGGTGAATTTCGATCCCATGTCGAACCTGGATTTCGTGTCCATTCCGCTCGGGCGCTATATCCGGAACAACCTGGACATGGGGCGAAGCCTGGGTCAGGCCCCGCCGATCTTCGGCGTGAATTATTTTCTGCGCGGTGCCGACGGCCGCTGGCTGAACGAGAAAACCGACAAGGCTGTGTGGCTGAAATGGATGGAGCGGCGGGCGAACGGGGAAGCGGGCGCCATCCGGACGCCGGTGGGATTCATACCGGAATACGGGGATCTGGAAGCGCTGTTCCGGACGCTCCAGGGCAAGACCTATTCCCGCGAGGCCTACACGGAACAGTTCACGATCCGCGTCGACCAGTTTCTC